>NZ_JBIAIV010000162.1:0-1005 GCF_042871645.1 Streptomyces sp. NPDC005774 | reverse complement strand
CCCGCAGCTCAACCGACCCCGGCACCCGCCGAGTCACCCGCACCATCGTGCTCCACCAGCTCACACCCCACACGGCTTAACTCATGGCCATTGGGACCTGGACAGGTCTGTGAGCAGGCCGGACAGTGGCGTCCTGTCCGGGACAGCCCATTCCTGTGGTTCGGATTCTCCTGAGCCAACAAGCTCTTGGCTCAGCCCAACAGGGCGAGCAGCCCCCCATCGTGGGGGGCGCTCAAAGGGAAAGGGACCCAGAGAATGCCGCGTACTCGCAATATCCTGACGCCCCTGGCCATGGCAGTTGCGGCGGGAACAATCGTCGCGACCGGAGCAACCCCTGCGATGGCGGCCGCTCCTGCGCCTTCCGGGATCACTCCTGTTGCGTTGTCTGTCGGCTGTGCCTCGCTGACCAGCAACGCCAACGGCAAGGCGCAGGTCAAGAACATATGCAGCTACACGATCAACGCCACCGTCTCCGTCGATTGGGACTGGGACCCCAACTGCCAGAGCATCGGCGCCGGGAGGTCCGCCACCTTCACCTGGAACTCGACCAAGGGCAAGGCGGAATACGCCTACGAATGCTGATGCATCGCGACCAGCCGCTCTGAGGTCAGTGTCCTGCAGAGCATAATCCAAGGCCATTGGGCGGCTGACAGGGTCAACGGTTACCGGGAACCCGGAATCCTCGACTCCGATCACAGGTGGGGGGAGGCACCCGAGGGTGTCTCCCCCTTCATGGCGGGTTCGGGCAGATGTTCGCGGCTGGCGGGGTGATGGCGATTCTTGAAAACGGCCGGCGATACTCCTCGCCTCACTTCCTTGACGCTTGAACGGTGTGGGGAACGAGGGGTGACGGCAGGGCGGGAGGGACGTACTGGCACTCTTGCCATATGGCAATCGCGGGGTCTCGCACCAGGGCTCCGGCAAAGTCGTTTGGTAGCCCTGTGACATGTGGTTTTGCGGGTGGGTGAGGTGCGCGGGCGTGTTCCGGTCCGGTTGGATGGAGGT
>NZ_JBIAIV010000161.1:0-1016 GCF_042871645.1 Streptomyces sp. NPDC005774 | reverse complement strand
GTGGGGGAGGAGCGGGAGACCGTGGAGGAGGTCGCCGAGCCCTTCCTCGTACGGGAGGGGCTGCTCGCCCGCACCCCGCGCGGCAGGATCGCCACACCGGCGGCATGGGCGCACCTCGGCCTCGTCCCGCCCGGCTCCCGAGCTGGCGGAAACGGACAACGGGACCTGTTCGGGGCGTGAGGGGGACGGCACTGGCCACGCGAGGAACCCCGGTGCCATGCTGGGCGTTGTTCCCTGCGCGCGGACTCGCCTAGACTCCGCCGATGCCACGCCTTGTCGGCGGCATCACATACCCCCAACCAACAGGCCGCTCACCATCGCGGTCGTGTGAAGGAAGTCCGACCCGTGAGTCTCCTGACCCTCCTCCCGTTCATTGTGCTCATCGGGGCCATGTTCCTGATGACCCGGTCGGCCAAGAAGAAGCAGCAGCAGGCCATCGATATGCGGAACCAGATGCAGCCGGGTTCCGGTGTCCGTACGATCGGGGGCATGTATGCCACGGTGAAGGAGGTCAGTGAGGACACGGTCCTCCTCGACGCCGGACCCGGCGTGGACCTGCTGTTCGCGAAGAACTCCATCGGTGCCGTACTGACCGACGAGGAGTACAACCACATCGTTCACGGCATCGAGCACGACCTGAAGTCCGACGCCGATGTCGTCCCCGACGACGCCTCCTCCCTCACCGAGACCGACGATTCCGCCGCCGCCTCCGACGACGCGCCGGTCGATTTCGGTAAGAAGGACACGGCTGACACGGCTGACACGGCTGACGCGGCCGACGTGCCCGCCGACACCGAGCCGGCCGATGCCGGCACCGACGCCGCCGACAAGGCGAAGACGGACGAGCAGGCGAAGAAGTCCGACGGCGGCTCCGAGGCGAAGTAGTCGTGACCCGGAGTGGGGGGGGGGGGGGGGCCGCCCCCCCGCGCGCCGGGGGGGGGGGGGGGGGGCGCCCGCGGCCCCCGATTTGGTGGCCCCCCCCCACCACGGGGGCGGCGGGGCGCGCGGGCGGGAGG
>NZ_JBIAIV010000160.1:0-1072 GCF_042871645.1 Streptomyces sp. NPDC005774 | reverse complement strand
CGGTCCAGGCCGGAGACCAGCACTTCTGTCCGCCCGCGAGCCCAAGGGGCTTGCTTGAGCCGGTTGCTCGGAAATCGGGCACGGCCGGTTCTGAGGGGGGACCGCTGCAGCAATGCAGCGGTCCTACCCGACGAGCGGTGGTTCGGCCTGCTGACCGACCAGATGATCCGCCGCGGCGTCCACACTTCCGTGAAAGCGCTGGAGGACGACATCAGAGCCTGGATCGAGACCTGGAACGAGAACCCCAGGCCCTTCACCTGGACCAAGACCGCCGACGAGATCCTCAAGTCCCTCGCCGACTACCTCGCCAAGGTCACTCCGTCAGCCACCGAAAATCAGCAAGGGACTTAAGCTCGCGATTTCTGGCGCATCACACTAGTTGCCGAGGTGGAGCAGGCCGGTGTCATGGCCGCAGCGCCTGAACCGGCCGGGCGCTCACGCTCCGCTGGACACCCACCGCACCACCGCCGCCACCCCCAGCACCACAGCCGGTACCGCCCACGGCCACCGCATCGCCCGCCGCACCGAGGACGTCAGCCATAGGGCTCCCACCGCGCCTGCCAAAACGACGGCCAAGGCACAGGCCAGCTCGATCCCGCCGTACGCGGCCTGGTCCCAGTCGCCGTCCGGACGGGTGTTGATCGCCAGCCAGAGGAAGAACGCCGCCGCCAGGGTCAACAGCACCACCGGAACGGCGAGGATCACGCGGAGCAGGCGGCGGTCGTCGTCGGGGTGGTGCGGGCGGTCGTCCACCGGGCGACGGGAGTGACCGATCTTCGGCCTGTCGCCGGTGTGCGAGGGTTTCGAGGACTGCATCAGCGGATCGCGTTCCTTGCCTGGTCCAGGTGATGGGCGAAGTCGCGGCTGTAACGTTGCGCCTGGTCGTTCTCCCAGTACGGTCCCCCGTTGTACCGCGCGGCAAGCTCCTGTTGCTGCTCCACCGTCATTTCTTCCGGGGGTGCGTCGGCGAAGTCGCTCGGGTGCAGATCCAATGAGGGTGCTGTCTATCAGGCGGTGAGTATGAGCCGGTCGCGGTAGCGTGCCTGGTGGTTGCGGTTGAACTCCTGCTGCT
>NZ_JBIAIV010000159.1:0-1088 GCF_042871645.1 Streptomyces sp. NPDC005774 | reverse complement strand
GCAGCGGCCAACCGGAAACGCATGCTGCCCGGAACCGAAAAACCACCCCGAAACCAATCACACCGCGCGATCAGAGATCACGCGGTGGATCGAGGTTCAGCGCCGCGAGCTCGGTCACTTCTTCGAGTGACACACGGTCGACCTATAGTTGGCCTCATGAGCCGTTGGAGCGAGTTGACCGAGGAGAAGTCCGGAGAGGACTACGCCGCACGGTTCGCGGCCCTGGCCCGTAGCGGGAAGGAAGTGCACGGGGAGGCACGGTTCTGCGCAGCTCTCGTGCCTGCCGGAGCACGGGTGCTGGACGCCGGGTGCGGTACCGGACGGGTCATGATCCGGCTTGCGGAGCTCGGGTACGACTGTGTCGGGGTGGATCTCGACGCGTCGATGCTGACAGTGGCGCAGCAGCAGGCGCCGGAACTGCCCTGGTTCCAGGTCGACCTGGCCCGGTTCGAGCCGAACCTGCTCGGCATCGCAGCGGACTTCGATCTCGTGGTCGCCGCAGGCAACGTTTTCCCATTGCTCGCCACCGGCACCGAGGCCACGGTGGTCAAGCGCCTGGCCGCGGCCCTGCGTCCGGGCGGTCTGATGGTCGCCGGCTTCGGCCTGGACGAAGCCCACCTGCCCGTGCCGCCCAGCATCACGCTGCCGGAGTACGACGACTGCTGCGCCGCAGCCGGCCTCACCTTTGTCGACCGCTTTGCCACCTGGGACGCCGCCCCTTACGACGGCGGCGGCTATGCGGTCAGTGTCCACCGCCGGTGAGGATGTGAGAGTTCGGCCTGAGGCCCGCGCGCCCCGACATCGCCGCGTACCACCTACGTGTCGTCGTCATCATCGGGCGGTCCCATGACTGGGACGAAACGAAGCTGCACGCTCTACACGGGCTCAACAGCAGGATGCACGGCATCACCATGCACTGCTGAGCCATGTAACGGCCGTCAACGCGGTCATGTCCCTTCTCGTGGTGTAGGCGATCAGTCGTCTGGCGCGGCCGGTAGGACGGTGGGGGTGTCGGTGTAGAGGGCGTCCATGCTCTCGTTGGAGAGGTAGCGGCGGGGGAAGGCGATCCATTCGTCGTGGAGTTCGGC
>NZ_JBIAIV010000158.1:0-1090 GCF_042871645.1 Streptomyces sp. NPDC005774 | reverse complement strand
GGCGGTGTCATAGCCTCGAAGCAACAGTGCAGGTGAGAAGGGTTGCTCGTGGCAGTGCGGAGACCGTTGACGCTCGAGGAGCGTGAGGAGATCGCGGTCGGCCGCGCCCGGGACGAAGGGGTGCGGGAGATTGCACGGCGGATCGGCCGGGACCCGTCGGTGGTCAGCCGGGAGATACGCCGGAACAGTTCGCGGCGCGGTTACCGGGCCTCGACCGCGGACCGTCGGGCCGCACAGCGACGTCGGCGCCCTCAACAGCAGTTGCTGAACGCCGACTTGGTTCTGCGGGAGCGTGTTCTGGCGGACCTGCGGTACGGGCGGACACCGAACCAGATCGCGGGGCGTTTGAAACTCGAGGCCGCAGACGCGAGTGTGGCCCTCATGGAAGGCTCGCTCCCGGCCGGCGGGGAAACGATCTCGCACGAGGCCGTCTACACGTGGATCTACGCGCTGCCCAAGGGCGAGCTCGCCCGGCTGGGCGTGATGCTGCCCAGCCGCCGCACCGCCCGCGGCCCCCGCAGCAGGCCCGACGCCTCCAAGGGCGCCCGGATCGCCGGCATGCGCTCGATCCACGACCGTCCCGCCGAAGCCCTCGGCCGCCAGGTCCCCGGCCACTGGGAGGGCGACCTCATCATCGGGAAGAACGGCGCCTCCGCCGCGGCGACCCTCGTCGACCGCTCGACCCGCTTCTGCGTCATCCTTGCTCTGCCCGCGGGCAGGAACGCCGACAGCCTGTCGACCGTGCTCACCGAACAGGTCCTGGGAATGCCCGAGTTGGTCCGCAAGTCGCTGACCTGGGACCAGGGGACGGAAATGGGCCGTCACGCGGCGCTCACCCTGGCCACCGGCCTGGACGTGTACTTCGCCGACCCGCACAGCCCCTGGCAGCGGCCGACCAACGAGAACACGAACGGCATCATCCGCCGCTACCTCCCCAAGGGCACCGAGATCACCGACCACCAGCCCTACCTCACCGCCATCGCCGAAGAGATCAACAACCAGCCCCGCCGCTGTCTCGGCTACCTCACCCCACAGGAAGCCTTCCAGCGAGCCCTGACCGAAGGTGTTGCTTCAACGAATTGACACCGCC
>NZ_JBIAIV010000157.1:0-1101 GCF_042871645.1 Streptomyces sp. NPDC005774 | reverse complement strand
CTAGGGCCTGTATCCGGTTGCGATCAATCTGCGAGTTCCGTCCCCTCATCGGGGGCGGATCAGGTAGTCCGTAGTGCATGACGCGAGCGCAACTGACGGATGAAGAGTGGGAGTTCATCGAGCCGTACCTGCCCATCGGCGAGTACGGCCCGTATCCCGCCCGGCTGCGGCAGCAGTTCGAGGGCGTGATCTGGCGGTTCCGCAGCGGAGCGCAGTGGCGGGAGGTGCCGGCCGAGTTCGGCGCCTGGTCCACCGTGCACAACCGGTTCAGGCAGTGGCGTGACGCCGGGGTCTTCGAGGCCCTGCTGGAGGGCATGATCGCCGAGGCGGCGAAGCGGGGCGAGGTGGACTTGTCGCTGGTCAGCGTGGACTCCACCACCGTGCGCGCCCACCACGACGCGGCCGGGATGCAGCTGAAGCCGGGGGTGCTCGACGCCCTGGAGAAGGCCGCCGAGGAGGAGAAGGCCCGCTCAAAGGGGGCACCGAAGAGGAACAAGCCGGACAAGCGGCCGAAGTCGATCCCGGACGGGCCGAGCGCAGACGCGTCCGGCGACGCCGCAAACTCCGGCTGAAGGCCGCCCTGCTCGGCCGCTCGCGCGGCGGGCAGACCAGCAAGGTCCACGTCGCCGCCGACCGCAAGTGCCGCCCGCTCGTCCTCACCCTGACCGCCGGACAGGCCGCCGACAGCCCCCAGTTCATCCCCGTGCTCGACAAACTCCGTGTCCGCCTCCCTGTCGGCCGCCCCCGCACCCGGCCCGACGCGGTCGCCGGGGACAAGGCGTACTCCTCCCGCAAGAACCGCGCCCACCTGCGTAAACGCAACATCAAGGCGGTCATCCCGGAGAAGAGGGACCAGGCCGCCAACCGGAAGAAGAAGGGCCGCCGGGGCGGCCGTCCCGTCAGCCACGACGCCGAGCTCTACAAGGGCCGCAACACCGTCGAGCGCCTGATCAACAGGCTGAAAGCGTGGCGCGGCATCGCCACCCGCTACGACAAGACCCCCGAGAGCTACCAAGCCGGACTCCACCTCCGTGCCTCCATGATCTGGATCAAGGACCTCGCGAGGTCCACTCATTGATCACGACTCAATACAGGCCCTAG
>NZ_JBIAIV010000156.1:0-1122 GCF_042871645.1 Streptomyces sp. NPDC005774 | reverse complement strand
CTAGTGTCATGAGTCTTTGATTCGGTTCAGATATCCGGCGAGGCGTTCGAGGATCTCGTCGGCGGTCTTGGTCCAGACGAAGGGCCGGGGGTTCTCGTTCCAGTCGGCGATCCAGGCCCGGATGTCTTTCTCCAGGGCCTGGACGTTCTTGTGAACCCCGCGTCGTATCTGCTTGTCCGTCAGGAGGCCGAACCAGCGCTCGACCTGGTTGAGCCAGGAGGAGCTGGTCGGGGTGAAGTGCATGTGGAAGCGAGGGTGGGCCAGCAGCCACTTCTGGATCGCGGGGGTCTTGTGGGTGGCGTAGTTGTCGCAGATCAGGTGCACATCGAGGTCGGCAGGGACCTCCTTGTCCAGCTTGGCCAGGAACTTCTTGAACTCCACCGCCCGGTGCCGGCGGTGGAGTGAGGAGATGACCTCGCCGGTGGCCGTGTTCAGGGCGGCGAACAGGGTGGTCACGCCGCCGCGCAGGTAGTCGTGGGTGCGGCGCTCGGGCATGCCGGGCATCATCGGCAGCACCGGCGCGGACCGGTCCAGTGCCTGTATCTGCGACTTCTCGTCCACGCAGAGCACGATCGCCCGCTCCGGCGGATCCAGGTACAGGCCGACGACGTCACGGACCTTCTCGATGAACTGCGGGTCTCTGGACAGCTTGAACGTGTCCACCAGGTGCGGCTTGAGGCCGAAGGTCCGCCAGATCCGCGAGACGGTCGACTGGCTCAGCCCGCTGGCCGCCGCCATCTCCCTGGTCGACCAGTGCGTGGCGTTCTTCGGGGTGGTTTCCAGCGTGCGCACCACCACCTCCTCGACCTTCTCGTCGTCCACCGTGCGCGGCGCCCCCGGCCGCGGCTCGTCGGACAGGCCCTCAAGCCGGTCGGCCGCGAACCGCTTGCGCCACTTGGCCACCGTGACCGGGTGGACCCCAAGTTCCTTGCCCACGGCGGTATTCGAGCCGCCGTCCGCGCACGCGAGCACGATTCGGCAGCGCAGTGCCAGCGCCTGCGAGGACGTTGCCCGCCGCGACCAGCGCAGCAACGTCTCTTGCTCCTCGTCCGTCAGAACCACCTCGACCGTCGGCCGGCCCATGCGTGCCATGCCCACAGCCTACTTCTATAGCGAACTGAA
>NZ_JBIAIV010000155.1:0-1123 GCF_042871645.1 Streptomyces sp. NPDC005774 | reverse complement strand
GGAACCAGCGGTCGATGGCAACCAGGTCCCTTCCGTACCAGGCGCACTTGTACTCCAGCATGCCGCGCATCGTGGTCCAGGCCGCATCCGAGATGGCGCGGGCCAGGGAATGGTTCCTGACCATGTTGCGTACGGTCAGATCCTCGATCACGATCGTTTGGTTTTCACGAACGAGACGAGTGGTCAGCTTGTGCAGGAAGTCGCGCCTGCGGTCGGCAATGCGGGCATGGACCTTCGCGACCTTACGCCGGGCCTTCGCCCGGTTCGCTCCGTCACCCCTGGCCTTCCTCGCCAGCACCCGTTGGGCCCTGGCAAGACGGGCGCGGTCCTTGCGCTCGAACTTGGAGTTGGTGACCTTCTCCCCGGTGGAGAGCGTCACCAGGCTGGTGATCCCGGCGTCGATCCCGACAGCGTTCGCGGTCTCGGGCATCGGTGCGGGGGTGTCGTCACACAGCATCGAGACGAACCAGCGCCCGGCCGCGTCCTGCGACACGGTCACGGTGGACGGCGTCGTACCTTCGGGAAGGGGACGGGACCAGACGATGTCGAGCGGTTCACGCATCTTGGCAAGGGTCAGCTTGCCGTCACGGAAGCGGAAACCGCTGGTGGTGTACTCGGCAGACTTCCGCGACTTCTTACGAGACTTGAAGGTCGGGTACTTGGCCCGCTTCTGCCAGAAGTTCCCGAACGCGCCTTGCAGATGCCGCAGCGTCTGCTGCAACGGCACCGACGACACCTCGGACAGGAAAGCCAGTTCCTCGGACTTCTTCCACGAGGTGAGCATCGCGGAGGTGGCGTTGTAGTTGACCCGCTCCTGACGGAGCGTCCACGCCTCGGACCGTGCGGCGAGCGCCAGGTTGTAGACCTTGCGAACGCACCCGAACGTGCGCGACAGCTCCGCTGCCTGCGCGTCGGTCGGGTAGAAGCGGTACTTGAACGCCCGCTTCACCTGGTTCGTGACCATGCTCACAAACTAGCTGGCCCTCGACTTAAGATCAAACCTGCGGGTCACAGCACTGCAATCCGCCCTGGCGGCGAATCCCAGCTCGTTGCCCTGCTCCGCAGGAGCTGTGTTTCCTCCCCGAGCTAAAGCACGGGGTATCCACACAGGAGGAAGAGATGA
>NZ_JBIAIV010000154.1:0-1128 GCF_042871645.1 Streptomyces sp. NPDC005774 | reverse complement strand
CTACCAAGCCGGACTCCACCTCCGTGCCTCCATGATCTGGATCAAGGACCTCGCGAGGTCCACTCATTGATCACGACTCAATACAGGCCCTAGTGTCCTGCGCCGGTAGTTGATCGTTAGTAGTTGTGTGACTTCTGCTGCTGGTGCGTCAGTTCCTCGTCGGGGCCCGAAGCTGGAACCGTTGTTGCTGTCCGCTGATGAGCGGGCGGTGTTGGAGCGGTGGACGCGTCGGGCGACATCGTCCCAGGCCCTGGCCCTGCGTGCGCGGATTGTGCTGGCGTGCGCGGGGCCGGAGGTACCGCCGATCGTCTCGGTCGCCCGGGATCTGCGGGTGGCCGCGGACACGGTCCGCAAGTGGCGGCGGCGGTTTATCGCCGACCGCCTGGACGGTCTGACCGATGAGCCCCGGCCGGGCCGGCCGCCCACCATCAGCGTCGACCAGGTCGAGGCGGTGGTGGTCACGACGCTGGAGCAGATCCCGAAGAACGCCACCCACTGGTCGCGCAAATCCATGGCGGACCACAGTGGCCTGTCGAAGTCCACCGTGGGCCGGATCTGGCGGAGGTTCCAGCTCAAGCCGCATCTGACCGACACCTTCAAGCTGTCCACCGACCCGTTGTTCGTGGAGAAGGTCTATGACGTTGTCGGGCTGTACTTCGACCCGCCCGAGGGTGCGGTGGTCCTCTCGGTGGACGAGAAGTCCCAGATCCAGGCGCTGGACCGGTCCCAGCCGGTGCTGCCGATGATGCCGGGCATGCCCGAGCGGCGTACCCACGACTACGTCCGTAACGGCCTGACCACCTTGTTCGCCGCGTTCGATGTCGCCACCGGCGAGGTGATCAGTGCCCTGCACCGCCGGCACCGGGCGGCGGAGTTCAAGAAGTTCCTGACCCGCATCGACAAGGAGGTGCCCACACACCTCCAGGTCCACCTGATCGTGGACAACTACGGCACCCACAAGACTTCCGCGATCAGGACGTGGCTGGCCAAACACCCCCGGTTCCACATGCACTTCACCCCGACGGGCTCCTCGTGGATCAACCAGGTCGTGCGACACGAAAGTCGCTTGAGAAGAGTGGAAATCACCAAGGAGGTTCGACTGATGTCGAAGGTGTAGGACCCGAGCCA
>NZ_JBIAIV010000153.1:0-1177 GCF_042871645.1 Streptomyces sp. NPDC005774 | reverse complement strand
TCCCGGCGGATGGTGTTGAGGCGGGTGATGAGGGGGGTGATGGTGCGGCCGTGGTGTTCGGCGCCGGCCCAGTCGCGGGGGGTGAGCTGGTATTTCTCGGAGTTGAGGTATTCCTCGGAGCCCTCGCGCAGGGGGGTGTTCTCGCAGAGTTCGTAGCCGCTGTAGATGCCCCAGGTGGGGGAGAGGGTGGCGGCCAGGACGGCGCGGACCTCGAAGGCGGGGCGTCCTCCGTGCTGGAGGTAGGCGTGCAGGATGTCGGGGGTGTTGGTGAACAGGTTGGGCCGCATGTAGGAGGCGGCGTCACCGGCCAGTTCGGTGAGGTGGTCGGTCAGTTCCTGTTTGGTGGTGCGCCAGGTGAAGTAGGTGTAGGACTGCTGGAAGCCACTCTGGGCGAGGGTGTGCATCATCGCGGGGCGGGTGAAGGCCTCGGCCAGGAAGATGACGTCGGGGTCGGTGCGGTTGATGTCGGTGATGACGCGTTCCCAGAACGCGACGGGTTTGGTGTGCGGGTTGTCGACGCGGAAGATGCGCACCCCGGTGTTCATCCAGTGGCGCAGGATGCGGCAGGTTTCGGCGATCAGGCCGTCCATGTCCGCGTCGAAGGCGACCGGGTGGATGTCCTGGTATTTCTTGGGCGGGTTCTCGGCGTGGGCGATGGTGCCGTCGGGGCGGTGGTGGAACCAGTGGGGGTGTTTGTGGACCCAGGGGTGGTCGGGGGAGCACTGCAGGGCGAAGTCCAGGGCGATCTCGAGTCCGTGGCGGGCGGCCTGTCGGACGAACCAGGTGAAGTCCTCCAGGGTGCCCAGTCGGGGGTGGACGGTGTCGTGGCCGCCCTCGGGGGAGCCGATGGCCCAGGGGACGCCGACGTCGTCGGGTGCGGGGGTGAGGGTGTTGTTCCTTCCCTTGCGGTGGGTGGTGCCGATGGGGTGGATGGGGGGGAGGTAGACGACGTCGAAGCCCATCGCGGCGATGGCGGGCAGTCGGCGGGCGGCGGTGCGCAGTGTGCCGTGGGGGAGGGTGGGGGTGCCCTCGGAGCGGGGGAAGAACTCGTACCAGGAGCCGTAGAGGGCGCGTTCGCGTTCCACGAGCAGGGGCATCGGGTCGCCGGCGGTGACCAGCTCCCGCAGCGGATACCGGGCCAGCACCGCGTCCACCTCCGGCACCAACGCCCCCGCCA
>NZ_JBIAIV010000152.1:0-1189 GCF_042871645.1 Streptomyces sp. NPDC005774 | reverse complement strand
CCCGTCGTCCCCGGATACAACCGCAACGACTGCGGCTCCACCCGCGCCCACGGCGCAAGATCACCCACCGGTTCGAACCGGTACTCGTCCACCACATCACCGGTGTTGCGCACCCGCAACCGCACCGTCGCACTACCACCGGGATCCACCGTCGTCGACGCCGGCTCAAGAGAAGTCCAAAGTGTCATCGTCGTGTCCAGGTCTCTCAGCTCGGGAGGGAGATGATCAGGGTCGCCGTGTCCGGGCGGTCAGTTGCTCTCGGGAGGGAACGGGTAGTCCTTGGCGGTGACCTTGCCGGGGCTCCCCTGGGCGACGACCCTGCCCGCGTGCAGGTAGGCGAACGTCTTGTTGTCGACCACACCGGTCACCGGGAGGCCGACGCCCTCCTGGTAGACGCTGACCCTGGCGCTCGTCTGCTGAGTGGCCTCGCCGCTCACCCGGTTGTTCACGTCGCGCAGGTAGATCATGTTGGCCCGGATCCACAGCCCCTGCGCGGTGGCCACACTCTGGTCGATCGTCGTGTAGGACGCCCACAGCATGGCGCTCTCGAACCACGGGACCTCCCAGTTCTTCTTGCCGAGCTGCACACCGGAGGGGTCCGAGCCGAAGTGCTCCATCACCAAGGTGGTCATGGTGGACCGGCCGAGGTTGCCGAGGCCGTCCGTCTTGACGGAGACGCCGTCGTGCCGCTCGTCGTTCCGCGTCTGGAAGCACTTCAGGGCGGCCACGGTCGACTCGTCCATGAGACCCGTGGTGTGGGGGGCCGTGAGGCGGCAGGGGTTGTCCGTCTTCAGGGTGTTGAGCCGCACCTGGGCGAACTCCACGAACAGGTTGGGTCCGTCGCCCGGGCGGAAAGGCAGCGGTCCGGTGGGCTCGGCCTTCTCCGCCTTCTCCGCCTTCTCCGCCTCCTCCTCGCCACCACCGCCACCGCCACCGCCGGAGCCGGAGCCACCACCGCCCCCGCCACCGCCGGAGCCGGCACCGGAGCCGGGGGCGGCGGCGCCCGGGAGCGGGTTCTCCGCCGGGGCCGACGGCGCGTCGACGATCGGTTCGTCGGGCTCGGGGTTGGGCAGCGCGGTCGCGCCGGCCTCCGTCATCTGTTCGGTGGCCAGGGAGCGCACGTCGGGCTTGTAGGACAGCCAGATCACCACGAACGCGATCGCCAGGGCCAGGAACAGCCCCATCATCG
>NZ_JBIAIV010000151.1:0-1207 GCF_042871645.1 Streptomyces sp. NPDC005774 | reverse complement strand
GCCGGCTTCTCCACGGACTCCTGCTCGACAACGGTCTCGGTCATCTCTGGCGTCTCCTTGATCATCAGATCCGCCGTTGATTAGACACTCCCGACTCACCCGGCGGCAGGGACCTGCCGATCAATAACTCTTCGGTTTTCGTGGGATGTTGGGTCGTAGGATGCGGGGGTGTCTGAGGGGACGAAGGCAGAGCTGGTGGATGCGTTCGGGCTGTTGCTGCCGCATCTCGATGAGCGCCAGCAGCGACTGACGCTGGGCGCCGCGGCCCGCGTTCTGGGCCATGGCGGGATCCGCATGGTGGCCGGAGCGGCCGGGGTGGCGGAGTCCACGGTGTCGCGCGGGAAGCGGGAGCTGGAGCACGTGGAGGAGCCCGCTGGCCGGGTACGGGCACCGGGCGCGGGTCGGAAGCCCTTGCGGGAGGCCGATCCGGGGCTGGTGCCCGCGTTGCTGGCGCTGGTCGAGCCGGACCAGCGCGGCGACCCGGAATCTCCGCTGCTGTGGACGGTGAAGTCCACCCGGAATCTGGCGGCCGAGCTGACGCGTCAGGGGCACCGGGTCGGTTCGGACACGGTGGCCGCGCTGTTGAAGGCGGAGGGCTTCTCTCTGCAGGGCACCTCCAGGACCACCGAGGGGGCCCGGCATCCGGACCGGGACGCCCAGTTCCGCTACATCAACGACCAGGTCACGGCGTACCTTGCCGAGAGGCAGCCGGTCATCAGCGTGGATGCCAAGAAAAAGGAGACGCTGGGCAACTACGCGGTCATCGGACGCGAGTGGCACCGCGCCGGACAGCCGGTGCAGGTCCGCGCACACGACTTCCCCGAGAAGGACGCCCAGAAAGCGGTTCCGTACGGGATCTACGACATCGGCGCGGACGCAGGCTGGGTGTCGGTGGGCTGCGACGGGGACACCTCTGCCTTCGCGGTGGCCACTTTGCGCCGCTGGTGGAACGGTGAGGGGCGCCGCCGCTACCCGCACGCTTCCCGCCTGCTGGTCACCGCCGACGCCGGGGGCTCCAACGGCTACCGTGTGCGCGCCTGGAAGAAGGAACTCGCGGACTTCGCCTACGAGACGGGCCTTGAAGTGACTGTCTGTCACTTTCCGCCGGGCACCCAATGCCGTTGTTTGAAGGTTCATTGAGTTGGTAGTGACGGACTGAGCGTCGCGCCGTTATGCGGGGTGTGCATCCGTGGAGCGGGGTATCTGA
>NZ_JBIAIV010000150.1:0-1214 GCF_042871645.1 Streptomyces sp. NPDC005774 | reverse complement strand
GCGGGCTGCCCGCCCTGGTGGCCGAGAAGGTCCACCTGACCGGCGCGAAGAACGGGGCCGGCACGGCCGCCGAGGCGAAGGCGATGAGCATCGTGGGCGGCATGACGGCCGGCGCCGACTCCATCGACGACCTGGACGTCCTGCGCCACGGCGGACTGCCGAAACTCTTCGGCGGGGTGCGGGCGCCGTCCACGCTGGGCACCTTCCTGCGGGCCTTCACCTGGGGACATGTGCGCCAACTCGAGTCGGCGGCCCGCGCGTTCACCTGCAACCTCGCCGCCCACACCGGCCTGATACCCAAGGGCGACGAGGTGGTGTTCATGGACATCGACTCCAAGGTGAAGCAGGTCTACGGGCCGGCCAAGCAGGGCGCCTCCTTCGGCTACACCAAGGTCCGCGGCCTCCACTTCCAGATCGTCACCGTCAAGACCACCACCTGTGCGCCCGTCATCGTCGCCACCCGCCTGCGCAAGGGCTCGGCCGGCTCGGGCAGGGGCGCCGCCTCGCTGCTGCGCGAAGCCCTGGCCACGGTGCGGGCGATGGGCATCACCGCGCAGATCGTCGTCCGCGCCGACTCCGCCTACTTCTCCCACAAGGTCGTCGCCGCCTGCCGCAAGGCCAAAGTCCGCTTCTCCCTCGCGGTCGCGGTCACCAAGACCATCCGCGCGGCCATCGAGACGATCGAGGACGACGCCTGGACGCCGATCAAGTACACCGATGCGATCTGGGACGACGAGGACAAACGCTGGGTCTCCGACGCGGAGATCACCGAGATCGGCTTCACCGCGTTCACCAGTAAGAAGAAGGCATTCCACACCAGCGCCCGACTCATCGTGCGCCGCGTGAAACGGCTGAACCCAAAGAGCGTTCCGGACGGGCAGAGCGAGCTGTTCGCCGTCTGGCGCCACCACGCCCTCTTCACCGACAGCCGCTTCGTCCTCACCGACGCCGAGCCGATGCACCGGGCTCACGCCGCCGTGGAACAGGTCTTCGCGGACCTGGAGGACTCCGCCCTTGGACACCTGCCGTCGGGGAAGTTCACCGCGAACGCCGCCTGGCTCACCCTGGCCGCCACCGCCTACAACCTCACCCGCGCCGCCGGACACCTCGCCTCCACCTTCCACGCCAAGGCCCGCACCGGCACCATCCGACGTCACCTCATCCAGGTTCCGGCCCGCATCGCCCGCCCGGGACGACGCATCGTGCTGCACCTG
>NZ_JBIAIV010000149.1:0-1236 GCF_042871645.1 Streptomyces sp. NPDC005774 | reverse complement strand
AAGGTCTATTCGCCCGAGTTCAGGGCCGACGCCGTGGCCCTGTTCCATTCGGAGCCGGATCTCACGATCGCGCAGACCGCGCGTGACCTGGGGATCAATGCGGAGACCCTGCGGAACTGGATCCGCGCCGACCGCACCCGCGGCGGCAGCACCACCGGCTTGACCAGGAAGAACGTGACCAGTACCACCCCGGCCTCCGAGCCCACCATCGATGACCTTCAAGCGGAGAACGAGGCCCTGCGGGCTGAACTGAAGGCCGCACGCAAGGAGAACGCGACGCTCGCCACCGAGCGGGACATCCTGCGCAAGGCGACGAAGTTTTTCGCCTCGGAGATGACCTGGTAACAAGCCGCTACCAGTTCATCGAGGACCATCGCGAGACCTACGAGGTCAAGCGGCTGTGCCACGTACTCGACGTGGCCCGCTCCGGCTACTACAAGTGGCACGCCACCCGCGGGGCCCGCATGGAGCGCGACCAGGCCGACGAGGCCCTGGCCGGGAAGATCCAGGCCATCCACTCGGACTCGGACGGGACGTACGGCTCCCCGCGCGTCACCGCCGAGCTCCGTGACACCGAGGGCATGGAGATCAACGAGAAGAAGGTCGCCCGCGTGATGCGCAAGTTCAACATCGTCGGGGTGCACCTGCGCAAGAACATCCGCACCACCGTGCCGGAGCCGGCGAACCAGGTGGTCCCGGACCTGTTCGAGCGGGACTTCACCGCACCGCAGCCGAACGTCAAGTACATGGGCGACATCACGTATCTGCCCGTCGGCGACGGCGAGTTCCTCTATCTCGCGACGGTCCTGGACTGCTTCAGCCGGCGCGTGGTCGGCTGGTCCATCGCCGACCACATGCGCACCTCGCTGGTCGCCGACGCCCTCAAGGACGCCGCGGCCACCCGCGGCAGCCTGGACGGGGCGATCTTCCACAGCGATCACGGCGCGCAGTACACATCGAAGGAATTCGCCGATCTCTGCAAGGAGTTGGGCGTCACCCAGTCGATGGGGGCCGTCGGCACGTCCGCGGACAACGCGGCCTGCGAGAGTTTCCACGCCTCCCTCAAACGCGAGACACTCCAGGGTGTTCGCCGTTGGGACGGGGCCCGGGCATGCAGGCTCTCGGTGTTCCGCTGGCTCACGAGGTACAACACCAGGCGCAGGCACTCCAGGAACGGACAGCTCAGCCCCGTCGCCTACGAGAAGCAGTCGGCTAACATGACACTCGCCGCATAAC
>NZ_JBIAIV010000148.1:0-1283 GCF_042871645.1 Streptomyces sp. NPDC005774 | reverse complement strand
CAGGGCTCCGGCAAAGTCGTTTGGTAGCCCTGTGACATGTGGTTTTGCGGGTGGGTGAGGTGCGCGGGCGTGTTCCGGTCCGGTTGGATGGAGGTTCCTACGCCTTCCGTCCGACCAGGGAACAACACCCGCGCCATGCCATCGTCTCGCATCTGCGTGCCTGTTCGCACGCCCGTCCCGGAGCGCGAGCTCCTCGTCGACCTGCTCGGCCGGATGCCCGATCCGCGCCGTCGGCGCGGGGTCCGTCACCCGGTGGGTGCTCTGATCGCGGTCGCGGTGTGCGCGGTGATGGCCGGTGCGCGGGGTTTCACGGCGATCGGGGAGTGGGCCCGGGACGCCGGAGCGGTAGCCGTGAAACAGCTGGGCCTGGTGCGGGGCTCGGTGGACGAGTCGACGCTGCGGCGCCTGTTCGCAAGGCTGGACGCGGACCGCCTCGACGCGCTCCTGGGGACATGGGCGGCGACGAGGGCCGCGCTGGTCGCGGGCCGGCGGGTCATCGCGATCGACGGCAAGACCGTCCGGGGCGCACGCGGCGGTGACGCCCCGGCCCCACATCTGGTCGCCGCGCTCGCGCACGGTTCGGGAGCGGTACTGGGCCAAGTCGCCGTGCGCGAGAGGAGTAATGAGATCCCCGCGGCCAGAGAGCTGCTGGAGGCCCTTGACCTGGACGGGGCGGTGGTCACGATGGACGCGCTGCACACCCAGCACGCCACCGCGGCACTCGTGACCGAGGCCGGCGCCGACTACGTCCTGACCGTGAAGGCCAATCAGAAGTCGTTGTACGCAAGGCTCAAGGCTCTGCCCTGGGCCCGGATACCTGCTGTCACCAGAACGGACCGCGGACACGGGCGCCGCGCCACCCGCACGATCAAGGCCGTCGCCGTCCCCGCCTGGATCGACTTCACCGGGGCCGCGCAGGTCGCCCAGCTGCGGCGCACCGTCACCAGGAAGGGCATACGGACGGTCGAGATCGTCTACCTGATCACCAGCGCGGACGCCCGCACCGCGCCCCCGGAGCTGCTGGCCACATGGGTGCAGTCGCACTGGGAGATCGAGAACCGCCTGCACTGGGTCCGCGACGTCACCTTCGACGAGGACCGCTCCCAGGTCCGCACCGGCAACGCACCCCGCGTCATGGCAGGCGTCCGCAACACCGCGATCACCCTCCTCCGCCTCCACGGCCACCAGAACATCGCCGCCGCCCTACGACACCACGCCCGCGACACTGACCGCCCCGTCAACCTTCTCCTGACCGCATGACCGACGACTTTGCCGGGGCCCTG
>NZ_JBIAIV010000147.1:0-1322 GCF_042871645.1 Streptomyces sp. NPDC005774 | reverse complement strand
TGAGGCTGCGCCAAGCTCGTTTCCGCAGTTCAGTGAGGCTGGCGTGATCCACCGGTGAGGTCCTCACGCTGGTAGGCGGCATGATCGTCGGGGCTAGATCGTCCGCCCGTCTCGTCACCGCTGTACTTCGCTGTTCGCCAGGACGAGCAGGGCTCGCAGGAGTGTGGTGGCCTGCCGGGTGTCGGTGCGCAGCTTGGTCAGGGTCCGCCATGACTTGAGGTTCGCGAAGCCGTGTTCGTTGGCGGCGCGTTCGCGGCTGACCAGGCGGTTCGTCTCCTTCTCGGCAGCGGTCAGCTGGTGGTTGCGGGTGGCCTTGCGGCCGGTGATGATCACCGGGTCGTCATCGGGTTTGTCGTCGAGGCCGACGAAGCCGAGGTCGGCCAGGGCGCCGAGGCCGGCTTCCCGCAGGTGTTCGGTGATCTTGTTGTGGCGGGCGGTGGTGATCTCGCTGGACCGGCCGGGCTTGGCCGCGGAGATCCAGATCAGGTTGCCCTTCTCGTCGGTCAGCGCGAGGAACAGCAGGCCATGGGCCTTGTGCTTGCCTGAGTAGTTCTTCCGGTCGTCCTTCCCGGTGCGGCGGTGGGTGCGGATCAGGGTGCCATCGAGGAGGACCACGACCCCGCCGCTGCGGGCGATCTTCTTCAACGCCCGGTCCAGGCGCGGGGACCGGGCGGCCAGCAGCTTCACGACTTCCTTCACCCAGCGGCGGACGGTGGACTCCCCGACACCGTTGCCGCCGGCCACGTCGGCCAGACGCTGGTCGTGGCGCAGGACGGCGAGCACGATGACGGCCTGCCGGCCGGGTTCGGCCTTGCGCCAGGGCGAGCGCATCTGGTTCCGGCGCTGGCGTATCAGGTCGGCGACGAGGCTGATGGTCCGCTTCGACAGCGGGAGGCGGACCTGGTAAACAACTTCCTGAGCGTCCTCGGCGGGCTGGTTTTTGGTCACACATCTACCAACTCCCGCCGGGGGCTCTCGCGTTACGGCAGAAATCGGCCCGTCCGGCCGTCAGCACCGCTGGTCAGCGTGGTCGGTAGCGGCCCGATGCGGTGCGGACAAGCCAGCCACGGTCGGAGAGTTTACGCAGCCGGCCCCGGACCGGCTCGATCTTCGCCGGGGTCGTCTCCCGGCCCAGCGTGAGGGCGACGTCCTTGGCCATCACCGGACCGTCCGCCCCCGCCACGGTCTCCATGATCCGGCGGTACTCCGAGGTCAGGGCCTCCAGCCCCATCCCCTCGACGCGATCGGGCACCACCCGCATCCCGCCCGCACCCTGGCCCACCGTCACAGCAACCGGCTCCGGCTCCGGCTCCGGCTCCGGC
>NZ_JBIAIV010000146.1:0-1371 GCF_042871645.1 Streptomyces sp. NPDC005774 | reverse complement strand
GGGTGTGTCAAGTTAACGGCTGATCTTGGTTGTTGAGGTTCAGTTGCTGGCCGGGGTGAGCCGGCCCTCGAAGGTGATCTGGAATGCGTTGAGGGGTGCCTTCCAGCGCATGGTCCACCGCTTGCGGCCCTTGCCGGTCGGGTCGAGGCTCATCAGCGCCATGTAGATGCACTTCATGGCCGCGGCCTCGTTGGGGAAGTGCCCGCGGGCCCGCACGGCCTTGCGGATCCGCGCGTTCACGGACTCGATCGCGTTGGTCGAGCAGATGACCTTGCGGATCTCGACGTCGAAGGAGAGGAAGGGCACGAACTCGGCCCAGGCGTTCTCCCACAGCTTGATGATCGCTGGATACTTCCTGCCCCACGCTTCCTGGAACTCCCCGAACCGCTCCGTCGCCGCGTCCTCGTTCGGCGCGGTGTAGACCGGCTTCAGCGCCTTGGCGACCTTGTCCCAGTCCTGACGGGCCGCGTAACGGAACGAGTTCCGCAGCAGGTGAACCACACACGTCTGGACAATCGTTCGAGGCCAGACGGCCTCCACCGCCTCGGGAAGACCCTTGAGACCATCACAGACCAGCATCAGCACATCGTCCAGGCCGCGGTTTTTCAGCTCGGTGAACACATGCAGCCAGTACTTCGCGCCCTCGCCGCCGTCGCCGGCCCAGATCCCCAGGATGTCCCGGGTGCCTTCGGTGGTCACGGCCATGACGACGTAGATGGGGCGGTTCGCGACCTGGCCGTCGCGGATCTTGACGTTGATGGCGTCCACGAACAGGACCGGATAGACGCGGTCCAGCGGGCGGTTGGCCCATTCCGCCATGCCGTCCATCACCTTGTCGGTGATCGTCGAGATGGTCTGCTTGGAGATCTCCGCGCCGTAGACCTCGGCCAGGTGCGCGGAGATCTCCCCGTGCGTGAGCCCCTTCGCGGACAGTGACAGCACCATCTCGTCCACTCCGGTCAGGCGCCGCTGCCGCTTCTTGACGATCTGCGGCTCGAACGTGCCGGCCACGTCCCGGGGGACCTTCACCTCGACCGGGCCGACGTCGGTCAACACGGTCTTCGCCCGGGTTCCGTTCCTGCTGTTGCCGCTGTTACGGCCCTCGGCGTCGTGCTTCCCGTATCCGAGGTGATCGGTGATCTCGCCCTCCAGGGCGGACTCCAGCACCCGCTTGGTCAGCATCTGCAACAGGCCGCCCTCACCGGTCAGCTGCAGCCCCTCGGATCGTGCCCGGTCCACGAGCATCGCAACCAACTGCTCATCCGACGCGGCCGGCACCGGCGTGACCGCCGGCTTCTCCACGGACTCCTGCTCGACAACGGTCTCGGTCATCTCTGGCGTCTCCTTGATCATCAGATCCGCCGTTGATTA
>NZ_JBIAIV010000145.1:0-1377 GCF_042871645.1 Streptomyces sp. NPDC005774 | reverse complement strand
CTGGTGGAGCACGATGGTGCGGGTGACTCGGCGGGTGCCGGGGTCGGTTGAGCTGCGGGTCTGGTAGCTCAGGTGGGGACGTTTCGTGGTCCGGGGCGCGGTGCGTGTGGGACGGTCGCGGACGAGCATGTCGGGGAGGTCGGCTATGAAGAAGCGCAGGGCCTTCGCGAGGAGCTCAGGGGGAAAAGGCCGTCCGGACGGAGCTTTTGACGGCGTCCAGGACGGGCGGGAAGCTGATGCGGGCCGGGTCGACGCCCGCGGTCACGGCGGCCTTCGTGATCAGCGTGCGCAGGGCCTGGTAGACGCAGAGCAGGGCCCACAACTCCTGGCGTACGCCTTCGGGTTTGCCCGAGCGCAGGACGCCGCCGCTGGTGCGCAGGTCGACCTTGACCAGTTTGAACAGGACTTCCACCGACCAGCGCTCCGCGTAGTTGCGGGCCAGTTCGAGTGCCGGGGCCGCCTCGGGGTCCAGCAGGGTGGTGATCAGGCAGAACACCTCGCTTGTCCCGTCGTCGTCGGCCACGCTGTACTCGATGACCCGCACCGTCACGCGCTCGGTGCGCCTGGTGCCGCGCAACTCGGACAGGTAGGTGCCATCGGGCAGGCGTTTGGTGACCGGCAGGGTGAAGGAGGCCGAGACGCGCCACAGCAGTTCGGCCCCCGTCCGGGAGGCTGCCGTGTACAGGTCGTAGGAGGGGAAGCCTCGGTCGGCCAGCAGCAGCATGCCCGGGGTCAGCCGGTCCAGCAGGCGCTCGAACAGGGTCCGTTCACCGACCGCGATGGAGTCGAAGGCCGCCCCGGCCAGGGCGAGGGTGCCGCACTCGGCCAGCGCCACCAGGCGGGCCTGCGGGCGGCTGCCGCCGGCCGGCACATCGAAAGCAGCCTCGTTGTGCCGGCCCGAGGGCAGGTCGAAGACCGTCCCGTCCACCGCCATCAGCCGCAGTCCCCGCCAGAACGCCTCCGGCATCCGCTCATCTGCCACCGGGGCGGCGACCTCGTCGAACAGGTTGCGCAGCGGCGCCTCGCCCAGCCGGTAGCGGGCCAGGGAGATCGCCCCGTCGCTGGGCACCCGGTAGCCGTCCCAGCCGCCCCGCGACCACCGCAGCCCCTCCAGCAGGCCCCGCAGCGTGCGCACATACCCCTTGCCCGGCTCCAGCCACAACGCCATCGCGAGGTACATCATCAGCTTCGACGGCAGCGAGCGCGTCCGCTCCTCCCGCGCCCCGGCCTCGTCCACCGCGGCCTGCACCGCCTCCTCCGGGAACACCGTCGCCAGCAGCCCGATCGACACGTCATCCGTCAGCCGCCTCGCGGCCCCACCCTCAGCTCGCTCCACCCGAAGATCATCACATGTAGATCGTTAACTCATGGCCATTG
>NZ_JBIAIV010000144.1:0-1434 GCF_042871645.1 Streptomyces sp. NPDC005774 | reverse complement strand
CAATGCCGTTGTTTGAAGGTTCATTGAGTTGGTAGTGACGGACTGAGCGTCGCGCCGTTATGCGGGGTGTGCATCCGTGGAGCGGGGTATCTGAGCGAGTGCGACTGGGCTTGATCACACAGTGGGTGACGCCCGAGTTGGTGGACGAGGTCCTGTCGGAGTGTCGCAAACGGGACCGTCGGCCGGGAGCGTTGCCGGCGGGGTTCATGGTCTACTTCACACTCGCGCTTGCGCTCTTCCACCAGGACTCCTACGACGATGTGGCAGAACAACTGGTAGGTGGAATGCAGGAGTTGAGCGAGTGCATCCCGCACAAGGCGTCTTTCACCCGGGCTCGGGAGCGCCTGGGACCGGAGGTTGTCGAGCGGATCTTCCACCGCCTGGCCGGTCCGCGGGCCCCTGCGGGGCTGGCCGGGTCCTTCTACCGGGGGATGCGTCTCGCTGCGGTCGACGGGTTCCTGCTGGACGTGCCGGACAACGAGGCCAACCGACTCGCCTTCGGCGGCCCGAAAGACTCCAGCGGGAAACCGGGCGGGTTTCCGCAGGTGAGAGTCGTGACGCTGACCGAGACCGGCACGCACTCTTCCATCGACGCCCGGGTGGGCGGCTACAACAGCGGTGAACGCGACCCAGCCGTGGCAATGGCTGCCTCGGCCTCCGGGATGCTCGTGATCATGGACCGGGGGTTCCCCGGGGTGGAGTTGTGGAAGGCGTATACCGGCGCCGGTGCCCACCTGCTGCTGCGGGCCCGCTCGTGTGTGGCACGCCGTCCGGTACGACACCTGCCCGACGGCACCTATCTGGCACGCATGAACCTCGCGGGGCAGAAGGGTGCCCATCCGGGCGGTGTGCTGGTGCGCGTGATCGAGTACCGCGTCGACGGGGGCGAAGTGATCAGGCTGCTGACCGACCTCTTCGATCACGACGCCTACTCAGCAAGGGAGTTGGCCGTCTTGTATCACGAAAGATGGGAGGTGGAATCGGCCTATCGGCAGATCAAGACCTTCCAGCGGGGCCGGCAGGAAGTTCTGCGATCCACCGACCCGCAGCTGGTGCGCCAGGAAGTGTGGGCGCACCTGGTCGTGCACCACTGCCTGACCGGCATCATCATGCAACTCGCCGACAGCAACGGCATCGACCCGGACCGCATCTCGTTCGTCAAGGTCCTCAAGCACACCCGACGCAGCGTGGTCCGCCAGCTCGCCGACACCCCGCCGAAGATCCGCAGGTTCCTGACCGCGCTGGCGGCGAAGGTCCGCCGGAAACTCGACAGCGGCACCCGCCGACTGCGAGAGGCAGACCGCTTCCTGAAACGGCCCAACTCGCTGTACTCCTACCGACCGAAAGACAAACCGAAAGCCCCACCACGCCACGTACCCGCCAGAACCATCACACTGCAGGCGACGATAGTTCAGTAGTCAAACAACGGCATTG
>NZ_JBIAIV010000143.1:0-1438 GCF_042871645.1 Streptomyces sp. NPDC005774 | reverse complement strand
TCTCGGTGCTGCAGTACGCGGAGGGGCTCAGCGACCGGCAGGCCGCTGAGCAGGTTCGGGCTCGGATGGACTGGAAGTTCCTGCTGGGCCTGGAACTGGATGATCCGGGGTTCGACTTCACGGTCCTTGGCGACTTCCGTGCCCGGCTGATCGAGCACGGCCTGGAGGAGAGGGTCCTGGACCTGCTTCTGGAGCGGATCTGCGGTCTCGGGCTGCTGCGGGCAGGCGGTCGGCAGCGGACGGACTCCACGCACGTCCTGGCATCGGTACGGGTGTTGAACCGGATGGAGTTCGTCGGCGAGACCCTGCGTGCGGTGCTGGAGGCCCTGGCCGCAGCAGCCCCGCAATGGCTGGCAGGCCAGGTCACGGCCGACTGGGTCGAGCGCTACGGCGCCCGGATCGACTCCTACCGCTTCCCCAAGGGGGAGAACGTCCGCACCACGTGGGCTGAGCAGGTCGGCCGGGACGGCTTCACCATTCTGGAGGCCGTCTTCAGCCCCACAGCCCCGGGCTGGCTTCGGCAGATCCCCGCCGTCCAGGTCCTGCGCCGGGCCTGGGTGGAGCAGTACCACCGCGACGGTGAGGGGGTGCGCTGGCGGGAGGCGAAGGACCTCCCGCCGGCCAGACGCCGGCTGTCCTCGCCCTACGACACTGACGCCCGCTACGGCACCAAGCGCGGCTCGGGCTGGTGCGGCTACAAGACCCACCTGAGCGAGACGTGCGATGCCGGCGCCCCGCACCTGATCACCCACGTGGCCACTACCGACGCCACGGTCACCGATACCGAGATGACCGAGGAGATCCACCAGGGCATGAGGGAGCGGGAGTTACTGCCCGACGAACACGATGTGGACGCCGGCTATGTCACCGCGGCCCACATCGTCACCGCCCGCGATGAGCACGGCATCGACCTGGTGGGGCCGGTCGGGCTCGACACCTGCCATGAGAGGTCGGGCAAGGCGCACTTCGCCCAGAGCGCCTTCGCCGTCGACTGGGAACGCCGGCAGGTCACCTGTCCCCAGGGCGCAACGAGCGTCAGCTGGTCCGACCAGCGCAAGGCCACCGGCACCCCGCTGGCCCGCATCCATTTCGCCGTCGCTGACTGCACGGCCTGTCCGCTGCGGGCCAACTGCACCACGGCCACGAACGGCAAGTGGGGCCGCAGCCTGACCCTCCTGCCCCGCGAGCAGCAAGAAGTTCTGGCCCAGCGCCGCAAGGAGCAGCTGACCGACGAGTGGAAGAAGCGGTACGACATCCGTGCGGGCGTCGAAGGCACCATCTCGCAAGCCGTGCGCCGCACCGGGATCCGCCGCACCCGCTACACCGGCCTGCCCAAGACTCACCTCGGCAACATCCTCGCCGCTACCGCGATCAACATCATCCGACTCGACGCCTGGCTGACCGAAACCCCACCCGGCGGCACCAGAGCCTCACACCT
>NZ_JBIAIV010000142.1:0-1451 GCF_042871645.1 Streptomyces sp. NPDC005774 | reverse complement strand
GCTCAGCCCCGTCGCCTACGAGAAGCAGTCGGCTAACATGACACTCGCCGCATAACAACACGAACTGGTGTCCACTTCTCGGGGGGAACCCCCTACCTCGCCACGGATTGCAGCAGCGTCGGGCAGGCGTCACCCGGCTGCCGCTGTCGCTGGTGACGGGCCACGCCCTACTGGCCCTTGCCGGGCTGACCGCCTGGGTCGCTTTCCTGCTGAGCAGGACGCCCTCTT
Organism: Streptomyces sp. NPDC005774; assembly: GCF_042871645.1. Lineage (NCBI taxonomy): Bacteria > Bacillati > Actinomycetota > Actinomycetes > Kitasatosporales > Streptomycetaceae > Streptomyces > Streptomyces sp. NPDC005774. The sequence goes on along the minus strand of NZ_JBIAIV010000142.1, from coordinate 1,223 downwards.
CGGCCTGGGCGGCCTCGGCGATCGTCCTGCTGGCCGCCTCGCTCGGATTCATGATGTTTTTCCGGCCGCGGGCGGGCCGGTCTGGAACCGGGCCGGATTCGTCGCACCCTGCCCTCGGCCTGGGGCAGGCCCATGCGGCGTGGCCATGGTCAAGGCGGCCTGCTGTTACATGCGTGGCAGCTCTCCGCGCAGGGCCGCGATGCCCCATTCCACGTCCGGGGCGCTCATCTGCTGTTCCAGGGGCACGCGTTCCGATCGCGTCCCGCTGTGTGGTGTAGGGGATCACCGCGGCTGAGTGCGCGGGGTCTGCTCCCTCGTCTGCACCATCTGCCGGTGTCTGCTCCCTGCGCAACTGGCAGGCCACCGTGCAACTGTCCGGAATGAACGGGCAGTTCGACCCCAGGGGGTGCACGGTGGCCTTGTCCCGGCATGACCTGCTCCGCCTGCTTGAGTCACTACGTTCGACGGACGGTCTTGAACTCGTCCGGGAGGTCGCCGAGCGGCTGCTGCAGGAACTGATCGAGGCCGAGGCGAGTGCGAGGATCGGCGCCGAGTGGGGCGAACACACCAACACCCGCACCACCTGGCGCAACGGCCACCGCGAGAAGACCGTGACCACGCAGGCCGGCGACCTGGAACTCGCCATCCCGAAACTGCGAGCCGGAAGCTTCTTCCCCAGCCTCCTGGAACGCCGACGACGCATCGACCAGGCCCTCTACGCGGTCATCATGGAGGCCTACGTCCACGGCGTCTCCACCCTTCCCCAAGCTCTCGGCTCCGCTCAAGCAGGGGAGGCCCCATTCGTCGACGACCTGGTCAAGGCCCTCGGCTCGGACACCGGGATATCCAAGAGCGAGGTCTCCCGGATCTGCGCGGACCTGGACGAACAACTGGACGCCTTCCGGACCCGCCCGCTGGACCACATCCGCTTCCCCTACCTCTTCCTCGACGCCACCTACGTCAAGGCCCGCGTCGATCACCGCATCGTCTCCCAGGCCATCGTCATCGCCACTGGGGGTACCCCCGGCCGAAGGCTGGGGGAGCGTCACCCAGGACGGCGGCCGCGAGGTCGTCGGCGTCATGGTCGGCGACAGCGAAACCGAAGCCTTCTGGACCCAGTTCCTGCGCCACCTGCGCGAACGCGGCCTGACCGGCGTCCGCCCGGTCATCTCCGACAGCCACAGCGGCCTGGTCAAAGCGATCCGCAAGGTCATGCTCGGCGC
>NZ_JBIAIV010000141.1:0-1490 GCF_042871645.1 Streptomyces sp. NPDC005774 | reverse complement strand
GGTTAGCGGTGGTCCGTTGTGATCGGGTCGGAGCCTATGGCGGTAGGTAGAGGTTGATGCCGTAGCCGCCGGCCAGGCTGGTGGTGAGCCGGTCGATCTCGTGTGGGACGCGGGCAAGGACTCCGGATCGGATGATCCGGAGCAAGTCGTGGAACGGGACGAGCCAGGATCGGATCCGGCGCAGCCGCTGCGGCCAGGTGTCAGGTGTTGGTTCGTCCGGGTCCGCGCCGGACGGCCGGGGCTTGTCGTTGTCGCTGCGCCAGCAGAACGTGAACGCCAGCTTCACCAGGGTCCAGTGGCGCTGGATGGCCTCGCCGGAACGTACTTGGAAGTCGGCCCACCCCAGTTCGCGTTTCACCTGCTTGTATTCCTGTTCAATCCAGTTGCGCAGGCTGTAGAGCCGCAGGACCTCCGTTGCTGTGGCCGGCGCATGCGGTCCGCGCCGAGGGCGGCGGGGCAGGTTCGTGGCCAGGTATCGGGTGCTTGTTCCGGGCAAGGTCTTGGGGTCGACCGTAGCCACGACCATGCGCCGGGCACAGTTGGGGCCGTAGCGTCCGCAGACGACGTCGGCGGCCCACCACCGCTCTGTGCGACCGTCGCGCAGGTGCCGGGTGATCCGGTGCCAGCGGCCGGGCCTGGACGGCGAGCTGAACGGCACCTCGGCCGCTGCCCGGGCCGGGGTGAGCGGCGGACCGTCGTCGCGGTGGATTTGCGTGGTGGGGCTGAAGGCCACCACGCAGGGCACGTTGGTGCGGTCCAGGTCGTCGACGAGGACCGGGCCACGGCTGGGCCCGTAGTCCGCGTCGGCGACCACTGCGCGGAAGCGGATCCCGGCGTCCCGCGCGCGTTTGACCAGCCCCGTCGCGATCTGGCTCTTGGTCCGAAATCCCGGGTCCTGCTTCCCGCCCGGCAGCCGCGCGGCCGGCTGGTAGGGCACGGTGTGCACCGGCCAGTACACCTTCTCATCGGCCCAGCAGGTGGTGACCGCCACGATCCCCTCCTCGACCTTGCCGCGCGAGCCGATGTACTGCCGGGCCACGTACTCGCTGGCGTGCCCTGACTTCCGGTCTCCCGAATCGTCGATCACCAACACCCCGTCGCCATGCGCAGCCGTTCTTGAGTCCGCCATCAACAGCTCGATCCTGCGGTCGTTGATCGCCTCGTGATCCCAGTGAGACTCCGACAGGAACCACTGCAGCCGCTGCTCCTCGCGGTGCTTGGAGCCGACACCGGGCTCGGTCTCCGCCAGCGCCGTCAGCGTCTTGTTCCGCTCGCTCGGACGCAGCAGACCGGCCGTGTAGTCCCTGATCGCCACCCGTTGAGCACGCGAGACCAACAACGGATCGAACAAGGCCAAATACCCCTCCAACGGAGCCGGGGCCGGAGCCACCGGAAGCCGGTCGGTAGCCATGATCTCCTCCATCTGCCGCAGCGGACTCCTCTCCCCATCACACTGCGGCAAGCGCCTGATCACAACGGACTACCGTTAG
>NZ_JBIAIV010000140.1:0-1563 GCF_042871645.1 Streptomyces sp. NPDC005774 | reverse complement strand
AGTGCGTTGCGGCAAAGGGAGTCCCTGTTCGATGAGCAGGGGCTTCTTCGTGTGCGGGGCATGATCGCGGAGGGGTAGGGGCAGGCAGCGGACGGCTTGTTATCGATCGAGGAGGGTGCGATGCCGTCGGTGCTGGGGTTGATGGAACGGCGTGAGGCGCGGGCGAGGCAGGAGCTGGAGTCCTGGACGGAGGTCCTGGAGCAGGCTCAGGCGGAGGTGGATGCCGCGCGGGAGCGAGTCGAGCGGGCCCGGGTAGGGCGTGAGGAGCTCGTGTCGGTGCTGGCCGAGGAGAGCGCGGTGAATACGCCGGCTTCCGTACCGTCTGGTGGTGAGGCTGCTGCCGCTGGGGGATCGAACGGCTCCGGCGCGGGGTATGGCGAACGGCCTCCGGTATGGCGGTCGGACATGGGTGAGGAGGTGCTCAGCGGCCTGTATCGGGAGGTGTTCGCCGCGGTGGTGGCCGCATCAAGGCCGGTGAGCGGAGTGGAACTGGCGCGGGCGGTGGGCCGGGAGGCGGACAGCAAGAACGAGGTGGAGAAGATCCGTCACCGTGCCTACGCGCTGGAGAAGCGGGGCTGGCTGGCGCGGGCGAAGGATGGACGGTTCACGCCGGCGTCCGGGGCAGTCGGCCGGGACGCTTCTCCGGCCAGCGCGGGGCGTCGCCGGCCATCCGGCGCGACAACCTGATCACGGCGGCCCACCACACCATCTGGGTGTGGTGATCGGGACGGCGTTCGTGGTCGCGGTTGAGGCGGCGTGAGCGGGAGAGCCAGCTCAGCGTTCGCTCCACCACCCACCTGCGGGCCAGTACGACAAAGCCGCGTTGTCCGTCGGATCGGCGCACGACCTCGATCCGGACTCCGTGGCGGGCGAACGCCTTCGCCAGCGCCGGGCCCTGGTAGGCGCTGTCGACCCACACCAGTTTCAGCAGCCGGCCCGGCTGGTCCATGAACGTCTCCAGCAGCGCGGGAGCGGCCTTGGAGTCGTGTACATCCGCGGTGGTCACGGTGACCTCCAGGAGCAGGCCCTCGGTGTCGGTCAGGATGTGACGCTTGCGCCCGTCGCGTGATTTACCGCCGTCGTATCCGCGACTGTCCTCACCCACGGTCTCGGAGGCATCTACCGACTGACTGTCGATGATTCCCGCACTGGGCTCGGCGTTGCGGCCCGTGCGCTCCCTCGCCGTCCGACGCAGGCGTTCGTACAGCTCACGCGCGTAGTCGTAGGACCGCCAGCGGCGGAAGAAGTCGTAGACCGCCCGCCAGTACGGGAAGTCGACCGGCAGGGCCATCCACTTCACGCCGTTGTCGACGAGGTAGCGCACCGCGTCAAACATCTCGCGGTGGCAGTACGCCTCCGGGCGCCCGCCCTGCTTGAGGAGCCAGGCCGGCACCGGCATCGCGGAGCGGACCTCGGCCCATTCCGCATCCGTCATGTCACTGGGATAGCACCGCGCCCGCCGCCCCGGAGCGATCGAACCGAACCGGTGCACGTAGCAGTCACACCCAGGGGTGACCGCGGTGGACGCGGCCACAGAGATACTGCTCAACTGGTCGGGCAACG
>NZ_JBIAIV010000139.1:0-1584 GCF_042871645.1 Streptomyces sp. NPDC005774 | reverse complement strand
CGGAACCTGTCAAAGCGATCAAGGCAGGTAGATCGTTCTAACGTTGTGCCGGGATCAGTGGGCCGTCCGGTGCCGGCTTGTTGATCCAGGCGGCTTCGGGGAGTTTCGGCGGCTCCGGCGGCTTGCGGACGAAGCGCTCGGGGTGCTTCGCGTAGACGGCCTGAAGGACGTCGGCACGCATCTCGCGGAGCTGTCCGGCGAGGCCGAAGTGCACGTCATAGGGGGTGTGCAGGCCGATCCCGGAGTGCCGGTGTTCCTCGTTGTACCAGGTGAAGAAGCGGGTGCACCACGCCCGGGCGTCCTCGAGGGAGCCGAAACGGTCCGGGAAGTCGTGCCGGTATTTCAGGGTCTTGTACTGGCTCTCGCTGTAGGGGTTGTCGTTCGATGTCTTCGGCCGCGAATGCGACTTGGTGACGCCGAGAGCGGCCATCATCTGGGCGACGTTCTGCGCGACCATCGGGGACCCGCGGTCCGAGTGGATCGTCAACCGGCCTGGCTGGATGCCGTACTTGGCGATCGTCTCGGACAGGAACCGCTCGGCGAGGTCCTTGTTCTCCCGGTCGGCGATCATCCAGCCCACCGTGTAGCGGCTGAAGATGTCGATGATCGTGTAGAGGCAGTAGTAGACGCCCGTGACCGGCCCCTTCAGCTTCGTGATGTCCCAGCTCCAGACCCGGTTGGGGCCCTCGGCGACCAGCTCGGGAACGGTCCGGGGCGGGTGGACGGCCTGGCGGCGGCGTTCACGGACCTCGCCACGGCGTCGCAGGAGCCGGTACATCGTCGACTCCGAGCACAGGTAGACGCCCCGGTCCAGGAGGATCGCGTAGATCTCGGCGGGCGCCATGTCGGCGAACTCCGGGCAGTGGAGCACATCGAGGACCCGTGCCTCCTCCTGTGGGGTGAGCGCGCGGGGATGCCGGCGCCGTTCCCGCCTCGGCCGCTCCGGGGCGGGGCTGCGGCGGTGGTGGCGGTAGTAGGTGGCCCGGCTCACGCCGAGCGCGGTGCACGCCTGGACGCGTCCGACCAGCCCGGTGAGCTCTTCGAGGGCCTGGTCGCGGGCAGCGTCGAAGGCGGCCACGGGGTCGGCCCCGGTCACTTGGTGTTCTCGCCGGTCTGGTTCGGGGCGCTGTCCGTGGCGAACTGGTCGAGCAGCGCGGAGAGTTTTCCCTGCACCTCGATCACGGTGCGGGCCTTGGCGAGGTCGGCCTGAAGACGGGCCTTCTCCGCCTTCAGCTTCGCGATCTCCCTGTCCCGCGGGTCCGCCTTCGGCCGTCCGGCCGGCGCGGCGAGCGCCGCCTGGGCGCCCTTGTCCCGCTGCTGCCGCCACGTCGTGATCAACGACGAGTACAGGCCCTCCCTGCGCAGCAGGGCACCCTTGCCCTTCTTGTCGAGCGTCTCGTACTCGGCGAGGATCCTCGCCTTGTACGCCGCGGTGTACCGGCGCGGACCGGTGGAACGGGCTGCTACCTGCGGATCAGGGGTCCCGTGGTCGTTGGTGCTGGCCACCTGGGCACTACTCCTTCTCCGCCCTCGACTCAATGAATCATCCAGTATGCCTGACTCGCACTACTTTGACAGAGAGGG
>NZ_JBIAIV010000138.1:0-1649 GCF_042871645.1 Streptomyces sp. NPDC005774 | reverse complement strand
TCCGCCAGTCGATCGACGGCCAGTCGGTGACCTCGTCCTCCGGTCCGTTCGCCATGCCGGCGACGACCGCTGCGGCGTGTGCCACCCCAGCCGTGTGTGTCGTCATGGCGTCTAACTTGCCCTTCGGTTCCGGTGCCTTCGGTCATCGTTTCCTTCACAGGCTCACCAGACCCACGTCAGCACCCTTTCAGAGGGCGTTAAGTCCCTTTCCGGTAGAGGCCCCGTCCGGGCTGGGTGAGGAAGCCTTGGCGGGTGAGGCGTCCGAGGCGGCTGCGGGTGACGTTCAGAGAAGGGTCGTCGATGGGCATGCCGAGGAGTTCGTGCAGGTCCCGGACCCGGAATTCCTGGTCGGGGTGCTGGTTGAAGGCATTCACGATGGCCTGGTAGGCGGTGGACTGCTCGGCCGGCTCGGATACGGTTCCGGTCGGCGCGAGCTCGGCGAAGACCTTTCTGGCTGTGGCCAGTTCGGCCAGCCGGGCCTCGGCGTCGTCCAGGGCGGTGGCCAGGTGCTCGATCTGCCGGCGCAGGTCATCGGCCCTGACGGTGACCCGGTCGTGCTCGGCCTGCAGGCTCGTGAGGAGGTCGGTGATGTCGTTGTTCATGCGGCCGCCGCGATCTCGTCGCGCCAGGCCGGGGAAGGCGTGGTGAGGCGGCGGGTCATGTTTGCGGTGGCCGCCCAGTAGACGCGCGAGGCGGCGGTGTCGGGCCGGTGGTCGTACTCACGCACCAGACGGCGGTGGAGCATCAGGGTGCCGTTGACCTGCTCGACCACCCACCGCTTCGGTTGCGGGACGAACCCCTTGGCCTTGTCGTCGGGGTTGCGGACCACGGTCTCGACGGTGATGCCGAGCAGGGCGCCGTGGATGATGGTCTCGTCCTTGAACCCCTGGTCCACCAGGGCTTTCTCCAGGCGGTTGCCGCACCGCTCGGCGGCCTGGGTGAGCAGGGCGGTGCCGGCGGCGTTGTCGTGGGCGGAGGCGGCGAGCACGACGACGCCGATGATCAGGCCCAGGACGTCGACCACGAGTCCGCGTTTGCGGCCCGGTGTCTTCTTGTTCGCGTCCAGTCCCGTCGTGGTCTTCGGGACACCCGCGGCCGCGCGGACGGACTGGGTGTCGATGACCACGAGGGACGGGTCCTCTAATCGCTTGGCTCTCTCCCGCACCTGGCAGCGCAGGAGTTCCTGTATCCGCTGGTCAAGGCCGTCCTGGCGCCACAGCGTGAAGTAGTAGAACACCGCTGACCAGGTGGGCAGGTCGTGCGGGAGGTAGCGCCACTGACAGCCCGTCCGGTTCTGGTAGAAGATCGCGTTCACGACCTCCCGCAGGTCACAGGAGCCCGGATCCCCGGTCGCCGACCGTGCCACCCGCCCCTGCTTCCACGACTCGATCATCGGCCTGAGCAGTTCCCACTGCTCGTCCGTCACGTCACTCGGATACTCCGGTCTCTCCATAGCCGCACAACATCACTCACGCCCCGTCCAGCACGCCAGCACTTCGAACGATCACACGATCGAGCGATCCCGAACTGTGGATAAAGGGACTTAGCGCCCTCTCAGGTCGGAGCATCGGCCCCTATCCGGCCAGTTATGCGGGAGCCACCGACGGAGGTGTCGGTGCATGGTTCCCGGTTTCCTGCTGCCTTTCGGC
>NZ_JBIAIV010000137.1:0-1659 GCF_042871645.1 Streptomyces sp. NPDC005774 | reverse complement strand
CCTCGATCCACCGCGTAGCGGTCGGGCTGTGGACGGAGAAATCAGAAGAGGTGCCCGCTGACCTGGGATGATGGGAGTTCTGACGCTTCCAACAACACCAACCAGCAAGGCACCTCTCAAGTGAAATTGTTCCACAGCCCGGCGGCGGCTCACGCCGCGTTCGACGAGCCGAATCTGATCGCACATGCCGGGCTGGTCCCGGTGATCCGGCTGGCCGAGCGGTGCGGCCTGCCGGCTCTGGTGGCCGGGAAGGTCAAGCTGATCGGTGCGAAAAACGGCGCCGGCACGGCCCCCGACGCGAAGGCGATGAGCATCGTGGGCGGCATGGCCGCCGGCGCCGACTCCATCGACGACCTGGACGTCCTGCGCCATGGCGGGCTGCCGAAGCTGTTCGCAGGGGTGCGGGCACCCTCCACGCTGGGCACCTTCCTGCGCGCCTTCACCTGGGGCCACGTACGGCAACTTCAGTCCGCGGCCCGCGCGTTCACCTGCAACCTGGCCGCCCACACCGGCTTCGTCCCGAAGGGGGACGAGGTGGTGTTCGTGGACATCGACTCCAAGGTCAAGCAGGTCTACGGGCCGGCCAAGCAGGGCGCCTCCTTCGGCTACACCAAGGTCCGCGGTCTGCACTTCCAGATCGTCACCGTCAAGAGCGCGACGTGTGCACCGGTCATCGTCGCAACGAGGCTACGCAAGGGCTCGGCGGGTTCCGGCAAGGGGGCCGCCTCACTGCTGCGCGAGGCCCTGACCACGGTACGGGCGATGGGCATCACCGCGCAGATCGTCGTCCGCGCCGACTCCGCCTACTTCTCCCACAAGGTCGTCGCCGCCTGCCGCAAGGCCGGCGCCCGCTTCTCGCTGGCCGCCGCGGTCACCAAGACGATCCGCACGGCCGTCGAGACGATCGACCCCGGCGCCTGGACGCCGATCCAGTACACCGACGCGATCTGGGACGACGAGGAGCAACGCTGGATCTCCGACGCCGAGATCGCCGAGATCCCGTTCACGGCCTTCACCAGCAAGAAGAAGGCGTTCCACACCACCGCCCGGCTCATCGTGCGCCGCGTGAAACGGCTGAACCCGAAGACGGTGCCCGAGGGGCAGAGTGAGCTGTTCGCCGTCTGGCGCCACCACGTGATCTTCACCGACAGCCCGTTCGTCCTCACCGACGCCGAACCCATGCATCGTGATCACGCCGCGGTGGAACAGGTCTTCGCCGATCTGGAGGACTCCGCCCTCGCGCACCTGCCCTCGGGGAAGTTCACCGCGAACGCGGTCTGGCTCACCCTGGCGGCAGCCGCCTACAACCTCACCCGCGCGGCCGGACACCTCGCTTCCACCTTCCACGCCAAGGCGCGGACCGGCACCATCCGCCGCCACCTCATCGCCGTCCCGGCCCGCATCGCCCGCCCGTCACGACGCGTCGTACTGCATCTGCCCCGACGCTGGCGCTGGGCCGACGACTTCACCGACCTGTGGACCGCCACCGGGCAGCGGATGCAGACCTGACCAACCGGATCCCCGCCCGTCCACGATCTGGAAGACCTCGGAGAACCCGCCACCGGCAGCGGCCAACCGGAAACGCATGCTGCCCGGAACCGAAAAACCACCCCGAAACCAATCACACCGCGCGATCAGAGATCACGCGGTGGATCGAGG
>NZ_JBIAIV010000136.1:0-1735 GCF_042871645.1 Streptomyces sp. NPDC005774 | reverse complement strand
CTCCTAAGAAGCGATTCCCAATCCGGGCGGCACGGCTGCGGCTCGAACCTGAGTCCGTGCGGTGCTCGTTCAGATGAACACGTGGTCGTCGGCGCATAGGAGAAGGGCCTCCTGAACATCTCGGTGATGTCGAGTCAACCGAGCAACAGGAGGCCCTCGTGTCCCACTCTGTCCTGCCCGTGTCCGTCCCGTCCAGCTCCGGCACCTCACCGTGTGACTGCCTCGCCCATCTGTACGGCAACGCCGCGGACAACCCGGATCGCGAACCGGGCTATGACTCCGACCTGACGGATGCGGAGTGGGCCGTGATCCGGCCCCTGCTCCCCGTCCCGGCCTGGCTCAACGGACGGGGCGGACGCCCGGAAAGCTACTGCCACCGTCAGGTGATCGATGCCGTGCGCTACCTGGTCGCCGAGGGGGTGCGCTGGGCAAGCCTGCCGCGCGACTTCCCGAAGTGGCGAGCCGTCTACCGCTTCTTCCGCCGCTGGCGCGACAACGACCTGATCAAGGAACTCTACGGACGGCTCCGTGCCCGCCTGCGCGAACTGGCCGGCAAGGACACCGAGCCGACGGCCGCGATCATCGACTCGCAGTCCGTGAAAGGCGACGCCACGGTGCCGGCCCGCTCACGCGGTTACGACGCCGGAAAGAAGATCAACGGGCGCAAGCGGCACATCGCCACCGACACCCTCGGCCTGCTCCTGACCGTGATCGTGACCGCCGCCTCGGTCAGCGACCGCGACGCCGGTGCCGACCTGCTGCGGGCCCTGCGCGAGCGGCACCACGCACTCCGTCTGGTCTGGGCCGACGGCGGCTATACCGGCTGGCTCGTCACCTTCGCCGCCGGCGTCCTCGCCCTCGCGCTGACCATCGTCAAACGCCCCGACGACATCACCGGCTTCACCGTCCTGCCGCGCCGCTGGGTGGTGGAGCGGACGTTCGCCTGGCTGATCCGGGCCCGCCGCCTCGCCCGCGACTACGAAACGCGCACCGACAGTGCCGAGGCCATGACCTGGTGGGCGGCCACCATCCCCGCCACCCGCCGCCTCGCCCGCGGCGGCATCCCGGCACCCCGCCGTCTCAAGCGGACCGACCCGGCCTCGGCCTGAACAACCCCGGCCCCGCCTCGACGAGCCACCCCCGCTCCACCAGCCTCTTCGCCCGGAACCGGGCCGCCTGCTCCCGCGCATCCGTGGCCTGCCAGCCCAGACCGTCCCGCAGCCCCCTCGCCCGCACACCACCGCCGCCCCCGGCACCGTCGCGCTCGACCAGGGACACGATCCGGGCATAGTCCTCCGGCAGGACAGACCGCTCCAGGCCCTCTGCCCACACCGGCACCTCGGCCTTCCGGCCCGCACCGCCACCGACCACCACCGCCTCCCCGGCGGCCGCCTCCGTGACCTGCGCCGGCCCACCGGACAACGCGTCCACCAGCTCCTCACGCGCGATCACCGCCCGCCGTGCGGCCTTCTCCGCTTCCGCCACCGCGACCTGAAGCCGCTCCAGCTCCGCCCTCAGCTCCTCGGCCCGCGCGAGCGCCACCCGCTCGCGTTCTTCCAGCAACCCCATCGCCGACGGCATCGGCCACCTCCGCACACCGGGACTTGAACACGACGGCCCGAGCATGCCTTTACGACGCAGCAACCATGCCTGAACTGGGAAAACTTGAAGCTACGTCCGCTTTAGGAATCGCTTCTAAAGCGGGTGTCGCAGGTTCGAATCCTGCCGGGGGCAC
>NZ_JBIAIV010000134.1:0-1893 GCF_042871645.1 Streptomyces sp. NPDC005774 | reverse complement strand
TTGTTGGAAGCGTCAGAACTCCCATCATCCCAGGTCAGCGGGCACCTCTTCTGATTTCTCCGTCCACAGCCCGACCGCTACGCGGTGGATCGAGGTTGAGACTCCACCGACCTCACTATCCGCTGCTGTGTCATTACCGATGCACGGTCCGGTCGTTGCGCAGCGGTATGAAGCCCGAGCGCAGCTTCTGCTCCTGGGCCCACTACCGGCGTGTAGCCGTTGAGGGGCTGGGTGGTCTCGAGAGAGGTGGCGGTCGTCTCCACGAGCATCGGCAGGGACATCCGCATCTCATGGGATACGCGCATAGTGCCTTCCACGGCCTCGGCTTCGTGGACGCGCCCCCGGTCGATCTCGGGACGATGGTCCGGCACGAGGTGACCCCCGCCGACGTCCCGCGCGATGGGGATCCACTGCGGGTGTCCGTACAGGACGCTGCTGGACCCGATCTTCATGTCTCCCTTGGTCGGGGCCGGTCATGTGGCCATCCTCTGGCCAGGAAGGTCCGGCCAGAGCGGAGTTCCCGCCCTAAGACGCAGGTCAGAGCTAACTTGGCTGTGCGAACCGGGCTGGTCTTGAAAACCGTCGTGGCAGCGATGTCACCGTGGGTTCAAATCCCACCGCCTCCGCTTGCTGAGCAGCGCGAACGGTCCCTGACCAGGTCATACGGTCAGGGGCCGTTCTGCTGTGCGCTGCCCGCTCGTCACCGTGTCTCCCCGTGGTTTCCCGCTCGATCGGGCACGGAAGGGGCACGGACGGGGCACGCGCGGACGACCTCATGAGGGCATCGGCAACGGACGCGGGATGCGGCCGGTCAACGACTGATCGGGATCTCGTAGACGATCTCGCAGAGGGCCGCGGGCACCACGATGTCGGCGGTCTCCACGGGCTGCCCCTGGTCGCTGTAGTACGTCCGCCGGATGTGCGTGACCAGTGAGCCCTTCTGGATGCCCAGGAGCGAGGCCTCCTCGGCGGTCGCCTGCCGCGGCTCCGGCTGCTCCACGGCGTGGCTGACGGTGATGCCGATCTCCGCCATGCGGTTCACGACGCCCGCCCCGGCGTGCGGCCCTCCCTCGGGGAGGACGACGAGAGTGCCGGCGGTGAGGTCGTACGGCTCCCAACTCGTCGACAGCTGCACGGGTCTGCCGTTGGCGAGGAACTCGTACGCGGTGCGGACGCACAGGTCGCCCTCGGCGATACCGAGACGCGCCGCGATCTCCGCCGGTGCCGGGATCTTGGCGTCGGTCCGGCTCTCCCAGTCTCCTTGCCTGCCCACGGCCCTCATGTCCGCGCGGAACGGGGAGCCCTCGGGTTGCTCGCGCGCCGACGAACGGACCACCCGTACCCGTTTCCGGGGCTCGGCGACGTAGGTACCGGAACCGGCGCGACCTTCCAGCACACCTTGGGAGATCAGCAGCTCCTGCGCTCGGCGGACCACGTTCTCACCCACCCTGCACTCCTGGGCGATCTGGGCGCGGGAGGGGAGCCGGTCCCCCGCCGTCCACTCGTGCTCCGCGATCCGCTGCCGCAGTTCGTCGGCGATGCGGAGATAGGGCGGCTGCTCAGACATATGGAAAATCTAGTCCACTAGCTCTAATCTAGTTAACTAGCTTCACCTGAAGTGGTCGCCGGTGACGGAGGCTGCCCTGTGCCTGCTTCGGAAGTAAGCGCGGAGGCCATCGCGGCTCGGTTATCGGACGTCGGGCTCACCACGCGTGTGGGGGAGCACGACGGATCCACGGCCATCGAAGCGGAGGTGCCGGAATCGCTCTCCGCCGAGACATGGCGGGAGGTCCTGGACGTGGTGGCCGAGGCCGATCGATTCGGGCTCCTCGCCACCAGCCTGAACGGCCGCACCCTCTGGGCGGTCGTACGCAAAGCGGTCCCCGCGACGGG
>NZ_JBIAIV010000133.1:0-1981 GCF_042871645.1 Streptomyces sp. NPDC005774 | reverse complement strand
CCCCCACCCCCACCCCCCCCCCCCCCCCCCCCCGCCCCGCGCGCCCCCCCCCCCCCCCCCCCCCCCCCCCCCCCCCCCCCCCCCCCGCCCCCCCACGCCGGTGTTCAGCTTCCGGGGAAATCAGTCAACCGCGGATCGTGGACATCAGCAGCTCGTGGGTATCAACTCCCGGGGGAGGTGGCGCGTCATGGGAGTCGAGCATGTCGATCGTCCGGACGGCGCTCTCCCGCGGTTCTGCCCGTGGTGCGGGCTGAACAGGCCCGGCCTCGGTGGTCACCGTCTTGGACCGGTGGCCGTTGCGGTGGTTGTCCAGCCCGCCCTCGGCCCGCTCACCGGGCTCGTGGCCCAGGTGATCGGTGAGCTTGCCCTCCAGCGCGGACTCCAGGACCCGCCGGGTCAGCCCGGCCGGCAGACCGCTCTCCCCGGTCAGCTTCACCCCGCCGGCCTGGGCCCGGGGCACCAGTTCGGCGACCAGCCCGTCATCCACAGCGTTCGTCGCGTCCACGGCGGCCTCCCCGGCCTCGATGTCACTCGTCACGTCAGTCATCAACTGTCGATTTTGACTTGGGAGTTCTACCGTTCACCGTACGGGCCCTCTGGGCGCGGCATACAAACCGGGCAGACAGAGCCTGCTCGGTGTCCGCTCCGCGTGATGCACGTACCGGGAGCCGCAGCTGAGGTTCAGTCCTTCCCACGCGCCGCCGGGACGGCGCTGTACAGCCGGGCGGCGAGCCACCGTAGAAAACCCTATGATCGCCACGATGTATGCGGGCGCGGTGCGGGCGCAGGGTGCCGGGGCGCCGTTTTGTCGAACGTGGGGTGGGAACTGTGGGGCAAACCTGGGGTGCGCTCGCTGTGGCGATCGTCGGCGTCGTTGGCACTTTGGGCGCGGCCCTGCTGACACAGAGCAGAGCCGACCGACTCAAGCGCCACGAACTGGAAGCGACCGCCCACCAGCAGCGCGAGGACCGTGCCCACGCCGAACAAGTCCGGCAGCAAGAAGCACGCATCGCGGCACGACGTGAACTGACCGATCTGCGACGGACCTGCTACATCTCGCTCAACACCACGGCACGTCAGTCCCAGACCGCGCAGATCAACCTGATGCATGCGCTGCGGGCTCGAGACGACGCAGAGATCCAGGCCTGTGCCGAGCAGCTCGAGGTGCGGCGCCTGGCCCTTCGCGACAGCTACGCCGAAGCGCAGATGATCGTGCCCGCCACAGTGATGACAGACGCCCGGGCGGCGAGTCGTCAGCTTAACGACACCTACGGCCTGCTGAAACGCCTGCTGGCAGGCGGTCATGCCAGCGACAGCCAGCTCGATGCCCTAGAAGCTGAGACAGAGATTTCATGGGCGCTGTTGTCCGATTTGCGGGGTGCTATGCGTAGTGACCTCGGCGTGGACGAGGCATCTGCATAACGCGCAGATGCCGTACCGGGGCATAGGACAACGTGCTGGGGAAGGTACCCGCCCGCGTGATGTCGTCCGCCCTGCTGGAGCAGTCTCTGCCCGCGTATGCGACCAACTCTGGCAGGCCGTCACCGAAACCGTCAGCGACGGCGCCGCCGTCCTCGTCCACCCGGTGCGATGTGTCGGCTTCGTGTCAGTGCCGGTGGCCGGCAGTCGCCGTCGGCCGCTGCCGGTCATCTTTCCGCTGGTCACCGTGGAGGCATGTGACGGCCCGTCGCTGACACGGGGATTACACGGGCATCGGATTTCACTGTCATGAGGTGATGGATCCCCAGGTGGTCTGCTGGTATGAATGCCGAGGGATCGCAGGTAAGAGGTCCGCCATCACCCGCCGCCGGCCCGGGTGTCGGTTGTGCTGATGACGTCGCCGCGCCGACGGCTGCTGACCTTCCCGCCCTTCTCTGCGACAGCCTTCAGCCTCGATCCACCGCGTAGCGGTCGGGCTGTGGACGGAGAAATCAGAAGAGGTGCCCGCTGACCTGGGATGATGGGAGTTCTGACGCTTCCA
>NZ_JBIAIV010000132.1:0-2054 GCF_042871645.1 Streptomyces sp. NPDC005774 | reverse complement strand
GTTGGTGCTGGCCACCTGGGCACTACTCCTTCTCCGCCCTCGACTCAATGAATCATCCAGTATGCCTGACTCGCACTACTTTGACAGAGAGGGGCGGACGCTGACCATCGGCTGACCGCTCTCGACGTCTTGCGTGGGACGCCCGACGGTGAGGGGCGTCCCCGCACCGCACGCGCTGTCCACCGGCCGGCCGACGCCGGCGGTAAGCCGCGAACACCCTGTCGATCATCGTTCGGAGCCCGTTCGTGCCAGGTACCTCACGCCTCTCCCGCTCAGCCCTCGCACTCGTCCTCGCAACCGCTTTGCCGGTCGGCTGCTCCCTCCCCGGCACATCCGACGCGCCGGACACGGAGATCACCGTCACGGCGAACACCACCGACGAGTCCTCGGTGAACAGCGTCGTGGAGGCGTTCCAGCGACAGAACCCCGACATCCGCTTCACCGTCGCCTTCGCTGACACCAACACCCTGCAGAAGGAACTGCCCGGCGAACTCCGTGAAGGCAAGGGACCGGATGTCTTCACGGTCTGGCCCGGCAGCGGCAACCCCGCTTCCGTCACGGCACTGGAACGCGAGGACCTGTTGGAGGGACTCAGCCCGCACCGCTTCAGCCGCACGGTTCCAGAAGGGGTCAAGCCGGTCACCGACGTGCTCAGTGTCGCCTATGTGGTCCCGATGAGCTTCAGCGCGATCGGCGCGATCTACTCCGAACGCACCCTCGACGCCATCGGTGGCACCGCACCAGCCACCTGGACCGAGCTGCTGGACCTGTGCGAAACCGCCCGACGGCACGGCAAGGTGCTGTTCGCCCTCGGCAACGCTACCCCGTGGGTGACCCAGCTCGTCGACTACGCCCTCGTGGCGACGACCGTGTACGCCGATCAGCCCGACTTCGACGAGCAGATGGGGCTGGGCGAGCAGACCTTCGCCGGGTCGGGGTGGCGGTCGGCCCTGCACAAGTACCTGCAGATGGAGGAGCGTGATTGCTTCAGCGCACAGCCGCTGAACACCACGTATGAGGAGGCCCTCGACCAGGTGACGGACGGCCAGGCGGTGGGCGTCGTGCAGGTCGCCAGTACGCTTTCCGTCCTGCGTGCCGCCGACCCGAACCTCGATCTGCGCATGACCGCGCTCCCGGCCACCGACAACCCGGAGGAAACCCGGATGCCGGGCGCCGTGTCGGCCGCCTACGGCCTCAACGCCAGGAGCCCACACCGCCAGGCCGCCCTGAAGTTCATCGACTTCCTCGGGTCCGAAGAAGGGCAGAACCTGTACAACCGGTCCGGCGCCACCCTGCCGGCCCTCCCCAACACTTCATTCACCGTCGATCCCGCAGTCGAAGAAGTCGCCCGGCGTCAGAAGGCCGGCACCACGATCCCCTTCATGGACCAGCGCTGGCCCAACTCCGATGTGCAGCAGACCCACTTCGCCCAGGTTCGCGACCTCTTCGCCGGCACTGCGGACGTCGACGAGGCACTCTCCGCGCTCGACCGCGCCTACCGGGACCGCGGCTGAGGGCTCGAGCACGCCCGTCACCGGCCGGCCTGTCGGTAGATGCGGCCGGAAGCATGAATGTCCGGCGTCTGCCGTGGCGCAGTTGGCGGCGCCCCGGGAAGCCCGACGGGCTGCGCGGCTGTGGGTCACTCCGAGCGCCGGGCCTGGGCTTCGGGGCTGCTCCGACCATCAAGAGACCGGTCGAGGCGGGTTACCTCATGTTCGAGCACGCAGAAACCTGTGCCCGCCGGAGTAGACATTGGGTGGTGGTGTGGTTATGGTTTCTCTTGTAGCCGAGATCGAGCAAGGCCCGGCAGAGACGAACTGCCGGGCAGCGGTACACGCAGTTGCAGTACGCAGGACGGTGCGGTCGTGGAGTTTCGAAGCCAGAGCGGTTGCAGGACGGCGACGGGGCTGACGGCCGGACCGGGTGGCCCGCAGTGATCAGGGGCCGCCGTCGGCAGGGCCGCGGTCAACGCGGTGGCAGTACCGGTAAGTGCAGTTCGCGGTATCCCGCAGTGAAGTCAGTGAGCAGTACCTCGGTGAAGGCGTCGGCTGCGG
>NZ_JBIAIV010000131.1:0-2117 GCF_042871645.1 Streptomyces sp. NPDC005774 | reverse complement strand
GCGGTCACCGCCTGACAACACCTGAATAGCACCGCTTCTGAAGGAGGGGCAGCTCAGGAGGAAAGCCTTCGGAGCCACCCCTCTTATCGGTGTCTGTGGTCCTCGACGCATCCCCGGTGCCCAGGGCTTCACCTTCTGATCCGTAGCTCTACAGACATCGGTCACAGCCGGTCATTCAGGCTGCGGGATGGACTCGGTCGGCTGTTGTGGGGTGCTGACGGTTGCGGGGGTTGCTGTACTTGGCTGCTGTACCGCAGGATCGCCGGGTGTCCCGTCTGATCGGCCCGCATACCGCAGACCCGTGCCCCCGCTGCGCCGACGAAGCGGTCCGCCTGGGTACCCCGCCCTGCGCCGCCGGACCCGCTGCGGTTGGCTACACCTGCGACCGCTGCGGCCACGTCTGGTCTCGGCCGGTCGAAAGGGACCTGGAGGTCTATGACACCGTCCGGGCAGACCTTCCTCATGCGACGCTGTACGGAACCGTCTGGCGTCTGGAGGGCGACCGCGTGTTGCTCCGGGGACTGGGCGGCGATTGGCACCGGTGGGTCGAGCACTGGAGAGTCATCCTCTACTGACCGTCTCCCGCTTGTGCCTCAGCCGAAGACGGTCAGCCCAGACGGCGGGTATGTCGACCGGGCGGGCGCGCGTGTGCCTCGCTGTACCCCTGCCGGCCTAGCCACGCTGTTGGTGCCGTTGACCAGAGCAAGCTGGGACGACCTGTTTGGAAGACGATCACGCCCCTGACCTCTCAGCTTGGGAAGCTCAGAGCAGGCAGAGCCGCAGCCAGGGATGACCTGCGGGGAAGCGGTGCTGGCGCCTGGCGAGTGGCTGATCAACTGCCCGGTGTTCCCCGTGGTTCCCCGCACCATCTGGCACGGGCGCGGCCGTCGGGCCTGCGCGCCTGCCGCGCCAGCGACCACCGCATTAGGAGTTCGATCTACGGCTGCCCCGGCAGGGAGGCCTGGCATCACAGAGGTCAGGCAGGTGTGCGCATGTACGTCTTTGTCCGGTGCCGTTGATGTCAGTCATAGATGTCAGGGTCCGTCGAGGGGCGAGGGGCGCGGCTGAGACCCAAGGTGGCCGAGACCGAACGGAGGTTGAGAAGATCCTGGCATGCAGTTCGACGACCCTGCCGACTTGAGTCGCGTATGCACAGAACGGCTCGGCGAGAAGGCCGGTCGGCAGTTCGCTGCCATGGCCCGCCGCGGCTTTCAATTGGTCCGCCCAGCAGGAAGTATCCAGGCCACTGGGCAATGCCGACTTGGTGGGCCTGCCCTCCTCGAACCGGAGACCTGCTGGCCCGAACAGAGCGGGGTTCCGTTGTCCCTGCATGCCGTGCTGGACACCGATGCTCTCGCTACCTGGCTGGGCAACGAACTGCCCACACGGCCCGGCCTACTCAACTTCTTCTACCTCGATCCGGACCTGCCGTACGAGGAGTACCGCCAACTGGACATGTCCGAGTCCGGGGTATGCCGCGTCATTCCCGCCGACCCGGCACGGGCAGTCGAGACGACGGCACCCGAACCAGCGAGAAGCTATCCGGCGATGCCCGTCCACGCAGCCGAGGTAACCATGCTCCCAGACTGCTGGGACGTTGAGGACGAGGATGTGGAGTTCGACAGGGACCAGCACTGGGGAGCGGCATCGCTCATTCTCAGCGAGATGGGAGATCTCGACGGGAACACCGCCGGCAGTTACTGCGCCTTCGGTTGGCCGGACACCTCGTACACGCTCAAGGTGTCGTCCCGCGACGCCGACGGCCCGGCCATCCATCTGCTCCAGCTTGCCGAGGACACCGAACTCGGATGGGGCTGGGGGGACGCCGGAACGTTGTACTTCACGATCCCGGTCAAGGCACTCGCGACCGGCGACTTCAGCCAGGCCGTGGCACAGGCTCTCTGCTGCTGATACGCACAGCAGGAGGCCGCTGCCGGAGACTGCATCGTTGTCGCCGTGTTCTCTTGGAAGAAGGAGATGTCAAAGGCCCCGGACCAAGATCGGTCCGGGGCCTTTGTGCTGGTGCCCCCGGCAGGATTCGAACCTGCGACACCCGCTTTAGAAGCGATTCCTAAAGCGGACGTAGCTTCAAGTTTTCCCAGTTCAGGCATGGTTGC
>NZ_JBIAIV010000130.1:0-2159 GCF_042871645.1 Streptomyces sp. NPDC005774 | reverse complement strand
TTGGGTGCAGATCTTCTGAGGGTGCCTCGTTGGGGTGATTCGCAGGGGTTCGGGATGTGGTCGGGCGTGCCGGCTTCTACCGTCGCCGGGGTCGAGCCTGCCGTGAGAGGTGCGGGTGCTGAGCGAGGGTGGGTGTGGGGTGCCGTCGTTGATCGAGGCGTTGGAGGCCAGACAGGCCGAGGTGGTGGGCCAGGCCGAGCGGCTGCGTAAACAGATCGCTGGTCTGTCCGAGGAGTTGTCGCGGGTCGAGGAGCAGCTGGCGCGGTTGCAGATCACACGGGAGACGGTGGGGGAGGTACTGGCCGCGCCGTCTTCGCCGGTGCCGGGCGTGGACGCCGCAGGTGGGGGTGCCGACGGGGTCGCCGCGGCGCTGGTGAAGGCCGAGGCAGAGCTGGATGTGACGGTGATGTCGCCGGAGTATCGGGCGATCATCGCCTTGTTCGCGACCTCGGGGGCGGCGATGCGCTGCAAAGAGGTGTGCCGGCACCTGAGTCTGGGGACCGAACCGCGGCATGTCGAGGGGATGCGCTCGAAGCTGAAGCGGCTGGTGGAGCGCGGAATCCTGGCCGAGCCTTCGTCCGGGCTGTTCAAGGTCGACGGGCGAGAGCAGGGGTGGTGAGCGTGCTGGAGCCGGCCGAAGCTGCGTTCGCCGCCTCGCGGCGCCTGTTCGACGCGGTGGCCGAGGAGTTGCAGGGGCCGGAGGCGGCGGTGTTGACGCACTCGCAGTTGGAGGACCTGCTGGGGACGCGGATGCGCGAGGTCACCCGGCAGCTGTTCCAGGACCATCTGACGCTGCGGGCCAGGGACGAGGTGCGCCTTGAGGAGGTCGTGGATGCCGAAGGCCGTGAGCGTACCCGGATCGAGCGGGGCCGGCGCCGGAAGCTGGCCACGGTGTTCGGCAAGGTCACCGTGCCCCGGATTGCCTACCGCGGCACCGGCGTGGCGGACCTGCACCCGGCCGATGCGGTGCTGAACCTGCCGGACGAGATGCACTCGCACGGGCTGGCCAAACTCGCCGCGATCGAGTCCTCCCGCGGCAGCTTCGCCGACGCCTGTGAGCGGATCAACGCCGTCACCGGCGCCGGAGTGGGGCACCGGCAGGTCCAGGAGCTGGCCGTCGGCGCCGCGGCGGACATCGACGCCTTCTACGACGCCCTCGTGCCGGCCCCCTGCACCGATGCCACGCCGCTGATCTTGTCGTTGGACGGCAAGGGCGTGGTGATAAGGCCCGAAGCGCTGCGCGAGCACACCGCCAGGGCCGCCGCGGCCAAGGGTGGCAACGCGATGAAGACCCGGCTGGCGTCCGGGGAGAAACACGGCAGGAAGCGGATGGCCACCCTGGGCGCCGTCTACGACGCCGAGCCCGCGCCCCGCAGCGTGGACGACGTCATCGCCGACCCCGACACCGCCGACGACACCGGCCGCGAGCGCGCGCCCGGGCCAAAGGCCCGGTCGAAGTGGTTGTGCGGCTCAGTGAGCGGCACCGCCGCCGAGGTGGTGGCCGCCGTGTTCGACCAGGCCGAGCACCGCGACCCCGGCCATCGCCGTCCCTGGGTCGTCCTGGTCGACGGAGCCCGCCACCAGATCGACCTCATCAACGCCGAAGCACAGCAGCGCGGCGCGGACATCCACATCATCGTCGACCTGATTCACGTGCTCGAATACCTGTGGCGAGCGGCCTGGTGCCTGCACGACACCGGCGACGCCTTTGCCGAGACCTGGGTCGCCCGCCACGCCCGCGCCCTCCTGGCCGGCCGCGTGCAGCAAACCGCCGCCGCACTCGAGGCGGCCGCCCGCACCGCCCGACTGCGCGGCGCCAAGCGCAAGGGCATCGACGAGGCCGTGAACTACCTGACCGGCAAGGCCGAACACCTGCGCTACGACACCGCCCTGGAACGCGGCTGGCCGATCGCCACCGGGATCATCGAGGGAGCCTGCCGCCACCTGATCAAAGACCGCCTGGACATCACCGGAGCCCGCTGGGGCCTGTCCGGCGCCGAGGCCGTCCTCAAGCTCCGCGCCCTGCGCAGCAACGGCGACTTCGACGCCTACTGGGCCTGGCACGAGCAGCAGGAGTTCAACCGCAACCACCAGGCACGCTACCGCGACCGGCTCATACTCACCGCCTGATAGACAGCACCCTCATTGGATCTGCACCC
>NZ_JBIAIV010000129.1:0-2283 GCF_042871645.1 Streptomyces sp. NPDC005774 | reverse complement strand
GCGGCGAATCCCAGCTCGTTGCCCTGCTCCGCAGGAGCTGTGTTTCCTCCCCGAGCTAAAGCACGGGGTATCCACACAGGAGGAAGAGATGACCAGCAGACTCCCGCTCAGCACGAGCTGACCGGTGTCCGGTTGGGGATCCCTTACATACACGGCCTGTGATCCGGCAGGGGTATCACGATCGCCTCGGAACACAGCGCCGCGAGATCCTTGGGCGCCCGAAGCCCGCGCCGATCCGACGTCGAGCGCTCAGCGCTTGGTCTCGTACCTGGTCAGGACCACGCCGTCGGGAAACGTCCGGGTCTCCACCAGGGTCAGGTTCACCCAGTTGTCCAGGGCTGTGAAGAACGGCGTGCCGCCGCCCACCAGGACCGGATGGGTGACGATCGCGTACTCGTCGATCAGCCCGGCCCGCATGGCCGCCGCGGCGAGTGTGGCACCGCCGATGTCCATGGGGCCGCCGTCGTCGGCCTTGAGCCGGGTGATCTCGGTGACCGCGTCGCCGGTGACCAGACGGGTGTTCCAGTCGACCGTGCTGGTCGTCGAGGAGAACACCACCTTCGGCATGTCCCGCCAGCGGCCGGCGAACTCGATCTCCGCCGGTGTGGCACCCGGCTGCTGGTCGGCGGTCGGCCAGTGGGAGCTCATCGTCTCCCACAGCTTGCGCCCGTACAGCGCCAGGCCCGTCGCGTCCACCCGGTCGGACCACCACTGGAACAACTCGTCGCTCGGCACGCTCCAGCCGAGGTCGTCGCCGGGCGCGGCGATGTAGCCGTCCAGGCTCAGGTTCATGGCAAAGGTCAGTTTCCGCATGGCGTCAGCCTTCCGTGAGTCGGTATTCGGTGTACAGACCAGCACGGCGCGGAAAAATCATCGGTCAGGCCACACCGAGGGCCGGTTGACCACCATGCCAAGCGGATGCTGCGTAGGCCCTGTTCTCGTATAGCTGCGGCCAGGTGGTGTGTAGCGCTGCGTAACGTTCGGGGCTGTGGTCATGCAGCCCTCGGAGAGAGGGCCAATCGATCATCGGATGGCGGTATCGGTTGTTCCGCTCCGAGGTCGGCTTATCGGACTTCTGTCACCTGATGGCCCGTCAGGGTAGTGCCGCAGTAAATGCCGGATTCACTGCGGCGGAGCCCCTACCGTGATCATCGCGACCTGCGGCGGGTTCTCCGGCCGCCGCAGGCGAGGTGTACGCATTTACTGCGGCAGTGCCGGAAGGGCGGGGCGAGCGTGGCGATCGAACCGGTGACCGAACCCGGGAGCGGGGGCGCGCTCCGGCTGCCGCGCGCCCGGGTGGTGCCCCTGTCCGCCCCGCCCTCGTCGTACACCGCGGCGGTCGAGCGCTACCTCACCGGCGCGGGCATCGCGAAGTCCTCCGCGCGGATCTACCGGATCTCGCTGACGACGTGGGGATGGATGCTCGGCGGTGCGCTTGGCCTGGGTGATGCGCAGCCGGGACAGCTCCGCCGACGTCACATACGCCAGCCCCGCCGCATGCGCTTGCCTGCGGTCGCGCAGGCAGTCGTTCCACACCACCTGGGCGCATCCGAACGCGCTCGCCGGCGCACCGCGCTGGGAGGCGTCCGGATATGCGTCGGGTAGCCGGGACACATTACTGCGTCCCGGCCCCCTCAGAACCGTGCTTGCACCTTTCAATGCACACGGCTCAAGCTCACCCGCTGGGCGGTGTTTCAAAGGGCCGTCTGCCATCCTTCGCGTGATGCTGTCGATGGCATTCGGCGTGCAAGAGACGGAAGTTGGTCTTTTCGTCCGAACCGCCGTCGCGTCGATAAACGAAGTGATGCTTGTGCAGCATCTTCATCGACGCCGCGAACCAGTTCATCCACTCGCGCGGACTGTCCGGTTCGTATTCGGCTCCGACAATGAGGGCCTGCTTGCAGAGTGGGCAGAGCACCTTCTGCTTGTACGCCAGATACAAGCTCAGCTTGTCCATAGGCGGTGGGGCCTTTTTGCGTCGTCGGTTCTGCCAGTACTCGCTCAGGGTCGGGTCGTCCGGAGACGCTGATCCCTTAACTCGTACATGGCGGACGATCTTCGTCCAGCTGAACTTCGGGAGGTAGGCACCGCTCACACGGTCCCCGAACACCCATTTGTCATTCCTGGATTTATCGAAGTGGCCGAAGTGCCTGTTTGCTACCCAGGTTCTTGTCTTCCTCGGGTGGCTCCAATGGCCATGAGTTAACGATCTACATGTGATGATCTTCGGGTGGAGCGAGCTGAGGGTGGGGCCGCGAGGCGGCTGACGGATGACGTGTCGAT
>NZ_JBIAIV010000128.1:0-2495 GCF_042871645.1 Streptomyces sp. NPDC005774 | reverse complement strand
GTCGAGATCTGTCAAGCACAGTGCACTCATGGAGTCTGTTGCTCTGCCGCCTCGGCGGTCTCGGTCCAGATGCGGCGGCTGTACCAGCCAGGCGGACGGGTCCGGCGTTCACGGAGTTCGGCGAGTTCTCGCTGGTCGGCGTGGGCGATGAGCCGGTGGGGCCAGCAGCTCTCCCGGCGGGTGGTGATCCAGCCGCGGTTGATCCAGGCGTAGAGAGTGGAGGTGGTCATGTCCAGCTCGGCGGCCAGGTGCCCCAGCCACCACTCGTTGGGGCCGGGCTCCTCGCCGGGTGGTGCGGGGCGGTGCCGGTGGACACGGCCTGCGGGGCAGGCCAGGCGGCGCATGAGGTCGCGGACGGTGGCTGCGGAGATCCGCTTGCCGCCCTTCGCGGGCCGGAGGCCCTCGGCTTGAAGGCGGTCGGCGATCCCGCCGGCTCCGATGCCCTGGCCCGCGAGTTCGCGGATCCGATCGGTCAGTTGCGGGTAGTAGCTGAGCTGCTCCAGCCGCTGGACCGGGCGGATGACCTCTCCCGCCGTCGTGCTCCCGCCGGCCCAGACGATCGTGACCTTCACCCGCTCGCTGGTGCCGAGCACGGTGACGACGACCTTGTCGACGACCGCGCGGATGATCTCCTTGCGGTCCGCTGTCGTGGTGCTGCGCGCACGCCACAAACCCCCGATGTCGCCGGCCAGGGCCGTGATGGTCTGCCGCTCGGCCAAAGTGAGGATGCGCGGACTGCTGCGGGCGAAGCGGTCGTAGTCCTCGCAAAGCCGCTGCTGGGCGGCGAGTGCGTCCTCCCACTCCTTCTCCAACTGGCGTACGACCAGGCGGTTCTCCGGTTCGACGAGGTGGTGGCTGCGGCGGGCCCGGTCGGCGTCCTGCGCGGCGCGTTCCAACCGCCTCGACCACAGCCGTTCCAGTTCGGCCCGCTCGGCCAGGACCTGGTCGGCGGCGCGCAGGGACACCTCGACGGCGGCGGGCGTCAGTGCCGCGAGGACCTGCTGCTCGACGAAGGCGTCCACGCAGGCGGAGTTGAGCAGCTGGCAGCTCTTGCGTGCGCCGTAGTTGGTCACGTCCCGGGCGCACACGTACTCGGGCAGGGCTCTGCTGTGCTGGGTGTGGTAGCGCACGCTCATGCGCCGGTTGCAGCGTCCGCAGTGCACCAGCCCGGCCGTGAGCGCGGGGCCGCCTCCTATTGCGCCCATGGCTTCGGCGCGGGCGCGGTTGGCCGCCAGCCTCGCCTCGTTCGCCTCGAACCGGGCGACGGTGATGTAGGCGGGCAGGGCATTCGGGATCATCACATGCCATCCGTCCCGGGAGCGGACGACCCGTCCGGTGCTCGGCCGGGCCGGGTCCTGGCGGCGCGGGTCGACCCGACGCCGCCCGTAGGCGTAGATCCCGGCATAGGCGGGATTGTGCAGCAGGGTCTGCAGCGTCATCCGGTTCGGCCTGCGCCATTCCAGGGTGCCCCTGTCCGGCCCCTCCCGCAGCCGGATGCCCAACTGGATGTCGTTCTCGACGAGATAGCGCAGCACACCGTGCAATGTGCCGAGCCGCTCGAACTGCGCGAAGATCAGGCGGATCACCGTCTGCACCTGCTCGTCCGGGTCCAGGGCGGCCTCCCCGGACGGGCGGCGGACGTAGCCGCTGGGCAGGGGGAAGGCCAGCTCGCCGCGGCGGGCCTTGTTCAGGCGCCCGCTCCACATTCGCTGCTTGATCAGGTGAAGTTCGGCCTCGCTCATCGTGCCCTTGAGCCCCAGCAGCAGCCGGTCGTTGTACTCGGCCGGGTCGTAGACCCCGTCGGTGTCCGCCAGTACCGCACCCGACAGGGCGCACAGTTCGATCAGCTGGTACCAGTCCCTGCCGGAGCGGGCCAGGCGGGACATCTCGATGCCCAGCACGAGACCGACGTGGTCCAGCCCGATCTCGGTGACCAGACGCTGGAAGCCGGTGCGGGCGACCGCACTCGATGCCGTCCTGCCCAGGTCCTCGTCGATCACCAGGATCCGGTCCGCCTCCCAGCCCAGCGCGACCGCCCGGTCCACCAGGGCGTACTGCAACCGGGTCGACTCCTGGTGGTCGACGAGCTGCCGGCGGGTGGACTGGCGGATATAGATCACCGCGAGCCGCTGCAGGTGACGGTCGTCGACCTTGCTGCCGGGCCGCTCCCACGGCATCACCGAGGTCATCGCCGGTCCCGCTCACTCACCGTCGCGGCCGCCGACAACGCGCGGCTCGCCAGCCGCACCAACTGCCCCACCACCGCCTGCCGGTTCACCTTTGGCAGTGCTGCCCACATCTGCCCGTCCGGCACCGCCAAAATCGTGCTCTGGGGCCGACGTCACTGTCGTCGCGCATGGCGACTCATCTCCCTTGTCACGGTCCCGCAGCCGCTCGGCCACCGCGGCCAGCCGCAGCAGGCCCTCACGACCGATTATCGGCGCCCGCTCACTGTCCAGACCATCCATATGTGCAGTGTGACTGGGCGATGGAGC
>NZ_JBIAIV010000127.1:0-2515 GCF_042871645.1 Streptomyces sp. NPDC005774 | reverse complement strand
TAAGGCTTAGCTTCCGGGTTCGGAATGTAACCGGGCGTTTCCCCTACGCTATGACCACCGAAACACTATGAAACAGACAACAACCGCACCACGCCATAGACGTGGGGTCGTTCGTGGTTTCAGAACCAACACAGTGGACGCGAGCAACTGAGGACAAGCCCTCGGCCTATTAGTACCGGTCAACTCCACACGTTACCGTGCTTCCATATCCGGCCTATCAACCCAGTCGTCTACTGGGAGCCTTACCCCATCAAGTGGGTGGGAGTCCTCATCTCGAAGCAGGCTTCCCGCTTAGATGCTTTCAGCGGTTATCCCTCCCGAACGTAGCCAACCAGCCATGCCCTTGGCAGGACAACTGGCACACCAGAGGTTCGTCCGTCCCGGTCCTCTCGTACTAGGGACAGCCCTTCTCAAGACTCCTGCGCGCGCAGCGGATAGGGACCGAACTGTCTCACGACGTTCTAAACCCAGCTCGCGTACCGCTTTAATGGGCGAACAGCCCAACCCTTGGGACCGACTCCAGCCCCAGGATGCGACGAGCCGACATCGAGGTGCCAAACCATCCCGTCGATATGGACTCTTGGGGAAGATCAGCCTGTTATCCCCGGGGTACCTTTTATCCGTTGAGCGACGGCGCTTCCACAAGCCACCGCCGGATCACTAGTCCCGACTTTCGTCCCTGCTCGACCCGTCGGTCTCACAGTCAAGCTCCCTTGTGCACTTACACTCAACACCTGATTACCAACCAGGCTGAGGGAACCTTTGGGCGCCTCCGTTACTCTTTAGGAGGCAACCGCCCCAGTTAAACTACCCATCAGACACTGTCCCTGATCCGGATCACGGACCCAGGTTAGACATCCAGCACGACCAGACTGGTATTTCAACGACGACTCCACCACCACTGGCGTGGCGGCTTCACAGTCTCCCAGCTATCCTACACAAGCCGAACCGAACACCAATATCAAACTATAGTAAAGGTCCCGGGGTCTTTCCGTCCTGCTGCGCGAAACGAGCATCTTTACTCGTAGTGCAATTTCACCGGGCCTATGGTTGAGACAGTCGAGAAGTCGTTACGCCATTCGTGCAGGTCGGAACTTACCCGACAAGGAATTTCGCTACCTTAGGATGGTTATAGTTACCACCGCCGTTTACTGGCGCTTAAGTTCTCAGCCTCGCCACCCCGAAGAGTGACTAACCGGTCCCCTTAACGTTCCAGCACCGGGCAGGCGTCAGTCCGTATACATCGCCTTACGGCTTCGCACGGACCTGTGTTTTTAGTAAACAGTCGCTTCTCGCTGGTCTCTGCGGCCACACCCAGCTCAGAGCGCGAGGCTCATCACCGGACATGGCCCCCCTTCTCCCGAAGTTACGGGGGCATTTTGCCGAGTTCCTTAACCATAGTTCACCCGAACGCCTCGGTATTCTCTACCTGACTACCTGAGTCGGTTTAGGGTACGGGCCGCCGTAAAACTCGCTAGAGGCTTTTCTCGACAGCATAGGATCATCCACTTCGCCACAATCGGCTCGGCATCGGGTCTCACCCTGTTGCCATCCGGATTTACCTGGATGACGGGCTACACCCTTACCCCGGGACTACCACCGCCCGGGCTGGACTACCTTCCTGCGTCACCCCATCGCTCACCTACTACAGGTCTGGTCCGCCGGCTCCACCACTTTCCTTTCCCCGAAGGGTCCGGAACGGCTTCACGGGCTCAGCATCGCCTGATTCAATGTCTGGCGCTTCACAGCGGGTACCGGAATATCAACCGGTTATCCATCGACTACGCCTGTCGGCCTCGCCTTAGGTCCCGACTTACCCTGGGCAGATCAGCTTGACCCAGGAACCCTTAGTCAATCGGCGCACACGTTTCTCACGTGTGTATCGCTACTCATGCCTGCATTCTCACTCGTCAACCGTCCACCACTGCCTTCCGGCGCGGCTTCACCCGGCAGACGACGCTCCCCTACCCATCACAGCGGGCGTTGGCCCCATGTGCTGCAATGACACGACTTCGGCGGTACGCTTGAGCCCCGCTACATTGTCGGCGCGGAATCACTAGACCAGTGAGCTATTACGCACTCTTTCAAGGGTGGCTGCTTCTAAGCCAACCTCCTGGTTGTCTGTGCGACTCCACATCCTTTTCCACTTAGCGTACGCTTGGGGGCCTTAGTCGATGCTCTGGGCTGTTTCCCTCTCGACCATGGAGCTTATCCCCCACAGTCTCACTGCCGCGCTCTCACTTACCGGCATTCGGAGTTTGGCTAAGGTCAGTAACCCGGTAGGGCCCATCGCCTATCCAGTGCTCTACCTCCGGCAAGAAACACGCGACGCTGCACCTAAATGCATTTCGGGGAGAACCAGCTATCACGGAGTTTGATTGGCCTTTCACCCCTAACCACAGGTCATCCCCCAGGTTTTCAACCCTGGTGGGTTCGGTCCTCCACGAAGTCTTACCTCCGCTTCAACCTGCCCATGGCTAGATCACTCCGCTTCGGGTCTTGAGCATGCTACTGA
>NZ_JBIAIV010000126.1:0-2571 GCF_042871645.1 Streptomyces sp. NPDC005774 | reverse complement strand
AGCCGCCTGGATCAACAAGCCGGCACCGGACGGCCCACTGATCCCGGCACAACGTTAGAACGATCTACCTGCCTTGATCGCTTTGACAGGTTCCGTGCTGATGAGCTGGTCGGCATGACTGAACTTGGACCCGTCGCCTGGCCACCTGCCCCGATCAAGACCGAGCGGCTCGTGCTCCGAGAGCCCGAGGCCCGGGACCGTGCGGCGTTCGTCGAGCTGCTGGCGTCGCCAGAGGTGCACACCTACCTCGGCGGCCCCCGGCCGCGAGACGAACTTGAGCGCGAGATGCCCGGGGTACCCGAGCGGTGGCCCGGTAGTTTCGTCGTCGATCTCGACGGGGCGATGATCGGCCAGATCCTGCTCAGGAGAGCCACGGAGCACCGTCGCCCGGCTGCCGCGGGGAAGGCCGATCTCGGCTACCTGTTCCTGCCGCGGGCGTGGGGATTCGGGTACGCCGCCGAGGCGTGCGCGGCGGCACTCGGCTGGTTCGCCGGCGTCCTTCCCGGCGAGCCGGTGGTGCTCACCACCCAGACCGCCAACGTCGGCTCGATGCGCCTCGCGGCAAAACTGGGGTTCACCGAGGTAGAGCGGTTCGAGGCCTACGGCGCCGAGCAGTGGTTCGGCCTGCGGTCCCCGGTCACGCGGTCCGACTGGGCGCTGTCACGTTGTTGAGTGTGTGAGTGCCTGACGGTGTGCCGGGTGTGGTGGGGCCGGGCGGCAGTTTCGGGTCAGGCCGCGGCAGGCGGGCCGGCGAAGCCGGTGATCTGGTCCCGGACGGCGAAGCGGGTGGTCATCTCGGTGCGGTATTCGGTGGCGGTCATCAGGTGCCGCCGGGGCCGGAAGTGAGGTGAGATGCCGCTGAACGCGGCCAGGAACCGCTGGGCTCCGCCGACGCTGCGGAAGCCCTTCATGGCGCGTTCGCGCTGCCGGGTGGGCTGATGACTGTTCTCCGCCCGGTTGTTCAGGCCCTTGTGGGAACGGTGCTCGACGGAGGGCATGACCTCGCGGTGGGCGGCGCCGTAGGAGCGCAGCCTGTCCGTGACGACCACCCTCGGCGCCGAACACGTCTTCTTCATCAGGCGGCGGAAGAAGCGCCGGGCCGCGGCGGTGTCCCGGCGGTCCTGCACGAGGCTATCCGGCACGTTGCCGTCCTGGTCGACGGCCCGCCACAGGTGCTTCTGCTCTCCGTTGATCCTGATGAAGACCTCGTCCGGGTGCCATTTGTCCCCGGGCCGGGGCTGGCGGCGGCGCAGCCCGTTGGCGTAGGCCTGCCCGAACTTCGTACACCAGCGGCGGACGGTCTCGTGGGAGACGCTGACGCCGCGCTGCAGCATCAGCTCCTCCACCTCACGAACGACAGCGGGAAACGGAAGTACAGCCACACGCAGTGCGCTATCACCTCGACCGGGTACCGGTGCCCCTTGTACGACGACGACGGCGGCGCGGACGACACGAGCGAACCCCTCCCCGGCACGACCAACTCCAAGATCATCTCAGGCCGGTCCGCTAACGTGACAACGCCTTGGGCAGGGCTCTCGGCCTCGTGACCCGCCGCACCCTGCCCACGATGGCAACCACGCCCGCCGTCTACGCCGCCGTCCAGATCTCCGTGCCGCTGTGGATCCTGCCTCACCTGGCCACCTCGAACCGGACCACCGTGCCGATCGTGGCCGGTACCCGCCTCGGCATCCACGAGGACGGCAAGGAGCTCGTCGTGCCACTCGGTGAGCCCGGTGCCTGGGTCACCTCCGAACAGACGCCGGACGCTGCCGGTCAGCCGGCCCCGTGCCGCCGTCCTTCGCCTGGCTGTACGAATTCAGACGTCTGCGTATCCGTTACGAGCGCCGAGCCGACCTCCAACAGGGTCCGCTAACAGGGCCTGCTCGAACTCGCCTGCAGCATCATTTGCCTCCGACGCCTCTGCAGGTCATTCCGAAACGATCAATTGGTCCCCTGAGATGTCTCGGCACAGCACGTCCCGACTGCCGATCAGGTCGCCAACCAGCCCGGCATGTTCAACTCCGGAAAGGCCCAGGATGTCGCCGAGTGCATGACCGAGGCGCACCCGGACCTGGACTATGTCTCCGTTGCCGACGCGGAGATGGCCTTCGCGACCCGCAGGGTCTTCGATGCCCGCGGTGCGGCAAGGACATCGAGGTCGTCACCGGGACTGTCACCGAGAACGGCACCGACGAAAAGCCGGTCGCGGTCCAGGACTGCGGATTCTCGGCCATGGTCGCCGACTCTCCCAGGGGCATCGGCGAGACGGCCGTGAGCAGGGCGGCCGGACTGCTCAGGACAGGCAAGGGGGAGTGAGACCACCCCCATCTCGCTCGCGCTGATCACCGAGGACAGCGTGGAGGAGGCCCCGAGTGCTGCGGCACTGACCCGGGTTCCGTCTGCGGGCTCGCCGAACGAGGGCCGCCTGGACGCCCGCACGACCTCCTCGCGAACCCGCGGCCGGCACGGGGTACCGCCCAATGGCCATGAGTTAAGCCGTGTGGGGTGTGAGCTGGTGGAGCACGATGGTGCGGGTGACTCGGCGGGTGCCGGGGTCGGTTGAGCTGCGGG
>NZ_JBIAIV010000125.1:0-2693 GCF_042871645.1 Streptomyces sp. NPDC005774 | reverse complement strand
TGCTTGAGCCGGATGCGGGGACAACTCGCCAGTCCGGTTCTGAGGGGGGCCTCCCGCAGCAATGCGGGGGGCCTACCCGACGGGGCGCCCAGCACCGGCAGAAACCCCTGACCAGCACCACCCGCAGGACCACCCTCCCCCAAGCTCTCGACTGCGCTCAAGCAGGGGGCACCCCCATCGATGCCGCCGGCATCGCGATCGGGCGACGCGCCCAGGGCTATCCGCTCCGGCGTCGGACGACACCGCCCCGTGCACACCGGAGTGATGTGCACGGGCATCGGACCGTCCAGGCCGGCCCGGATGCCCCCGGGCGTGAGGGAGCCCGCCGCCGCCTTCCCGGACCACGGACACGATCCGTGCCACCGGAGGCGGAGCGAACGCGGGCGACCAGGACATCCAACACCGTTGGGGATGTCCACAGAGAGCGGGAATGGGCCCAGGACCCACTCCTGCTCACTGAATAGGAACGGTTGTAGTCGGAGACGTTCTGCCCGGCGACGTAGTACAGGTACCAGCGGCCGTTGAGGAAGTGCAGTTCGGGCGCCCAGATGTTGCAGCACCGGGAGGCCGCGTCGCCCTACCACACCTGCGCGCTGGGCACGGTGTTCAGCCCGGCGAGGGTGGCCGACCTGCGGATGGTGATGACGTCGGTCCAGGACGTTCTGATCAGGTGGTAGTTGCCGTCGTGACGGACGATCCAGGGGTCGGCGCTCTTCTGGGTCTTGACGGGGTTGCTGAACGAGGCCGCCTGTGCGGAGGACTGCCCGAGCGAGAGGGCGAGCAGCAGCGCGGCCAGCAGGGTCAGTAGGCGATGGGCCATCCGCTGCTCCAGTTCAGGAGGTTGATGCCGAGCTTGGGGGTGCCGTTGTCGCCTGCGTCGTAGTAGTGGTAGACGATCAGGTCGCCGTCGACGTCGTTCATGATCGACTGCCCGCCGGGCCCGACGATGCTGCCGTGCGACTCCAGTACGGGCGTCCCGCCGTTGCTCATCATCGCGACACCGTTCTTGTCCCGGTACGGCCCGGTGATGCCGGTGGCCCGCCCGACCTTCACCTTGTAGGTGGAGCCGGTCCCGGCGCAGCAGGTGTCGTAGGAAGCGAACAGGTAGTAGTAGCCGCTGCGTTTGACGATGAAGGGCGCCTCGACGGCCTTGGTCCCGGTGGGCCGGGAGGCGAGGGAGTAGCGGGTGGTGTTGCTGGAGAGCTGCTTCCCGCTGGACGGGTTGATCTGGATCATCTTGATCCCGGTCCACCAACTGCCGAAGGACAGCCACCACTTGCCGTCGTCGTCGACGAAGAGGTTGGGGTCGATGGCGTTGTAGTCGCTGGAGGAGCTGGACGTGTAGACGGTGCCCTGGTCGCTCCAACTGCCCGGCTGCCCGGTGCTGGAGGTGGCGAGCCCGATGGCGGAGGTGTTGGAGCCGAACTTCGAGACGGAGTAGTACATCAGGTACTTGCCTCCGTGGTACGAGATGTCGGGCGCCCACGCCTCCGGCACGGAGGAGTAGGTCCGCCACCAGCTCGGCCGGGAGTTGAAGGCGTCCGCCCCGGCGCTGAAGGCGGTGCGGTCGTTCGACGTCTTGTTGCTGATGCCGCCGCCGGTCGCGTACAGCAGGTACTGCCCCGACGACGTCCGCATCATCGACGGATCGTGGGTGACGACGGAGCCGGTGACCCGGCCGGGGTTGGGGTACGCCGACGCGGTGGTCGGCATGAGCGCGAGCAGGGCGGCGGCGGGGAGAGCGAGGAGGACGGTGCGTTTACGGAGAGAGCTGCGGCGCATGAGGGTCTCCTTGCGGTGGGGGTCAGAGCATGTCCGTGATGTCGAACAACGATCGCAATTTCGAACGGGACCGTAGAATCGAACCACTTGCGCGTCAATGACCCGCGCAGTCCCGATCGACGCCCACCTCCGCGCGGACGGTCTTCGCCGGCGGCTCCCGGTCCACCACCTCCCACCGCTCGGCGAGCGCTTCGGCCGGCAGGAGTCCGCGACCGCGCTCGCCGAGAGGGCGCGAAGCGCCCACCCCGCCGGGATCAGGCGGATACGGCGGCCCGGTGCGCGCATCGGTCACCTCGGTACGGGCCCTGTCGGCAAGACGAGTGAGCGTCAGCTCGAAGTCCCGCCCTGGTACGCGGCCGTGCGTCACGGCGTTGGCGGCGAGCTCGCCGACGATCAGCCCGACGGCGTCGGAGACGTCCGTGCCGTACGGGACACCCCAGGCGTGCAGTTGGTGCACGGCGAGGTGCCGTGCGAGCCGGGCGCCACGCGGGGTGGAGCTGAACCGCTGAGTGAACACACGTACGATAACCGGCTCTTGCTGTGCGGGGTGTGCGGTCGTGCGCCCGATCCGGCGCACCCCGTGGACACTTCTCCAGGTGAGAGCCACGTACGCTGCACCGGCGTACACGGTGACGAAATGGACAGTACCGGTGACCACCCGTGGTCGATGAGGGTGCGGCGGGAACGGGCGGGGCGGCGGTGGTCGCGGTCGTCGTGGCGGAGTTCGGCGGCGATGTTCTTCGTCCCGGCTGCTCGTAGGGCTCCGATGGCGAGGTTGCGCCAGGTGGTCATGGCTCGGGTTGCGTTGCCGGTAGTGATCGCCGGCTCGGAGTGGTGCGTGTCACGCACTCCCCCTTCCTCCGGTCGGGCGACCGCCCGCCGTCGCACCCGGGAGCGGTATCAGGACTCCG
>NZ_JBIAIV010000124.1:0-2847 GCF_042871645.1 Streptomyces sp. NPDC005774 | reverse complement strand
GGCATCATCCGGCGCGGCGCCAAGCTGATCTTCGCGTACGCGGAGGCGACCGTCCCGCTGATCACCGTCATCACCCGCAAGGCCTTCGGCGGCGCGTACGACGTCATGGGCTCCAAGCACCTGGGCGCCGACCTCAACCTGGCGTGGCCCACCGCGCAGATCGCGGTGATGGGCGCCCAGGGCGCCGTCAACATCCTGCACCGCCGCACCATCGCCGCATCGGACGACGCCGAGGCCACCCGCGCCCGGCTGATCCAGGAGTACGAGGACGCGCTGCTCAACCCCTACGTGGCGGCCGAGCGCGGCTACATCGACGCGGTGATCATGCCGTCCGACACCCGCCGCCACATCGTCCGCGGGCTGCGTCAGCTGCGCACCAAACGGGAATCCCTGCCCCCCAAGAAGCACGGCAACATCCCCCTCTGAAACCTGTGGGAGCCACCATGACGATCAAGGTCGTACGGGGCAACCCGACCCCGGAGGAACTCGCCGCCGCACTCGCGGTGATCCGAGCCCGCGCCACGGCGGCGTCCGCCGTGCCGTCCGGCGCGCCCGCCCCCCGCGACTCCTGGTCCGACCCGTCCCGCCTCGCCGGCCGGCTCCTGCCCCGGCCGGGGCCGGCGGCCTGGCCGCGGACGTACTGGCCGGGGGCCTAGGGCCCGAGTCCGTCGTCCGGATCAGGCCGGGCTGGCGGGCCCCGCGTGATGACCGCGCCGGCATGCCGGGAAGTTGAGTACGCGTACTCAGGCGGTGCCGGGACGGGCGGCCGGACGATGGAGAGCATGCTGTGGTCCGACCCCGAGAACGAGCCGCCGAAGGAACTGCGGGATGCGCAGGAGATGCTGCGACGGCTGGGCGTTCTCGTGGCACTGGCCATGGTGCTGGCGATGATCGTGATCGGCGTGCGGTGAGGCGTGCAGTGAGGCGTGCGGTCGTCGGGGGGGCGGGCGGGGGGGGGCCGCCCCCCCCCCCGGGGGGGGGGCCCCCCCCCCGCCGCCCTCAATAAATAAAAAACCCCCCCCCGGCGCGGGGTACACAACCCCGCACCCCCCCCCCCCGGNNTACGTACGGGGGGGGGGGGGGGGGGGGGGGGGGGGGGGGGGGGGGGGGGGGGGGGGGGGGGGGGGGGGGGGGGGCCGGGCCCCCCCCCCCCCCCCCCCCCCCCACGCCGGTGGGCGGATCCGCCGATACGCTGATCGCATGACAGATCAGCCCCGCCGTCGGCTCGTGCTCGCCTCCCAGTCCCCCGCCCGGCTCGGACTGCTCCGCCAGGCCGGACTCACCCCCGAAGTGATCGTCAGCGGAGTCGACGAGAACGCCGTCACCGCGCCCACCCCGGCCGAACTGGCCCTCGCCCTCGCCGAGGCGAAGGCCTCCGTGGTCGCGGCGAAGCCGGAGGTCCTGGGCGCCCTGGTGATCGGCTGCGACTCGGTGCTCGAGCTGGACGGCCGGGCCCTGGGCAAGCCCGCGGACGCCGAGGAGGCCACCGCGCGCTGGAAGTCGATGCGGGGCCGCGCGGGCATCCTCCAGACCGGCCACTGCGTCTACGACACCACCGCGGACGGCAGCCGGTACGCCTCCGCCACCGCGTCGACCGTCGTCCGCTTCGGCGAGCCCTCGGACGAGGAGATCGCCGCCTACGTCGCGTCCGGCGAACCGCTCCATGTCGCGGGGGCGTTCACCCTGGACGGCCGCTCGGCCCCGTTCATCGAGGGCATCGACGGCGACCACGGAAACGTCATCGGCATCAGCCTGCCGCTGGTGCGCCGTCTGCTGGCCCGGCTGGGCGTGGGCATCACGCAACTGTGGGCGCCGCCGGAGAGGTGACCGGGGACCCGTCGGCGCCGTCTCCCTCGCCCCCGCCCGCGGATTCGGCGGATTCGGCGGGTCCGGCGGGTCCGGCGGGTCCGGCGGCATCGGCGGGTCCGGTGGGTCCGGCGGCATCGGCGGGCCCTGTGGGTCCGGCGGCATCGGCGGGCCCTCCGGGACGGCCCTCGGGGTCGTACGTCATCAGGAGCAGCACGATGAGGGCGAGCACCATCGCCATGGAGAGGAACGCGGACACGCCGACCAGCCCCCACACGAAGGCACCCAGCAGCGCGTGCACCACGGCGGCGCTGATCAGCAGGGCCCGGCCTGCCCCGGAGGGCGCGCGGTCGCGCAGGGCGACCAGCAGCGCGACGAGGCCGCACAGGGCGAAGTAGAGCCCGAAGACGATGCCGGCGGCCTTCGAGGACACCGACGTCATGTGCGGGTCGAGGCCGGCCAGTGACATGTCCTGCCGGTCGACGACGACCCCGAGCAACCAGTTCAGGGCGGCGACGCCGAGCCCTTCGGCGAAGAGCACGAGTGCCACGATCCACGCCACCGGCCTGCGGACCACCGGCCCCCACCCACTTCCGAGCACGACTGCGGTTACCCCGAGTACATTCGAGGCGGCGCGAACGTTACTGACAAGTAAAGCCAGGGACAAGGGTCCCGCGAACGGCAAAGAATCATTGGGCCATTCGTAGGGACTCGACAAAAAAACGGAGTGGGCCGCAGCACGCTCTCACAGAGACCTTGACCACATGGGACGGCTAGGGTTTCCCGGAGGAGTCTTGCGCACCAAGGTGCGACATGGGATTTCGCGGGTCGAGCGAGCCTCGAATCACGCTCCGTGTGGGCAAGCTCACCAGTGGGGACGGGTCGCAGTGCCGTGTCGGCAGTCCCTAAACTCGGCTTGTTTCAAGGAGGGAGCCTCAATCGTGCGCAAGGTGCTCATCGCCAACCGTGGCGAAATCGCTGTCCGCGTGGCCCGAGCCTGTCGGGATGCCGGCATCTCGAGCGTGGCCGTCTACGCGGACC
>NZ_JBIAIV010000123.1:0-3072 GCF_042871645.1 Streptomyces sp. NPDC005774 | reverse complement strand
GCCCTCAAGCCCGAGTACCAGGGCTATCACGGACAGTTGATCCTGAGCAGCGACGACCTGGCGGAGATGGGCGACCTCAAGGACGTCCGGCGTGCTGCTCTGGAGGCGGGCCGCCGCCTTGGCTGGAAGCCGGCCACCAGGCTTGTCGAGAACCGGCTCTTCGTCCTCGACGAGCGCGAGGCGCCCGAGGGGATCCAGCAGCTCGCCGAGAACGCGGCGGCCGAGGCGATGGACCGGGCCAGGCGGGAGCGTCGGTGAGCCCGGTGATCCTGCCCGAGCCCGCCGCGGTACTGGCTAACACCGACTGGGGCGCCCTGGAACACGCCTACGGGACTGCCGAGGACACCCCCGCGCAGCTCGTCGCGCTCTTCGCCGACGACCAACCCACGAGATCCCAGGCCCTGGACCACCTGCACCACGTGGTGCACCACCAGAACGCCCTCTACGCCGCGACGGTCCCGGCCGCGCCCTACGTAGCCGCCATCCTCCTCGACCCGCGCTGCCCGTCGATAAAAGGGCCCACGACTTCCCCGGTCCGCTGCGCGCCGAGCTGCTGGGGTGGCTGAACTCGGTGGCCGACGCCGCCGACGACCAGGCCGAGGCGACGATGCGCCGTTAGGACCTCTTAACCCGGCAGGGCCCGACTACCTCACCGTCGAACACGCGGAAACCTGTGTCGGCCGGAGTAGACATTGGGCGGTGGTGTGGTTATGGTTTCTCTCGTAGCCGAGATCAACAGGGCCCGGCAGAGATGAACTGCCGAGCAGCAGTACCCACAGTTGCAGGATGCAGGACGGTGCGGTGGTGGAGTTTCGAAGCCAGAGCGGTTGCAGGACGGCGACGGGACTGACGACCGGACCGGGTGGCCCGCAGTGATCAGGGGCCGCCGTGAGCAGGACCGCGGTCAACGCGGTGGCAGTACCCGCAAGTGCAGTTCGCAGGACCCAGCAGCGCAGTGAGCAGTACCTCGGTGAAGGCGTCGGCTGCGGGCGCGCGCACCGGGAGGTTCGGCAGTGGGGTTCTAAGCCAGAGCAGGACGGGCGACGGGGCTGGCTGCCGAAGAGTGGCGCTGTCACAGGCCACCAGCAGTTCGCAGTATCAGTAGTACAAGCAGTACGTAGTCCCCCGTTGGTAAGTAGTTGATCAAGAGGGAAGAACGGAGGAGCCCCGCGCCATCAGGATCGCCCGGGTCGAAGTCTTGAGCCCGGGTACCGCAGGACATCGATAGTGAGGTGGTCTCCGGTCGAGCAACCGCGATCCCCGCACCCCCGGCAGCATCTCGGTCGGGTCTGCGGACACAGAAGGCCGGCGCAGTACCAGGGCCGGCAGATGGTGTAGCAGTTTCCTTCGGGGCCCTGGTGCCATTGGCACCAGGGCCCCTCCACGCGTTCCACAGAGAGGTGCAAGTGACAGCAGACGACTCGTACGGCCGTCTCGACGACGACGACTACCCCGCCTACACCATGGGCCGAGCCGCCGAGATGCTCGGCACCACCCAGAGCTTCCTGCGCGCCATCGGCGAAGCCCGCCTGATCACCCCGCTGCGCTCCAAGGGCGGCCACCGCCGCTACTCCCGCTACCAGCTGCGCATCGCGGCCCGCGCCCGGGAACTCGTCGACCACGGCACCCCCATCGAAGCCGCCTGCCGCATCGTCATCCTCGAAGACCAACTCGAAGAAGCCCAGCGCACCAACGCCGAACACCGCCGCGCCGCCGAAGCGTCCGACCCGCCCGCGGCCTGAAGCAGCGCGTGGTCATTGCCTCTGGTGACAGGGTGTGGGCGTCTAGCGTCTGCGTCAGCTGTCATGGTTCGGAAGTTCCCCTTCGCCCACGTCTTCGGCGTGGGCGTTCTGCTGTGCTGTGCTGCAGGAACCCGAGCGATCACCTTTGCCTTCCGCACGTTGCGGTAGGCGTACATCGGCTGGAAGGCATGAGACATGGCTACGGGAACTGTGTCGGGTAGCCCCGACGCGTTGCCGCGCCAGGGCCCCCTCAGAACCGTGCGTGCCGCTTTCACGGCACACGGCTCAAGCTCATCCCCAGCGGGGCGGCTTTCCTCCTTTACGGTCTCTTCGCGCGTCACCTGCATGATGCAGGCGATGGCACGAGGAGTGAATGAGACGCAGGTTCTTTCGTTCGTCAGTCCCGCCATCGCGTCGGTATACAAGATGATGCTTATTGAGCATCTTTCCCGACGCTGTGAACCAGTCGACCCATTGACGCAGGTCGTCTGGTTCGTACTCGGCTCCGGCAATCAGCGCCTGCCGACAGACCGGGCATAGGCCCTTTTGCCTCACCGCTAGAGCGATGCTCGTCTTGCCCATCGGCGGAGGTGCAGTCTTGTGCCTCCGGTTTGCCCAGTACTCGATCAGGTTGGGGTCGTCAGGCGACGCCCTCCCCTTAACCATGACGTGCCTTTGAATTTTGATCCACCTGAACTTCGTGAGATAGGCGCCGGTCTCCCGGTCGCCAAACACCCATTTATCCTGGCGATCCTTATGGAACCTGCCGAAGTAACGGGCTGCTACCCATTTCTTCGATTTCATCGGGTGTGAGCGGTTGGCCCACTTCCATGTAAGTTGCCACATGTACATGTCGAGGCTGTTAAAAGCTGCCGACGATGTTCCACCCCGATAGTAAGCTGCCCATCCTCGGACAATCGGATTCATCCGACGAGTGATGGCCGCGGCATTGGCCCCGTAGAGTGATTTAATTTCACCGCGCAGCCTAGTCCTCATTCTGCTCACTGCATCCTTGCTGGGTGAGGCGAGAGTGATTCTTCCTCTCCTCTGAATGGTGAAGCCCAGAAAATCGAATCCGTCGGCCACGTGCGTGATCCGCGTCTTCTCCTGGTTGAACTTGAGGCCTCTGGGCTCCAGCCACTCTTTCAGCACTTCCTGAACCGATTGCGCTTCCTCCTTCGTGTGACACAGCACAACAAAGTCATCGGCGTATCGAATCAGGATCGGGGTTCCTGCTGCCGCTGTTCTATCCTTAGATGGATATTCAATGTAGCGACAGCCGGCCGCAGCTTCCATTCCGTGTAGAGCAATGTTCATGAGCAGCGGGCTG
>NZ_JBIAIV010000122.1:0-3111 GCF_042871645.1 Streptomyces sp. NPDC005774 | reverse complement strand
AGCCCCGACGATCATGCCGCCTACCAGCGTGAGGACCTCACCGGTGGATCACGCCAGCCTCACTGAACTGCGGAAACGAGCTTGGCGCAGCCTCAGTGGTCGGCAGACGCGCTTTCTCCACGCTCCGATCAGGCCGGAGAACCCGGAAGAGGTCTAGACCGATGCCACTCGCCTGTCCAGATCCCGCCCGCTCAGACCTCGGGTCCCTCCGGTGCCGCGGGAGGCTCCGTCGGCGTCGGCGCCGGCCGAGCGAAGAGGACGGCGCGGGCCACCGGCGGAGCGAACAGCGCGGAGACGGGTCGGGCGAGCGTTAGTACGGCACGGAAGGCGCCGCCCACGACCGGGTCGCCGGGTGCCCTCTCCTGGACCCGGCGCAGGTACCAGTCCGCGACCCGGTCCGCGGGACCGCCGTCGAGGGCGTTGCCAAGGGCACCCGGCATCTTGCGGTCCGCCCCGGCGGAGATGTCCCACGCCTGCCGGGACGCCGCGAGCAACGCCCGCTGCGCGCGCCGGGTCGTAGGCGTACGGTGCGGATCAGCGAGCGCGTCACGTAGGGCGACCGCGCTCATCGCGGCGACGGCCATGCCCTGGCCGTAGATCGGGTTGAAGGTGCACAGCGCGTCGCCGGTGGCGAGGAATCCCGCTGGCGGGCCGGGCAGGTCGTAGCGGCGGCGGACGTTGGCGGTGCGCCGGTAGCCGAATGGCGGGGAGAGCGGTTCGGCCTCGTCCATCCAGCGGTCCAGGAGCGGATGGCCCAGCCGCTTGGCGTACGTTACGAACTCGTCGTCGTCTGTGGGCGGTGCGTCGCCGCGCAGCCCGGAGACGATCACCAGGTGGGTGCCGTCCTCCAGGGGCAGCGCACCGCCGCCGTGCAGCTGGGAGGGGCCGGGATAGACGTAGTACCCGACGGTCGCACCGTCGAGAACCCCCTTCGGACCGCGGTAGACGCGAGAGGCGTAGGCGAGGCCCGTGTCAAGGGTCTCCTCGTGTGGGGCCGCGGCGCCGATCGCGGCGAGCCACTGCGGGGCCTTCGTACCGGTGCCGGAGGCATCGACGACCAGGTCGGCCTCCAACGCCCGGGGTTCTGCGCGCGTGTCCCCGGACCGCTCCCGCAGCAGCACGCCCCGCACCCGCGAGGCGTCACCGAGGAGCCCCACGACATCGGCGCCCTCCACGGTGCCGATCAGCGGGTTGGCGAGAACCCGCCGCCGTACCAGCTCCTCCAGTTGCGCGCGGGACCCGGTGTAGATGTGCGTGGAGGCGGACACCCGGCGGAACCAGCGCCCGGCCTGCCAGAGCACCATGTCCGACGGCATGCCCACCCACGGCGCGCCCGCCTCCCGCAACTCCGCAAGGAAGCCCGGCAGCAGCGCTTCCATAGCCACCTGCCCACCCTGCAGCAGCACATGGGGATGGCGCCCCTGCGGAACCCCGGACCGCGGCTCGGCACCGCCCGGGAACCGGTCCCGCTCAACGATGGTCACCCGGTCGGCATGCCCGGCCAGCACATGCGCCGCGAGCAGCCCCGCGAGGCTCCCACCCACGACCACCACATGCCGCCCACCCCAACGGCCCGCCCCTACGGCAGAGTTCACCGGCCCACTCCCTGGTCGCCCCGACACCGAGTCGACACAAGTATCCCGCCGTCCAGACCAGGTTGACCGAGTTTCAGCCCTTCTGCCCGCCCGTCCGGAGGCGCAGCACAAGCCGAGGTTGGGACTGTAAAACGTTCGGTGTAACTCCTGATCAAGGAAGATGCACCGATGACCAGTGAGAACGTGTCCGAGGCCCAGTCCGTCGAAATGCCTGAGCCGCAGCCGTCGAAGGCGGTGGACGACCAGTTCATCAACGAACTGGTTGGCCGGGCCCAGGCCGAGGGCCTGCAGCTGACCGGCGAGGGCGGGCTGTCCCCGCAGGGGGCAACCCCCACCAGCAGCTGACCAAGCGGCTCCTGGAGTCCGCCCTCGAGGGCGAGATCACCGACCACCTCGGCTATGACAAGCACGACCCGGCCGGCAAGAACGGCGGCAACTCCCGCAACGGCACCCGCGGCAAGACCGTGCTCACCGAGGTCGGACCGGTCGAGATATCCGTGCCCCGCGACCGGGACGGAACCTTCGAGCCGAAGATCGTGCGCAAGCGGCAGAAACGCCTGTCCGGCGTCGACGAGATGGTGATCTCTCTGTCCGCGAAGGGCCTGACGACCGGCGAGGTCCAGGCCCACCTCGCCGAGGTCTACGGGGCCGACGTCTCCAAGCAGACCATCTCCACCATCACCGACAAGGTCCTGGACGGCATGGCCGAGTGGCAGAACCGGCCGCTCGACGTCGTCTACCCGGTCGTCTTCATCGACGCGATCCACGTGAAGATCCGCGACGGTGCGGTGGCC
Source organism: Streptomyces sp. NPDC005774 (assembly GCF_042871645.1). Taxonomy (NCBI): domain Bacteria; kingdom Bacillati; phylum Actinomycetota; class Actinomycetes; order Kitasatosporales; family Streptomycetaceae; genus Streptomyces; species Streptomyces sp. NPDC005774. The sequence continues at coordinate 722 of NZ_JBIAIV010000122.1, read as the reverse complement.
AACCGGCCGATCTACGTGGCTCTCGCCGTCACCGCGGAGGGCCGGCGGGACATCCTGGGCCTGTGGGCCGGCGACGGCGGTGAGGGCGCCAAGCACTGGATGCACATCCTCACCGAGATCAAGAACCGTGGCGTGAACGACGTCCTCATGCTGGTCTGCGACGGGCTCAAGGGTCTGCCCGAGGCGGTCGAGACCGTCTGGCCCAGGACGATCGTGCAGACCTGTGTGGTCCACCTGCTGCGGAACTCCTTCCGCTATGCCGCCCGCCAGGACTGGGACAAGATCGCTCGTGTCCTCAAGCCCGTCTACACCGCGCCGACCGAGGAGGCCGCCCTGGAGCGGTTCGCTGAGTTCGCCGACACCTGGGGCAAGAAGTACCCGGCGATCGTCCGGCTCTGGGAGAACGCGTGGGAAGAGTTCACCCCGTTCCTCCGCTTCGACACCGAGATCCGCCGCATCGTCTGCACCACGAACGCGATCGAGTCCGTGAACGCCAGGATCCGGCGGGCAGTCAAGGCACGCGGGCACTTCCCGAACGAGACCGCCGCCTTGAAGTGCGTCTACATGGCCATCATGAGCCTGGACCCCACCGGCAAGGGCCAGGCCCGCTGGACCATGCGCTGGAAGACGGGGGTTCCCCCCGAGAAGTGGACACCAGTTCGTGTTGTTATGCGGCGAGTGTCATGTTAGCCGACTGCTTCTCGTAGGCGACGGGGCTGAGC
>NZ_JBIAIV010000121.1:0-3143 GCF_042871645.1 Streptomyces sp. NPDC005774 | reverse complement strand
CCGTTCTTTCATGCCCGTGGCCGCACCCGAACCTCCGTCCAGATGGCCACCCGCGCCGCACACCTCGAACGAGATCCGGTTTGCCACAACGCACTTGGTCCCTGCCGAAGGCGGCGATCTCCAATTGGGTCATGGCCGCCAGCAGTTCCTGCGCCGAGGGCAGGACCCCGCCGGGGCGGTATTCGCCGAGGGCGGTCGCGAGTGCAGCCGGATCTAGAGTGCGGTCCACACGTACTCCCTCACCTCATGGGCGAAGCCCTCGAGGTTGTCGATCGCCACCACCAGGCCCTGCAGCGCGCCGGGGTGCATGTGGGTGGTGAAGTGCTCGTGCGCGAGGTGGAAGGCCTTCGTCGGTATCGCCGTGGTGTTCAGCGCGACGCTGACGCCGCCGCCGGCCGACTCCTCCTCATCGACCCACTGGTCAGCCAGACTGCCCACGAACTCCCGGGTGTCGTCAGCAAGCAGTTTGTCGCCCCAGGAGCACATTCCCAGGTAGGTCGCCCCCTTGGTGCTGAGCTGCGTCCAGCCCTTGTGGATCGCCCCATCCGGCCGGTTCGCCTTCCCGGTGTACTTCTTCATCTCCCACAGACGGAAGGAGAAGCCCCGGGCCGTTCCGTCTTCCCGGTAGACGATGAGTCCGTCGCCGCCTCCGTCGTTGACGGCGGCCTTCGGCGGTCCGAGGATCTCCACGGCTCGCGCTGGATCCTCGGGCAGGTCGCGGGTCAGGAGGTACCAGAGCCACTCGCCCACATACCCGGCCAGCCCGTGGTTGTGCTCCTTCTTCGCGGCTGCCGCTTCGAAGACAGGCTCCGCGAAGGCCTTCACCAGGACGTGATCCTTCCCGGTCAGCTTCGCCCCGTTCAAGGTGGCCTCACGCCACTTTCCGTAGGTCCGTGGGCGCCCGCCGGTGCGTTCCCGCATGATCTCGTCGGCGATGATCCACCCGGCGGCCGCCCGGTCCTCGGGGCTGCCGCTGAGAGTCACGACGAGCTCCCATCGGCACGTCTGGTCGTCTCCTCGAGGCTCCCGTCGTACCAGGTCGGCCACCCGCCCACCGACGGCCGTCGCTCGGGCCAGCGCCTGCGCAGGCGAAACGTCCGCCACCCGAACCCCCTGCTCGTCCCAGACCACCCGCGCCGTACCGGTTGGGTGCAGGGGGCCGAGGCGGCCCTCGGCAAGGTCACCCTATCGAGCGGTCCGCGCCGATCCTGGCGGAAGCCAAAATGCGACGTCTCCCCTCAGCGCACTAGAAACTCGGCTGCGCAGCAACCGTCCTCAACCCGCGTCGGGGCCTCGTTCCCGTTGGATGATCCCCTGGCACACGACGCCCATGTCGGCTGGGAGAACGCCGCATCGCAGCAGACCGACGTGATCCTCTTCTGGTTCTGTGCAGAGACGGTCCAGCCGATCGTGCCGTACAAGCTGGGGTTCCATGCCGCCCGCAGCGACGCCGTGCTCGTGGTCGGCCTGCGTCCGCGGTACGAGCGCCGACGCGACGTCGTTGCCCAGCTCGCGCACGCCCGGCCCAACATCACGGTGCTCGACTCGCTCCCCGCGACGGTTCGCGCGGCCGCAGCGTCACGCTCGTAGTCCCAGACCTCCTTGGCGAGCCGAGCGGCATTGGCGCGGCCGGTCTCGCCAGCCACGGCCGCAGCCAGCAGGGCATAGCGGTCTTCTACCCAGCTTGCTGTGTCGATCCCGGCTCGTCTGACAGCAAGCCAGCGTCGTCACCACCCGCTCAGCGCCTGGCTGCGCACTGACAGCAGGATCCGTGCCAACGTGCTTCCATGGGCGGTTTCACGATCGCATCCAGGTCGCGAAGGCGTCGACCAAGCCCGTGTAGAACCGTTCTCCGGGGACCGAGCCCGGGTTCTTGCTGGCGTCGTAGAAGGCGACGTTGGTGAAGGTGGCCGAGGCGGAGGCGTTGAGGTTCTTATAGAAGGCGAGCTTGCCGCGCCCGAATCCGACAAAAAGCCAGAAGATGCCCAATGAAGCGGTGTTCTGGAGCATCGAGCGGACCTCTGCCTTGTCCCAGGGTTCGTCGCCGACCTGGGTCACGACGAAGGCGGGGTCTGAGGCTCCGGAATCCTGGTAGTGGCTGACGGCGCGGCGCATCGCGTCGGCGACGTTGCCCCAGCCCCAGTCGACTTGGGTGTGCAGCTGTCCGATACGGCCGCGGTAGTTGTCCAGCCGGATCTCCTCCAGGAACGGCTCTCGTCCACTGGAGAAGATCACGGGTACGGTGCCGTCGTCGTCGAGGTTGGCCGACAGGGCCAGGACGCGTTCGGCGAAGGCCTGCACGGCGAACGACTCGTAGAGCTCCTCCATGTGCCAGTCGTGATCCAGGATGAGGTAGACAGCAGCTCGCCGTCCCATGATCCCTCGGTCCGCGAGGGCCTGGCCGGCCTGTCGCGCGGGTGCCAGCAGGGCCGAGGCCTGCCGCTCCAGCTTCGTCAGGTCGACTGCGGCGGCCTGTCCCGTAGTCGTGCGTGTCTGCGCAGGAAGCGGCGCGGCAGAAGGCTCGGGGTCGACATCGACGCCGTAGTCGGTCGCCAGTCCCGCAAGGCCGGAGGCATAGCCCTGTCCCACGGCCCGGGCCTTCCAGCCGTCACCGCGGCGGTACAGCTCCGCCAGGACCACGACGGGCTCCCCCGAGGTGAAGTCCGGCGCCGTGAACAACGCCGGCGAAGCACCGCTCTGGGTGATCGTCAGCTGAGGTGCTCGAGTGAAGACGGCGCCTGGCTGCAGCGGATCAGCACTCACCACGACAACTACACGGTGCACGTCCGCTGGCAGGTGAGGAAGCTCCGCGGTGACCGCCGCGCCCTCAACGGATACACCGTCCTGGGCGGGGTGGTTGTAGAAGACCAGGTCGTGGTCGCCGCGAACCTTGCCGTCAGGACCGAGCAGCAGCGCGGACACATCCGCCGAGAGTCCTTGTACCGACACCGTCAGAACCGTCCGCGCCGTAAGCAGCGCCGTGTTCTCACCCTTACGCAGCGACGTCGTCTGCATTCCTGCCCCCTTGATCACCGGAGAAGAAACGGTGGGGGTTCCCCCCGAGAAGTGGACACCAGTTCGTGTTGTTATGCGGCGAGTGTCATGTTAGCCGACTGCTTCTCGTAGGCGACGGGGCTGAGCTG
>NZ_JBIAIV010000120.1:0-3279 GCF_042871645.1 Streptomyces sp. NPDC005774 | reverse complement strand
TTGTGTCCTGAACGTGAAAGGGAGTTGGTTGTAGGAACAGCTTCTGGAAATGGTGCTGTGCGGGAGATGAAGGATTTGGCCCTTCGGAGCCGCCCTGCGGGGGGAGGCTTCAAACCGCCTCATGCCGCGTTGGCTGAAGGCCGTCGTGGTGAGCGATGAGGAAAAGGCGCTGTAAGAGGCGTCAGGTGGGGTCCGGAAAGACGAACGCAAGTGAATCGCTGCTGATGTGTCGAAAGACAAACAGATGACATCGAAACCGGGGCATGGTTTGGGTTCCGGGATGAGCCTGGCGGGTGCCCGTTTATTGGCCAGGCGGTGTCCGGCATGTAGGCGACGTGAGTCCGGGCTGCGGCTTCCGTATGGAACAGGAGAAGGCAGGCCCCGACACTGTCCGCTGCGTGGCGGTGGGCGAGAGGGAGTGCCCCAAGCGGCGGACACTGCGAGGGGTCGAGTACCGATGCGGGGCCTGCCGGCGGACCGGCTCGTAGTAGTGAGGAAGCCCCTGTAATGGGGGTGGAGCGAAGGGGCCGGGTCGTTCGTGACTGAGTTGATCACATCAACCGGATGATGTCCGGGAGGAGTGGGATGGGCCAGTTGAAGTCACAGACCAAGCCGTTTGACATTTCCAAGTGGGAAATCAAGGAGGCGTGGGAGGAAGTCAGGGCGAACAAAGGCGCCCCAGGGGTGGACGGGCAGAGTATCGGCGACTTCGAGAAGGACCTGAAGAATAATCTGTACAAGGTCTGGAACCGGATGTCGTCTGGCTCGTACTTTCCGCCGCCGGTGCGCGCGGTGGCTATTCCCAAGCCGCATGGCGGCGGCACGAGAATGCTCGGCATTCCCGCTGTCGCCGACCGGGTGGCCCAGACCGTGGTGGCCCGGCATCTGATGCGCAGGGTGGAGCCTGTTTTTCACCCGGACAGTTTCGGATACCGGCCCGGACGGTCCGCCTTGGACGCGGTGGGCAAATGCCGGGAGCGCTGCTGGAAGCGGGACTGGGTGGTGGAGTTCGACATCGCCAAGTTCTTCGACAGCGTGCCCTGGGACCTGCTGGTCAAGGCGGTGGAGGCGCACACCGACGTCGTTTGGGTGAAGTTGTATGTGCGGCGGTGGCTCGCGGCCCCGCTCGCCATGCCCGACGGCTCCCTGCTGGAGCGGGAGCGAGGGACCCCGCAAGGGGCTCCGGTCTCTCCCGTATTGGCGAACCTGTTCCTGCACTACGCGTGTACGTCCAGGAGTCCGGGCGTCGTCTCAACTTGAAAGAGGTGGAGGGGATGTAACCGGATGTCAAGCTCAGGGCAGCCAGCCGGTGCAAGTCCGGTCCGGGGAGACGCCAGGGTCCCCGGTAGCTGACTCCCGGCGTCGTTCGAGAGGACGGCGTCGAAGTGGAGTGACAAGCGTCCTTCGGGGGCGTGCGACCGACCGGTCCGCAACATCAAGTGAAGCCTGCAGCGTCGTCATGTAGACCCCGCCCGGTGGGGCGGGCCAAGGAGGTGCCGAGCCCGTATGCGTAGGGCGAAGGCCATGGAAGGCGTCCGGGAACCTGGAGCGGGCGTCGAGGAACCTCCCGGCGTAAGGGGCGTGGAACGGTCGGAAGGTTGTCCTGGGAACTGGAGAGGGCCTACTCGGCCCCGGGCATGCGGCCCGGGAGCGTGGCCCGCCTATAACCGGCGGAACCGGGAAGTGGCGGGCTGCCGAGAGGCAGTCGGAGGGGGTCGTAGTAGTGCCGATCGGCGGGACAACATAACCCGCCGGGAGCGAAGGGCCCCTGCTTCATCGATGCGATTCGCGAACAGGGAGGGGCCCGGATGAGTGCCGTTTCGGCTAGTTCCATCCGTCGGGAGGAAGGCGTCGCACGACTGGACGGCCGCCCTCTGGACAAGGTCCGAGCCTTGCAGTGGACGCTCTACCGCTGTGCCAAGCAAGAACCCGAACGACGGTTCCATGCCCTGTATGGCCACGTCCACCGCATGGACGTCTTGTGGCGGGCATGGTCGGTCGTGTGCACGAACCGGGGTGCCCCTGGCGTGGACGGCGTGACCGTCGACGCGGTGGCCGCCTCCGGGGTGGATGTATTCCTCCAGGACCTGGCGGAACGACTGCAGACGTATACGTATCGTCCGTCGGTGCTGCGGCGGGTCCAGATTCCCAAGCCGGGGCGGCCGGGGGAGTTTAGGCCGCTTTCGATTCCCACCGTGGCTGACCGGGTGGTGATGACGGCCGCGAAGATGGTTCTCGAACCGGTCTTCGAGGCCGGGTTCACCGAGGCGAGCTACGGATTCCGGCCGAAGCGGTCCGCGATCGACGCGTGCGATGCCGTGCGCGTTGCGGCGAACAAAGGTCGGGAGTGGGTGTTCGAGGCTGATATCCGGGACTGTTTCGGGACGATCGGGCACGACGCACTCGTCGCTCAGCTGGCGAGGCGCGTGGTGGACCGGTCGATGCTGAAGCTGATCCGGTCGTGGCTGCGGATGGGAGTGCTGGAGGCCGGGGTGACCTCCCTGAGCGGGGCGGGAACCCCACAGGGCTCACCGATCTCCCCATTGCTGGCGAATGTCGCTCTGAATGTCCTCGACGAGGCATGGCAGGACGAGGGCCGCCGGCTGGGAGTGCTGGTGAGGTATTGCGATGACTTCGTGGTCCTGTCGCCGACCAGACAACGGGCCGAGCAGGCCCAGCAGTTGGCGGCGAGAGTGCTGGGACAGCTTGGGATGCGACTGCACCCCGAGAAGTCCGGCATCACCTGCCTCACCCGAGGTGGGCAGGGCTTCGAGTTCCTCGGCTTCCACCACCGGAAAGTGGAGTCGTGGAAGTGGCGGGGCAGGTTCTACCTGTACCGGTGGCCCTCGCAACGGGCGTTGAAGGTGCTGCGGGACAAAGTCCGCGCGGCTACCTCGCGCTCTCGGACCGAGCGGCCGGTGGCTGCCGTGGTGGCCGAGCTCAACCCCGTACTCCGGGGATGGGCCGGATACTTCCGTAAGGGAAACTCTGCGCGGAAGTTCGTAGCGGTGGACCAGTACGTCCACGAGCGGCTGGCGATTTTCACCAGCAGCAAACATGGCCTCTCAGGCCGGAATTGGGCCGCCCGCTACAACTACGGGTGGATCAGTCGGCTCGGGGTCTACCGCCTGTCCGGAAAGTGGCACGGGGCGACGGCGCATGCCCAGTGGTGAACGATGTCGGAAAGCCGGATGCGGGAGAACCGCATGTCCGGTTTGAAGCGGCGGGGACTGGAAACGGGGACTCATCCACCGCGCCAGTCCCCGACCCTACTCGACA
>NZ_JBIAIV010000119.1:0-3382 GCF_042871645.1 Streptomyces sp. NPDC005774 | reverse complement strand
GAGAGCAATGCGCTTGGACATGGGAAATCCCCCTGGGAGCATGTGTGATGGAGAATCGGACGCGCCCGCTCACCCGGGTACGGCGTGTACGGCGGGCAAGGACCGCTGGACGCGGCGAAGGCGCTGGTGGGACGTTCTCGGGGAGGCGGTGGTCGGCCGTCTTCTCGATGTGATCGAGCCTAGGTCAGGGCACACGGCGCGGTCGTCGCCCTGTGGGATGACCGGCGGATGGAACCACGGGCAGAGCATCTGCAACCCAGGTAAGAGGCGGGAATCCGCCTTCAGCGGGAGCCGGGCCCCTCGTCCGCGGTCATAGCCTTATGCAGCCATGAATCGAACCGACGACCGGTTTCTCCCGGTCCTGCTGATCTGTGCCCAGGCCCTGGTGTGGCCGGGGGCGGCGCTGGTGCGCGGGGCGGTCCCGTCCGCGGGCGCCCTCCTGGTGGCGGTGCTCGTCGCCGTGGTGGTGACGGCCGCGCTCGTCCTGCGCCGCAACCGTCCGGTGGTCGCCCTCCTCGTGGTCGTCGCCGCTTGCGCGCTGGGCGCCGGCCCGCTGCCCGCCGGGGCGACGGCGGTGCTCGGCACGGCCGGGGTGGGGCTGGCCCTGTTCACGGTGGCGGCCCGGCGGGACGCCTTCACCGCGGTGCTGTGCGTCCTGACGCTCACCGTCTGGCAGCCGCTGTACAACGTCAGCCTGCACGGGATCAGCAGCCGCGACAGCCTCCACCTCGCCCTGACGGTGCTGCTGTACGCCGCCGCGTGCGGCGCCGGTGTCCGCGTACGACGGGCCCGCCGTGCGCGCCGCGCCGCCGAGCGGTTGCGGCAGCGTACGGAGGCCGAGCGCCACCGTCTGCCGGCGGTCGAACGGCGGCGCATGGAACGGGAGCTGCACGACGTCAGCGCCCACCATCTGACCGCCGTGGTCGTCACGGCGGGAGCTGCGCTCGGGCTGCGCGACCGCCGTCCCGAACTCGTGCAGGAGGCACTGGACTTCGCCGTCGGCACCGGTCGCGAGGTCACCCGCGCGCTCGGTGCCGTACGGGCCCCGGCGCCCTCCCGCGAGGACGTTCCCTCACCGGAGGAGCGGCTGCAGGATCTGGTCGCGGGCTTCCGGCGCCTGGACCAGCGGGTCGACTGTGAGATCGACCCGCTGCCGGACGGCGCCGTCGCGGACGCGGCGTACGGCATCGTGCGCGAGGCGCTGACCAACGTGGCGCGGCACGCCCCCGGCGCGCGGACGACGGTGCGCGTCCGGTACGGCGACACCGGCACCGGCACCGACGTCGTGGTCACCAGCTCGGCACCGCCGGCCGGTGCGGCGGCGCACGGCGCGGGACTCGGCGGCGGACGCGGCCAGGGCTTCTTGCGGTCGCGGGCCCGTGAGGCGGGCGGCACCCTCGTCACCGGCCCCACGGCGGAGGGCGGTTGGGAGGTGCGCGCGGCTCTGCCGGGCCGGACCGGAGCCCCGGTGGAACGTTCCGTCCCGCGCGGTTACCGCCTGGCGCAGCTGACGGCCGCGTTCGGCCTGGTCGTCCAGCCGCTGCTGCCGCTGCTGGTGGTCCACCGGGGGGAGGTGCTGGAGCCCGGTGAGCCGGTGTCCGCGGGCGTGTTCTTCGGGCCGCTCGCCGTGGCCCAGGCGGTCGCCCTGCTGTGGCTGCGCCGGTCGCCCCGCGCGGCCCGGGGTGCCCTGCTCGCCCTGGTCCCGCTCTGGCCGGTGGCGATGTCCGTGGGCCACTACACCGGCCCGGTGCTGCTCCCTCTCGCGCTGAGCCTGCCGGCCACCTGCGCGGCGCTCGTGGCGGACGCCGCCCGGAGGGCTGCCGCCCCGTCCCGCGCCGGAGCCCGACCCCCGCACGCGCGGGCAGCGGACACCGCCGGTCCGTCGGCCGTGGGCACCGGCACCCGCTCGCGCCTGACTTCGCCCGCCACCTGGCCGGTGAGGCGCCTGGTCCTCCCGGTCGCCGCCGTGGCCGTGCACGCGGGGGCCGCCACGGCGGCGGTCCTGGACCGGGGCACCACACTTCCCGTCGTGGCGGTCGTCGCGGGGACGACGGCCGCGACGGCTCTGGTGGCCGGCGCGAGCCGCTGGGCCGGGACCCGGCGCGGCCGGCGCGAGCGGGTCGCCCGGGGCGCCCACCAGGACCGGCTCGTCACGTGGACCGAGGAGGCCGTCCGGGACGCGTGGGCCGAGCGTCGCAGGATCGCCGCCGGACTGGAGACCACCGTCCTCTCCCGCACCGCGGACATGGTCGCGGAGGCGGAGGCGGGCCGCCTCGACGCGACCGCCGACCGCGCCCGCGAGGCCCTGGCCGCGATGCGCGCCCTCCTCGACGCGGTCCGCGACGAGGAGGCGGAGCCCGCCCTGCGGCCCCAGCCCACCCTGCAGGCGCTCGACCTGCTCGCCCACCAGTGCCGGGCGACCGGCCGGGACGTGGAGATACGGCTGACCGACCGCGTACCGGCCCGTCTTCCCGCCGCCGTCGACCTGGCCGCCTACCACGCCGCCGAGACGGTCCTGGCCATCGGCGGGGACGAACCCGCCGTCGTCGAACTGGACGCGGACGCAGATACGTTGACGCTCACCGCCACCGGAGTGCCCGACACCGCGGACACGGCCGCCGACGAGCGGCTGGCCACTCGGGTGACCGCACTCGGCGGCACGCTGACCACCGGCCCCCGGGGCACCGTACGGATCCGGCTGCCACTCGCGGGCGCGCCGGACATCGAGAAGGGACAACGATGAGCCTCGACGTGCTGGTCGTCGACGACCAGAGCATCGTGCGGGCGGGATTCGCCGCCGTGATCGATGCCGAGGAGGACATGACGGTCGTCGGTGAGGCCGCCGACGGCGCCGCCGCGGTACGGCTCGCCCGGGAGCTGTCGCCCGACGTGGTCGTCATGGACGTCCGCATGCCCGAACTGGACGGCATCGCCGCCACCCGCATCATCACCGGCCGCGAGGACGCGCCCAAGGTCCTGGTCCTGACCACCTTCGACCTCGACGTCTACGTCTTCGACGCGCTGCGTGCCGGCGCGTCGGGCTTTCTCCTCAAGGACGTCCACCCCGCCGAACTGCTCCAGGGAATCAGGGCGGTGGCGACGGGGGAGAGTGTCCTCGCGCCGTCCGCGACCCGCCGCCTCATCGGCCACTACGCGTCCGGACGGGGCCCCGCGGTCCCGGCAGGCAGCTCCCCCGGGCTGGACAGCCTGACCGGCAGCCAGCGCACCGTCCTCACCCTGGTCGCCTCCGGCCTCACCAACGGGGAGATCGCCGAGCGGCTCGGCATCACCGTCGGCACCGTGAAGTCCCACGTCAACGCGCTGCTGCAAAAGCTCGGCCTGCGGGACCGCGTCCAGGCGACGATCCTCGCCTACGATCTCG
>NZ_JBIAIV010000118.1:0-3740 GCF_042871645.1 Streptomyces sp. NPDC005774 | reverse complement strand
GCGGCTCCGAAGGGCCAAATCCTTCATCTCCCGCACAGCACCATTTCCAGAAGCTGTTCCTACAACCAACTCCCTTTCACGTTCAGGACACAAGGCCAGGGACAATCCAAGTCGGGGCTACCGGCGCCTGCACGGTGAACTGCTCATGCTCGGAGTGAAGGTGGCAGCATCCACCGTCTGGGAAATCTTGCAGGAGGACGGCATCGAGCCGACGCCCGAGCGGGCCTGCAGCACGTGGGCGGGCTTCCTGCGCTCCCAGGCCGACGCGCTCCTGGCGTGCGACTTCTTCGAGGCCGTCACCCTGTCCGGGGCCCGCTTGTACGTGTTCGCCGCGATCGAGCGCGTGAACCGCCGGATCCGGATCCTGGGCGCGACCGCGCATCCGACCGCGTCCTGGGTGGTCCAGGCCGCGAAAAATCTTGTCATGGATCTCGAGGAGGCCGGCTGCCGGGCGCGCTGTCTGATCAGGGATCGGGACGGGAGGTTCCCGCGGTTGTTCGACGAGGTACTCAAGGACGCGGGTATCGAGGTGGTGCTCAGCTGCGTCCAGACCAGACTTCAGGGCGCATGAGGAAGACACGACGTACTTCCGCGCCGGCGCTACCACTGGGCGAGCGGCCCCGGAAGGTGGACAAGTGAGTGAAGACGCCGTGTGGGTCAGAGGCGTGACGGGCATCCAACTGCATCACGTGACCGATCTTCAGGACGCTCGTCGGTTCCGGGCAACGCCGTCATGGCACTGGGCGCAGCCCATGTGAGAACGGGCGACGCCAGGTTCTCCGGTCTCGCCGACCAGCTCAAGGCAATGGTCGCCCAAACGCACGACCTGGAGGGCGAGGCACGGGGTGCATGCGCCGGCTGCACTCCACCGATCCCAAGCGGTTCGTGCGCTGCCGGGAGGGCGAGGAGCCCTGGCCGGACGAGTTCCAGGCGGGCTTCGTCCCGCGCCACGCCTGCCAGGACAAGTGTCTTTACCACGACCATGAGGTGCTGGACGCCATCGTGCAGTGCACCTGCGGCCGGCCCCCGTGCCGCGCTTGCGCGATCGTGGGGGCGCCCTGACACGGAGAACACGGAGAGCGGAGCGTGCCATCCCGGTCGCCTGTGCACGGGCGGTGACGGCCCCGCCGACTCCTACCGTGTGCGTCAGACGGTGTACGAGCGGGCCCCGGTCCCGGCAAGCCTGCCGCCCTCCACGATGAGGTACTCCTGACGGATCGGGCGATTGTCGAACCAGCACTCCAGGATTTCCCGGACGCCTGCCGCGTACCTGGCCTGCGCGGAGAGCGTCGAACCGGACACGTGCGGTGTCATGCCCTCGTGCGGCATGCTGCGCCACGGGTGGTCCTCTTCCGGCGGCTCGGGGTACCAGACGTCCCCGGCGTAACCCGCCAGATGGCCTCGTTCCAGAGCGCGTACCACGGCGTCCCGGTCGACGATCAGCGCGCGGGCTGTGTTGACGATGTACGACCCTCGCTTCATGGTCGCGAGCATCTCGTCGTCGAAGAGGTTCACCGTCTGCGCGTGCAGCGGCGCGTGGATGGAGAGCACGTCGACGGCGGCCGCCAGGGAGCGGGCATCCGCATGCCAGGTCAGCCCCAGCTCCTGCTCGAGGTTGGCTGGCACCCTGTGCACGTCGTTGTAGTGCAGCTTCACATCGAACGGCTTCAGCCGGCGTAGCACTGACATGCCGATCCGCCCGGCACCGAAAACGCCGACGTCCATGCCCTCCAGGTCGTAGTTCCGCGAGACGCTGTCGGCCACGTTCCACCCTTGGCGGGTGGTGACCCACTCGTGGGCGGGCAGATAGTTGTGGACGAGAGCGAGGATCTGCATGACCGCGTGCTCCGACACGCTGATGCTGTTGCTGTAGGTGACCTCCGTAACGGTGACGTCGTGCTCGATGGCGCTCGGCAGGTCCACGTGGTCCGAACCGATCCCGGCTGTGATCGACAGCTTCAAGTGCGGTGCGCGCCGGATCCGGTCAGGGGTGAGATAGGCGGGCCAGAACGGCTGCGAGATCACCACCTCGGCGTCGGGGAGTTCCCGTTCCAGCACGGAGTCGGGCCCCTCCTTGTCGGAGGTGACGACCAATGTGTGGCCCTGTTCCTCCAGGAACGGACGCAGACCGAGTTCGCCGGAGACGCAGCCGACCAGCTCACCCGGCTTGAAGTCGATGCTCCGGGGGGTGGGCGCCGTCTGCCCTCCGGGATAGCCGCTGATGACGGGGATCTCATCTCGGGCATACCTGGGCGGGTAGCCGTCAACGGGATCCGGATAAAGCACCGTGAGAATCTTTGCCATGGCCGTACTCCTACGAAGGCCGGCGCACAGGCGTGGTCCGGTGACCGCGCATTCGCTCCGGCCGGCCTTGCTGTCCAGTGCCGAGTGACCGGGCCGCCGCACAGCAAACGGTCCCAAACACACTGATCGCCGCGCCCGCGGTGGATTCAACCGGTCGTCGCAACACCTTGAGCATGGGGGCTTCACCCCGGATCGTGGACACCTTGGACACTGGACCTTGAGGGTCCAGAGGAAGAGATGTCACTGATGGTGATGAAGGTGTACTCAGCGGAGTTCAAGGCGGACGCTGTCGCGCTGTACCTGTCGGACCCGAAGAACACGTTCGAGGGCGTCAGCAAGGACCTCGGAGTCAGCCGGGAAACGCTGCGGAACTGGGTGCGGGTCGAGCGGGCCCGGCAGGGCCGCGCGGCGGGCACGAGTCGCTTGCCGCGGGTCGAGCAGGCCGTCGATGTACCCTCCGACGATGTGCTGAAGGAAGAGAACAAGCAGCTCAGGGCCCGGATCAGGGAGCTGGAGACCGAGCGGGAGATCCTGCGGAGGGCCGCGAAGTATTTCGCCGGCGAGACCAACTGGTGAGGAGCCGTAATTTAACTACTGCCGGAGTTGATCTCGTTGTCGTGGTACTCGATCACGCGCTTCAAGGCTTCGAGCGTGCGGGGAGGGCGGGTCCGGCGGAAGACGAGGACTCTGGCGAGTTCGGGCCCAGCGAAGGCCAGCATCGGCTTGGACCTCCCGGCGTGGTAACTCAGCACATTGCGCTTGCGGCCCATCAGCTCGGCCGCGAGGGTCAAGGTGACGGTGTTGCGGCTGCGGAGCACGGCGACCAGGACGCGGTGGCGGTGATCGAGGGTGCCGAAGCCGGGGTTGCGGCCGCGGCCGTCCCTGCCTGCGCTCTGGCGTTCGACTTCGGTCAGGACCTGTTGGCATGGTTCGAGCTGGAGCACGAGCTGTTCGAACTGTTCTCGGGGCATGCCCGTGAGTGCGGGGTGGGTGAGGAGGAAGGTGGCCTCGGCCGGGACCGGAGGTCCCGACTCGTCGCGTGGATCTCCCGGAAGCTGCTGGTCGGGGTCCTGCGGGGCGATGGTGTAGTTCCACTCGCCGTGGAACTCGTCCCGTTTGACCCGCCGCTCGGCGCTCTTGCGTTCAGCTCGGGTGAGCACGCGGCCGGTGGGGTATGCATTCTCGTCCAGTGCGGCATGAACGGTCAGTCCGGTGCTGGTGCGGGTGGCTGAGATGGTCTCCAGCAGCACTTCGTAGCTGGTCAGAGGCTGCCCGCGCAGGCTGTGGGTGATCCGGGAGAACAGCCGGTGTTCCACTTTGTTCCATTTTGAAGTACCGGGCCAATGCCGTTGTTTGAAGGTTCATTGAGTTGGTAGTGACGGACTGAGCGTCGCGCCGTTATGCGGGGTGTGCATCCGTGGAGCGGGGTATCTGAG
>NZ_JBIAIV010000117.1:0-4458 GCF_042871645.1 Streptomyces sp. NPDC005774 | reverse complement strand
TCGTTGGTGCTGGCCACCTGGGCACTACTCCTTCTCCGCCCTCGACTCAATGAATCATCCAGTATGCCTGACTCGCACTACTTTGACAGAGAGGGGCAGGCTTGGCAGCGATCAAGGTGACCGATCAACCCAACGGCCCGGCCCCACACCCACCAACGGCGCCGTGCAGGCCCGATCCGGTCCATCCGCCACTCACCAGGCATGGCCAAAACCTGCATTTTGATGATCAAAGGCCGCTCTCCGCTCCCCGTCTTCCTCAGGCAGTTCAAAAAGCAAGCAAGTGGGGCGTGGAGCGGCCCCGACCGACCGTTTTCAAGGCTCTGGCCGCAGTTCCGTGATCATCGAGCGCGTTGTGGCGTGGTCGGGCCCCGGCACATGCGATTCGATCGACTCTGGTTGATAGACAATCTCATGACCTACTACGCAGACCTGACTCCGTACACGTACGACAGGGACAATGGGGATCCAGAAGCGTCAGGCTGCCGGCGAGGTGTCCCGCTGCTGAACGTGGGCTGGCTCAGCCGCAGTAAGACCTACCCGAAAGGGACACCATCTTCGGGGCTGGTAGCCGCGCTGCAGCGTATGGCTCAGACGCATCGGGCCCAGCAGACGCGCGGCTATCACTTCTGCCCTTGGTGCGCCTCGAGACTGCTCGGACCGCGGGGCGGCAGTCCACGGGGCAGTTCAGAGATACGCGTCATGGGGAACGGCGTCGCCTACGCTGCTCCTGAGCTGGTTGCTCACTACGTCGAAGCCCACAGCTACTTGCCGCCGACCGATTTCGTACATGCTGTGCTGTCGCCTGGCGCCTTCTCCTGACCCCGGGACTCATGGCCGGGCGAGGGCGCGGGTCCGAAGGAGTACGAACGAGGCTCGGCCGTACATGGCTCTCTCGAGTGTGTTGTCACGGTTGTGTTTTCTGGTTGAGGTCAGGCGTCCGCGCCCGCGCCCATCACGGTGTGCAGCACCGCCGCGACGGGATCGGCGACCGGGTCGAAGTAGTCCCGGAACTGCGGCGGCTCACCTGCCTGAGGCAGGGGCGAGAGGCGGCAAGCACGCCGGTCCGTCTGCCAGTCGAGGAAACGGATGTAGAGGTCCAAGAGCCCGCGCATGGCACCTCCCGCTCCTCCCAGCAGGACGAGCGTCGGCACATTCACGGCTTCCCCCGGTGACGCCCGAGCGCCGGCTTTCGGCGCCCGTCACGTCGAGGCTAGAGCCGGAGGGAAGCCGCCCGAAAGGGCAGGACACGTGCGATGCCTGTTCCGGAGAGTGGGAAGAGAGTGTTTCCGAAAACGGTGCCGCCCACCCACCGCTGCACCTCAGGCGACAGTGCCGCCGGTGTTCTGCTCCATATCGCCTAGGTAGGTGCCCAAGGGAGTGAGGGCGGCCCAGAGCTGGTCGAAGTAGGCGGCGAAGTAGGTCATGAAGGTGGGGTCCTCGATACTGAGGCCGTTGAGTTTTTGGCGCGGTCCCCCGGAGAACGCCAGGAAGACGACGCTGTCGTCGATCAGCGCCATGTTCAGGCCGTCGGCCGTCACCGTCCAACGCAGCACGCTGGCCTCGTAGGTGAGGATGTGCCGGGTGTCGTCGTAGTGCTGGCGCGCCCAGGCGAACATGTCCGCGTCGGGCCGGCCGTCGCGTTCGGGTACGCCGATGATGCGGCGCACGCTGCGTTCGTCGTCGCTGTCCTCGCCGGCCCAGTCCAGGATGGCCTTGAAGTAGGCGGCGGAGGCCGGCGTCGTGTACTGGGTGGGCGGGTAGCGGCGCGTGTAGGTGACCCGGATCTCCGAGCGTGCCTGCCGAGCCCGTCCACCGGCGGCTTCGTAGAACTCCCTATTGTTGCGGTACCAGTGGGCGGCAAGGATGGCCTCGCCGGCCTGCGGATCGCTGATGAGCGGCAGTGGGGTGCGCGGGGCGGGTGTTCCTTTGGCGGCTTCCTCGATCTGCCTGCTCGCTCCCACCCACTGCGCGCGCAGCTTCTCCGGGTCCGTGTCCACGGCGCGGGCGAAGGCGGAGGTGTGTTCCCAGGAAGGGAAACGGCGGCCGTTGAGCATCGCCGAGACACTGCTGCGGCCGCAGCAGGCCATCTTCCGAGCGATCGCCTCCTCGGTCGGTTTCCCGGCGGCCCGCCTCAGTTCGCGCAGCACCGCCGCGAAGGCGAGCTGCGCGGGATGCGGCTGCGCGGAAGTGCCCCGAGCAGGCATGTCTTCCCCTCCCCCGGGTGGAACGACACAGAACGACGCGGTTAGTTCGTCATTGTTCGTCATTGCTACAGCGTGTCGCCAGTGTTCGGCGGTGTTCTCCTTCGTCCGGGGAGTTCTACGTGCGTCTGTCAGCCGTTGGCCAGGCAGTTCACCGGCCGCAGACTCGAGGGACCGGTTGCCGTCGGCTTCCGGTGTCCGCGACAGGAAGGAGCTGTGCCGTGTGACCTAGCCCAACTGCCGCAATGTAGGCCCGGATCGTGAGGGCTGAGGAAGAAAAAGCGAAGGCCACCCCCCGGAGCTTCTGGGCGGAAGCGGGGAGCGGCCTTACCTGCTCAACACCACACAAGGGAGGAACCCCGTGCGAGTCGACTTCAGGATAGACCTTCCCTGTCTCAGCGCGGCCTTCGTGGCCGCGCTGGTACTGGGCATCGTGCTGATCATGTCCCCCACGGCCCAGGCGACCGTCCTCGAGGAGGGATGGCTGCTGCCGGCGGCCGCCTGCCTGCTGGCCGTCCGGCAGCCCAGTGAGAGGAAACGGCGATGACCCCGCACAGCCCCGGGACCCGATGCCCCGGGTGCGGCAACGACGTCCTGCGCCGTACCTACACCGAACTCGTCCCCACCTGCGGAGTGGGCTGGAAGATCGCCGAGTGGTCCGAGTGCGGCCACTGCCACCGGTCGCTCGCCTTCCACCTGCGCGGGCACCAGCAGCAGGACCGGGCCGGGCGTAGGTGAGCGGGGCAGGGCTGCTCGTGCGAGCACCTGTCACCCTGACCCGCCTGCTCGCCGGCCGGCAGCAAGGCGAAGGGCATGGACCAGGGCCTCGGCCGGTCCATGGCCCGGAGCACCGTCCGGCTGCCCGTGCCACCGGCTGTACCGGCCGGTGGTGCGGGCATCTTTGTGGTCAGCCCACGCCTGCACGCGTTCGATCCGGGCATGGGGCCTGTCCAGGGCATGCGTGATGGCGCTGGTCTTCAGGGCATGCGGATGGATCATCTCGGCTTGCGGCAGCCCAGCCCGGCGCGCGAGGGAGCGCAACAGCTGTATCTTCACGTTACGACCGTTCGACGCGCTTCTGGGCCGCTTCCAACGCACAGCGCTCTGCATAGGCTCCGTCGTCGGCCGGGGGCCGTAGCGTGCCATGGCGATCTGGTCGACGGTACTGAAGGCGTTGTGCCCAGCTGGTAGGGATCCCCCACGGCGCATGTCCCGGGAGAACGCTGATGCGGGGCAACTTCAGCTCGGCTCGACGCCGCATGCGGTGGGCCGCTGGCGGAAGCGGTTCGTCGAGCACCGGATCGCCGGCCTGGGTGACATGCCGCGTCCCGGTGGGCCGCGGACGGTCACCGACGAGCGGGTGGCCGCGGTGGTGAAGCGGACGCTGGAGAGCACGCCGAAGAACGCCACGCACTGGTCGACCAGGTCGATGGCGAAGGAGTTGGGCCTGTCGCAGTCGACCGTGTCGCGGATCTGGCGGGCGTTCGGCCTGCAGCCGCACCGCACCGAGAGGTTCAAGCTGTCGACGGACCCGTACTTCGTGGACAAGGTCCACGACGTGGTCGGCCTCTATCTGGATCCGCCCGAGCGGGCGCTGGTGTTCTGCGTGGACGAGAAGTCGCAGATCCAGGCGCTGGACCGGTCCCAGCCGGTGCTGCCGATGATGCCCGGTGTTCCGCAGCGGCTCACCCACGACTACGTGCGGGCGGGCGCCACCACACTGTTTGCCGCGCTGGAGGTGGCCACGGGCAAGGTGATCGGCTCCCTGCACCGCCGGCACCGGGCCGAGGAGTTCAAGAAGTTCCTGATCAAGCTCGACCGGGAGATACCGGCGGGCCTGGACGTCCATCTGGTGCTGGACAACTACGCCACCCACAAGACCCCGGCCATCAAGACCCGGCTGGTTACCCATCCCCGCTTCCACCTGCACTTCACTCCCACAGGCTCGTCCTGGCTGAACCTGGTGGAGCGGTGGTTCGCCGAGCTGACGAACAAGCAGATACGGCGAGGCGTCCACAAGAGCGTCCAGGCACTGGAGAAGGACATCCGCGCCCCCAGTGCCCCTGACCACCGTGTAATGCGCACTGGAGACGGGCGGTGGTGCGCACCGCACCGGGTGGACACCGCAGGCGGGCGGGCGTCTCCGCGTGACGGGCTCGCCAGCGGGTGTGTCAAGTTAACGGCTGATCTTGGTTGTTGAGGTTCAGTTGCTGGCCGGGGTGAGCCGGCCCTCGAAGGTGATCTGGAATGCGTTGAG
>NZ_JBIAIV010000116.1:0-4753 GCF_042871645.1 Streptomyces sp. NPDC005774 | reverse complement strand
ACGGAGTTCTCCGGGCGGGCAGTCGGCGACGAAGCAGAAAACCCCACGGCGCGAGCCGTAGGAATCCCCCTCCTTCAGGAGGGGGAGGATGTCAACCGACAGGATCAACTCGGCCTTCGGCCGCCCAGTACGCGCCACCCCGCAACCCTGCACATCTGAACAAGATTCCTGACTCGGAACACTAGCTCGGACACCAGGTAGCAAGTAACCCGCCGGTAGCTTTCAGGGTTTCGCCGCGGTGGTCTTCTTCGGCTGGCGGGGCCCGGTCTTCTCGCGGTCGAGGTGCCCGTGAAGCGGGGGACGTTGGGCATGTCGGCGATCTGCTGGGCGAGTTCGGACTGATCCGGACTCAGGTAGCGACGACCTGCCCCCTGCGCAGGCTGACCTTCCACCGATCGGCCCAATTGACTCCCCTTCCCGATCCGGGTGGCCACCTGCTCGAGATGCGCTTTAGGCCGTTTTCGAATGAAATGAGGACGACACCGCCTGCCAGCAGGCCGGCGGGCCGAAGGAGAAGGAGCGATTTGTGACGACTCAAGGGACAAGGATGCCTGCCGGCGTGGTCGTGATCGAGGGTAACGAGTGCCCTCCGGCGACTTTGGGGCTGTGGAAGCACTACAAGCGCAAGGGCCCCGCCTACGGGATCGGTGCGGGGTACATGGTGGCCCTCAGCGAGCTGCCCGCGGATGGCGGCAGCATGACGAAGAACGTGTCCTCGTGGGTCAATCAGACCCAGAGCGACGCAAAGCTGATCAGCAGCAAGAGCACCCGCATCCTCAAGGCCGGCAAGTCCCTGGAGGAACCCGCCGAGCACAACGACACCGTCGAACGGGTCGAATGGGTTCAAGGCTGATAGCCCAGCGCTCTCCACCACCGGGCGGGGCACTCGCGGCACCCGGTGCAGCTTTGCCTCTCCGCACCTACGAGGGCCGGTCCTGCCATGGGCGGGCCCGGCCCTCCGGCCCGGCCCTCGCGACGGCGTCGGTTTCCCTCCGACGTGACTACCCGGGACGCCCGGCAGCCGTGACGGCATGCCCGACTCGCCCTGACTGCTGGTCGGTTAGTTGTTCCCTGGTGTCCGAGCTGGGATTACGGGGCCATCACCGACGACAAGTACGTCGGTGAACGCGACCTGGAGGCCCTGGAGCCGCTGCCGCGGTCGTGCACAGCCCTGGCCATGAGCGAGCGGACGAACCTCACGCACCGCGGCGGGGGCTTGCGCGTCACCTGCAAGGTGAAGCTCGCGCCCGGCGCGACAACCGTCGACGTCGAGCGGGACCAGGAGATGATCGTGGAACGAGCCGACGCCCCGAGGACCCGACGACCGGGGCGGGCCCTGCCGCCGGGTCGAGGTCGGTAGCGGCGCCCCGCCCTGCTCGCGGCGCCGAGGGTCCGTGCCCACGCGGGTGCGGACCCTCGGCGCATCCGCGGTCAGCCGGAGGTGTCAGGGGAGGCGGTGTCCGTGCGCCCAGACCCGAGGCTGCGCCGGGTCTTCGGCAGAGCCGGGGGCGGCTTCCGGCCACTCCACGGGCCCGCAGCTCGCCGAGATCCGGAAGGCGGACTTTGAATGCTGAGGCCTGGATCTGTGCCGAGCTGCGCGCATCGTGTGCCCTCTTCGCGAGGGGGCGGTGTCCTGCTGGCGATTACTGTACGTAGTGTCTGGCTGGGGCGTCGGCCATCCTCTGACAGGCTCAGCCTCGTCCACGCGGCGGTGTGACTCAGCACGCTCCATTGCCGGTGCTGGTTTGGTGCTGACTTCGAGGTCACCGATGTCGCAAAACCGCAGGTCCTAGCTCCGGTGGGATGAGTTGTCGTACCACTCGATGGTGGTGCCGAGTCGTGGATGCCGAGGAGGGCCTTGTCGTACGTCTGTTGCTCCTCGGTCAGCTCGCCTCCGGCGGGCTTCTTGAGGGGGTGAGGGAAGCCGTCGCCGGCGTTTTCGTAGCCAGGGTCGGCCAGGGTCGGCATGTCCAGATCGGCCGCGATGCGGTTGAGTGCCTCGACCGGCCCGTGGTGGCGGGCGCAGACGGTGTCGTGCTCCCGGCCCGGCCGTACTGGCGAGACCCGGATCGGCCGGCCGTCCGGGGTGGCCATGACCTGCACGTTCCCGCCGCGGTGCTTGGGTTTTCCGGACCAGCACAGGTCCGCGCCGCTGGGTCCGGAGCGGCGGCGCGGTCGGTGCGGATGACGGTGCCGTCGAGGTTCGGATGTGTCAGCCCGGCCGCCTTCGCACGCTCCGGCGCGGTGGACGGGTCCGGTGCGCCGGCGGCCGGGACGGCCAGTCCTTCGTGTAGGTAGTGGTAGGAGGTGGAGGACGGCAGACCGTTGTCACAGGCGAGTTGGGCCAGTCGGGTGCCGTTGGGGAGCCGGCGCAGCACGAGCACCGCCCGGCGGAAGCGGCCCGGCACGCGTCGCCCCTTGCGGATCCCGACCGCGATGCGGTGATCGCGCAGCGGCCGGGCCGGATGCTCGGCAGTGGACCGCTTCACATCGAGTACGGCGGTTGATGTGACACGGGTCGACATGTGAGGCCCCTCGGTTTCGCACCGGAGAGCGCGTACGGGCCGACGAACAACTGCGTAGGGATCGGGGGTGTCCTGCGCCGCCGGGGGCACCGTGTGGTGTTCGCCGCGGAGGCGTCCTGGAAGGGCCGCCTCGCGCCGCTCGGCTTCGAGGAGGAGCTGGTCGATCTGGCCCCGCCGCCCGAACAGCCCCAGGACGCGGGCCAGTTCTGGAAAGACTTCATACGCGACACCGCGCCCGAGTTCCGGAAGCCGACCATCGAGCAGCTGGGCACCTGGATCAAGCCGGTGTGGGAGGAGCTGGTCTCCGGCGCCCGGTACTGCGAGCCGCGGATGAGGGAGATCATCGACCGGGTCCGGCCGGATGTGATCGTCGAGGACAACGTCGTGTGCTTCCCGGCATTGACCACGGCGGGCGTACCTTTCGTACGGATCGTTTCCTGCAACCCGCTGGAGATGAAGGGCGAGCGCGTTCCACCGCCGTTCTCCGGGTATCCGGCCGGGGACCGGAGCGAGTGGGACGAGTTCCGCGCCGAGTACGACCGCACGCACCGGAGCCTGTGGAGCGACTTCAGCGCCTGGGTGACCGAGCAGGGCGCGCGTCCGCTGCCCGACCTGGAGTTCATCCATGAGGGCGATCTGAACCTGTACGTCTGTCCCGAGTCGGCCGACTACACGGACGCCCGTCCGCTGGGTCCCACCTGGCACCGGCTGGACTCCTCGGTCCGCGAGACGCAGGAGAGGTTCACGCTGCCGCCCGGCCTGGCCGACGGCGGCGCGCTGATCTATTTCAGCCTCGGCTCGCTCGGCTCGGCCGACGTGGACCTCATGCGCAGGGTCATCGCCTCGCTCGCCCGCACCCCGCACCGCTACATCGTCTCCAAAGGCCCGCTGCACGAGGAGATCGAGCTGCCGCCGAACATGTGGGGCGAGGAGTTCCTGCCGCAGACCCGGATCCTTCCGCTGGTCGACCTCGTCATCACGCACGGCGGCAACAACACGACCACCGAGGCCCTCCACTTCGGTAAGCCCATGATCCTGCTGCCGCTGTTCTGGGACCAGCACGACAACGCCCAGCGCATGGCCGAACTGGGTTACGGCGTCCGGCTCGACCCGTACCGCTTCACCGACGCCCAACTCCACGGCGCGATCGGCCGTCTGCTCGGCGATACGGCTCTGCGGCGCACCCTCACCGCGGCCGGTGAGGCGATCCGGGCGCGCGACGGACTGCATACGGCCGCGGATCTGATCGAGCGGGCCGCCACCGGCTGATCCCACCGGCCCTCGAACGGCTGCCCGGAGCCGGACCGGAACAACGGCGGCAAGGTGAACCTGCCGGACCGGGACGAAGACGGCGACCCTGACTACCGGGACCCCTTCCCCGGTGACAGCGACCGCAACAGCACCTTCCCGAACGGCCTCCCGGACCGCTCGGGCGGCTCCGGCGGTTCATCCGGCGGGGCAACGGAAGCATCTGCCGCCACACCCGCTGGTGCTGACGCAGGCGCCGGAGGAGGCGGCAGAGCGGGCTAGCCGACAGGGTGCGCCGCCAGATGGTCCTGCAGCTCCATGTGCCGGAACTGGTACGCCGCGCCCGAGACGCTCAACAGGGCGGGGCCCGGACACGGTTGCGCAGCCGGTCGTGGAGCTCGGCGAGCAGACCCGCCGGCTGCGGGCGACGGCATGTACGCGCTGGTACGGCGGGAAGTCTGCGGGCAGGTTGGCCCACTTGACGCCGTTGTCGGTCACATAGCAGACCGTCCAGCATCACGCGGTGGCAGTAGCCCTCCGGCCGCCCGCCTCGCCCCTGAAACCATGCCGAAGGGGCGGCAACGGCCGGATGACCTGCGATTCCGCCTCCGTCATGTCGGAGGTGTCACACCTCGCACGCGCTCTGGCCCATCCGCCGCATTGCCGAACTTGTGTGCGAGGCAGTCGCACGACAGGGACGGAGAGTTGGGCTCCACGCATGCGAGCGTGAAAGACTGTGGCAGCAGGGCCTTCTGATGATCGGTTTGGTTCACGCCTCCGAACTACCAAGAGGCCCTGCTGTCATGCGTCGGCTCTCGCGCGATCACCCGAACAGGAACCCTGTTCGACCAGGCCGGCCCCCGTGATTGATAAGCGGATAGCGTCTCAGTCCTTGATTTCGCAGATGGTCGCGCCGGACGTGACGGACGCGCCGACCTGTGTGCCGAGGCCCTTGACGGTGCCGGAGCGGTGGGCGTTGA
>NZ_JBIAIV010000115.1:0-4953 GCF_042871645.1 Streptomyces sp. NPDC005774 | reverse complement strand
CCCGGACCACGAAACGTCCCCACCTGAGCTACCAGACCCGCAGCTCAACCGACCCCGGCACCCGCCGAGTCACCCGCACCATCGTGCTCCACCAGTTCACACCCCACACGGCTTAACTCATGGCCATTGGCCCTGGGCCGGTCCCGGGAGAAGCAAGACGCGGCCATGGCCAACTCGCTGAACTTCGGGGCCTATGACAGCGCCACCGGCGTTCAGCTCGGTTACGCCCGTGTGGTCACCGACAAGGCCACGTTCGCGTGGCTGTGTGCCGTCTACATTGCTCGTGGCAGTCGGGGTAAAGGTCTGGGGCATGCTCTGGTTGCTGCTGCCTGCGAGCATCTCGTGCCCTATGGGCTGCGCCGCGTGCTGCTGGCCACTGCTGACGCACACGCGATTTACGCCAAGGTGGGCTTCGCGTCACTCGAGAAGCCGGAGAAGTGGATGACGCTCGGCGCACAGTAAGGGCCGTAGCCGGTGCTGCCGGTCTGGTGCCTTTCGTCATGCGGGCGGCGCGGCGATGCAGACAGGGCGCCCAAGATCGTTGTGTGACGAACAACCTGGACGCCCTGCTGACCGCACTGTACGTGAAGATCGACGACGAGATCGGAGATACCCGATGGCTGGGCCGGCCGCCCCGGCTGACTGATTCCGAGCTGGTCACTCTCGCCGTCGCGCAGGCACTGCTGGGCTTCACCTCGGAGTCGCGGTAACTGCGGTTCGTGGACTCACGGCTGGGTACGATGTTCCCGTATGTGTCCAGGCAGCCGGGCTGGAACAAGCGGCTGAGGGCCGCGTTGCCACTGGTCAAGAAGGCAATACGGCTGCTGGCCGTCGATACGGACTTCTGGTTCGACAACCACTGGATCGTCGACTCCACACCGGTGGAGTGCGGTCGCTCGCGTCCGACGGTGAAGCGGTCGGACATGGCCGGCTGGGCCGGATACGGGTACTGCGCCAGCCACAGCCGGTTCTTCTGGGGGCTGCGTCTGTTCCTGGTGTGTACCCCGACCGGGATGCCGATCCTGTGGGCACTGGCGAACCCGAAGATCGACGAGCGCGAGGTGCTGACCGCGAGCCGGAAGCAGTTACGGACCGGCCGGGGCTGCTGGTGATATCGGACAAGGGCTTCGCCTCCAAGGAGTTCGAGGCCGATCTGGCCTTCTGTGGAGCCGAGTTGCTGCGACCAACGTTCAA
Source organism: Streptomyces sp. NPDC005774 (assembly GCF_042871645.1). Taxonomy (NCBI): domain Bacteria; kingdom Bacillati; phylum Actinomycetota; class Actinomycetes; order Kitasatosporales; family Streptomycetaceae; genus Streptomyces; species Streptomyces sp. NPDC005774. The sequence goes on along the minus strand of NZ_JBIAIV010000115.1, from coordinate 3,759 downwards.
ACGCGAGAAGAGGCGCGAGGGCGAAAGCCTCCTCAAGACGGTGCGGCAGCTGATCGAGTCGGTCAACGACACCCTTAAAGGCCAGCTCGATCTGGAACAGCATGGCGGCCGCACCTTCGAAGGCGTCGCCGTTCGCGTCGCTCAGCGCATCCTCGCGATGGCCGCCGCGATCTGGCACAACCGCAAGACCGGCCAGCCCGTCACACGATCCTTGATCGCTTACGACCACTGATCACATCGGAATGACTCGTCTAGGGGATGAGCGGTGTGGCGGAGCGGGCCCGCTCCCACATGCCGTGCAGCTGCTCGGCAGGACGCTGCTGTTCGCCGTGTAGGGCGTTGAGCACGACCAGGCATCCGGTCAGCGCCGGCACCGCCCACTGGACGTAGGCCAGCTGACGCCGCGCTTGGTCGAGGTTGACGGGGTGCTGGGCCGTCTTCTCGTGATCCTCAGGATCCTGGGAGGAGGCCAGTTCGATTTTCTTGCCGAGGACGCGGGCGTAGGCGGTGGCGGCCAGGGCCGCGGCGGTGACGAAGGTCTTGGCCGTGGTGGAGGCGGCCACGCCCTTCTGCGTGGCAATCCGGTGGGCGTTTACGGCCAGCAACCCACCCCCGCCGAACAGGTGCGCGCCGATGGCGGCGGCGTTGACCGGTGCCCACTTCGCCCAGCCCGACGAAGCGATGCGTGCACTGGTCTCGTCGGTTTCGCCTTCGTCTTTGGCCGCGCCGTTGAGGCCGGCCGCGCCCATGAGTGAGCCGCCGAACCAGGCTGCCAGACCCACATCGTGCAGGCTGCGGATCCAGGTATTGCGTCCGGACATGACGGTGCTCCTTCGGAGGACGACAGAGGGGGTCGGCCGACTGCAACGTCGATCACCACTCCACCCTCGCCGGATCCTGCTCTGCCCGCCATCAGGGCTGACCCGGACGTGCGGTCTGCCGGAGACGGTCCGCAGTCGCGGTCCAGCTTCTGGAAGGCGCCGTCGGCTGTTCCGACGCCACGTCGGCCGGTACAGCGCCCGCCGCGTTTCGCCCGGCCGCCAGCCCTCACCGTGCGGGCGTTCGCGCGGCTTGCCCTGGCCGTCCTTGACCGTCGCCTTGATCGCCGACACGACGATCGCCAGCTCGGGGCCGCGCTCTTTGTAGCCGTCCATGGCCGCGATCGGCCGGCGGCAGGTCCGCGTCCACGCCGAGGTCGGCCATCGTGGCGAGGAAGGCGTCACGTAGGCGGTTGTCCAACCGTCCAGATAGCGGCCGTTCTCGTAGCGGACGTACGCCTCGATCGGGCGCACCTCGTAGCCCAGCTCCACCGCGTAGGCCACGCTCGGCGTCGCGTACCAGGCCGAACCCTCGGGACGCTCGCCCTTCGGAGTGAACGGGCTGGGCAGCAGACTCGCGTCCAGCTCCACCCACTTGTCCATGGCAAGCTTCACGCGGGACAGGTCGATATGGGACAGGCCTACCAGCCACGAGCCGGGCAGCTTCGGATCGAACACCGGTGCCTTGACGTGGGCCGGCGCACCGAGGTCGACGGCCAGGCCGTTGGCGCCGGCGGCGAGGGCCATGTTCACGTCGATGCCGACCAGGTTGCGACGCATGCATTCGGCGTCGGTCATCGGGCGCGCCCAGTCGCATGCCTCCTCGAACAGCTTCTCCGCCGGGCCGCGCACGGGGAAGCGGGGCAGGTCCGCCAGGAGCGGGCGTCCGTGCCGCAGATCGGCAGCGCGCCGACGCCCATCTCGGTCATCTTCCGAGCTGCGAGCAGGACCGGCTCGTCAGCGCCGATACACTCGGCGCCCTCGGTCATGATCTCTCGTGCTGTGGTCACCGTCTGCTCCGTTCCCTCTGGATCCTGCCTCCGGCCGGACGGCCGCAGGCATCGCGGTGCCGGCGCGCGTTTCAGCTCTTGCCGCGGCCGGTCAGCAGGTCGCGGGCGCGGTCCACCAGCCCCGTGCCGGGGCCAAGCAGCTTGTTGCCGGGAGGGGTGTCCGGTGCGGAGGGGTGCGGGCGGGTGGGCGCGGTCTTCTTCGCGGTGCGGATCTTGCCGCCCAGGTCGTCCAGGACTTCGGGGGTGCATGCCGAGGCGAGAAGGGGGAACATCCGGTCCTCCTCGTCGCGCACGTGCTCGCTGACTTCCAGTTTCAGCTTCGCCACCAGGTGGTTGAACTGCGGGTCCTCCGCGTCGAGCCCTTCCAGGTCCTTGAGGTGCTGTTCGACTTCGGCGTGGTCGGTGAGTTCCTTGTCAGCGATCTCGTCCCCGCCCTCGACGTGCTCGCGCACCGCCGGGTAGAGGTGCATCTCCTCAGCGACCGAGTGACGCACCAGCTCGATGGTCAGCTCGTCGGCCAGCTTCCGGCGCCGGGGGTCGCCGACCGGCTGGGTCTCGATCTGCGCGAACAGCGCCTCGACTTCCCGGTGGTCGGTGGTGAGTTCCGCGATCACATTTCCGCCGTGTCCCATGTCGAAGGGTCCCTCCGGTTTGTGGGCGTGAGCTGAAGACAGCTACCCGCGGGTACCCCCGGGGGCTCTTCCACACGCGCTGCCGCACCCCCACACCGCTGCGCTCCCACGCAGGCGAGGCCGTACACAAGACCTGCGCCGAAGCATGGATCGCCGCCAATCCGACTGAATCCCGGCCGGGCCGTTTCACCTCCGACCCGCGCCCCAAACGACGGGACGACGACCACGCCATCCGGTCGCGGATCAAGGGCATCATCCGGGAGACCGGCCGCGCCCCCGGTTGTGGTCGACTACCTCCAGCTGATGGAGACCGACCAGCGCTCCGCCCGGCAGTCCCCCTACGAGCGGGTGACGGAGATCAGCCGGGAACTGAAGATCCTTGCCTCCGACACCGGGGCCGTGCTCATCGCCCTGGCCCAGCTCAACCGCGGGCCCGAGCAGCGCCAGGACGAGAAGCCGGCCGTGAGCGACCTGCGCGACTCCGGCGCCCTGGAACAGGACGCGGACGCCGTGATCCTGCTGCACCGCGAGGACTACTACGAGCCCGAATCGTCCCGGGCCGGGGAGACCGACCTCATCGTGGCCAAGCACCGCAACGGACCCACCGCCACCGTGACGGTCGCCCACCAGTTCCACTACAGCCGACTGCGCGACAGGCCGCCGCTGAAGAACCCGCCCTCTAACCGCCCTGCGCGACAAGACCACGGTCAAGTCCAAAACCGCCAAGAGCCTGATCGCCTCCTACGACAGCGGCATCCAGATGTCCGGGCAGCCCGTGGGCGATTGGCAGACCGCCCGCGCCCTACTCACCGGGGCCGGCGAACTCGATGAGCTGTTCACACAGGTCCGGATGCTGCGCCTGCTCAAGGCCACCGACCTTCTCGCATGGGTGCTGGTGGAAGCCTGGGGCGCCACCTCGTACGCCGACGCGTCCAGCGCGATCAGGCGAGCCCTGGGCAACGAGTCCCTGGTGATGTCCCGGCAGGAATCCATGCGCGTGAGCCTGATGAGCATGCACCGCTCCAAGGGCAAGGAGTTCGGCGTCGTCGTCGAAGGTACCTACAGCTCGAAACTCCTCGACGCGGGGTGGGGCGCGAAGCGCATGGGTGAGGCACGACGGCTGCTCCGGGGCGCGGTCACCCGTGCCCACCACGGCGTTGTCTTCGTCCGCCCAGTAGGCGCTCTCCCCGCTCGCCCCGCCACCTCGGGTGTGTCAAGTTAACGGCTGATCTTGGTTGTTGAGGTTCAGTTGCTGGCCGGGGTGAGCCGGCCCTCGAAGGTGATCTGGAATGCGTTGAG
>NZ_JBIAIV010000114.1:0-4973 GCF_042871645.1 Streptomyces sp. NPDC005774 | reverse complement strand
CCGCCTGGCTGGTACAGCCGCCGCATCTGGACCGAGACCGCCGAGGCGGCAGAGCAACAGACTCCATGAGTGCACTGTGCTTGACAGATCTCGACCACCCACCGCTTCGGTTGCGGAACGAACCCTTTGGCCTTGTCGTCGGGGTTGCGGACCACGGTCTCGACGGTGATGCCCAGCAGGGCGCCGTGGATGATGGTCTCGTCCTTGAACCCCTGGTCGACCAGGGCTTTCTCCAGGTGGTTGCCGCACCGCTCGGCGGCCTGGGTGAGCAGGGCGGTGCCGGCGGCGTTGTCGTGGGCGGAGGCGGCGAGCACGACGACTCCGATGATCAGGCCCAGGACGTCGACCACGAGTCCGCGCTTGCGGCCCGGTGTCTTCTTGAATGGTCAGCCGCCGACCGCCGTCCGACTCCGGCGGATGCACGACCGCAGGTGGGCGCACGTCCATGGCACCAGCATGTGCCGGGACCGGTCGGCCCGCAGCTTCCGGTCCTTCCGGGGTTCCGAGCCCGAGATCCGCAGGGTGTCGCCGGGCGAGTCCAGCCCCGGGGTGCGGCATCGCGGGCGGCCTCGGCCCGGGAGGGGCCCGGAAGCCGACTGGGCCAGGCCAGGCCATCGAGTGAGTCACATGGTGGTCAGTCCGCCTCGTATTTCGGTCGATGATCCGATGCCGGGCGCACACTGGATGCAGAGGGCCATGTGTAGTGAGCCGAACATGGAGGTGGGCCATGAGCACTCTCGAAGAACACATCGACGTCGGAGTTCCGATCGACACGGTCTGGGACATCCTCCACCGGGTGGAGGACTATCCGCGCTTCGTGGAAGGAGTGCGCGAGGTCCGTACGGAGGCGGGGGGTCGGGCACGTTTGGAGATCGAGGCCGACGGCCGGGTCCGGGAGTTGGAGGCCGAGGTCTCGGACCGCAGGGGGGAAGGCGTGATGGAGTGGCACACCACGGGCGCCCCCGAGCTGGTGGGTTCCGTCTCGCTGAAGCCGATCGACGAGAACCGCACCCGGGTCCAGGCCAGGCTCGAGTACGACCCGGGCGCGATCAGGGAGGCCCTCGGCGGGCCGAAGGGATTCGCCCAGGCGAACGCGATCGAACGGCTCGTCCGCAGCGATCTGGAGCATTTCAAGGAGTGCGTGGAACAAGGGCGGTGAGGGTAGCAAAAGGCGGGCGTTGCCGGGCCGTTGAGAACGGGCAGCCTCCGCTCTGAGCGGCCGCCGCGCGGCGAGCTGGGTACTGCAGCTCGTGCTCGCGGTGGCGTGTCGACGGTGGGGCGGGACGCGTCGCACGAGCGTGTGGACGGGGGTGGGGGACCGTGGCGGAACGCTCCCCGCAGAGCAGCGACATCGGGCTGGCGGTATGCCGGTCAGGTCTCGATCACGGCATCGCAGTCGGGGCAGAGCACGGATGCGTACCCCCGCGGGGTACCAGGGCGCCCAGGGGCCCTCGGAGGGCTTCCAGCCGACCGTCTCCAGGGCGAAGGGGCCTTGCCGCAGAGGGTTCCGCGGTCCCGTGGTGGCGGGTGCCCTGGGGCGGAGGGCGCCGCGTGCACCCTGCGGACAGGCCGTTCCGCACCAGCCGGTATCCCCGGGGAAATGCGCGGGGCCATCGGCTTGCCGAGCTCGTACACGACAGCGATCCCGCTCATTCCTCCGCAGTAGGCGGCCGCGCGGTCGCCGCGCCCGCAGCCTTGAGCCGGGTGGTCATCCAGCCCCGTCCACCGGTTCGAGCCTGGCCACCTCGAACTCCACCCGGACCTCGTCGGCCAGCCGCAACGCACCCAGGAACGCGGTGTAGGGCTTGATTCCCCAAGTGGATTGCATGACGGTCGCCCAGCCGCGCAACAGCCCCTCGCCATTGCTCTTCCCGTGCACCGTCACCGGGTGGGTCCGGCCCCTGATGGTGAGCTCCCCGGTGATCTCGAAGGACTGCGGCGTGCCCGTGATGCCGGTGGAACGGAAGGTGATCGTGGGGTGCTCTGCGGTGTGCAGCAGAGTTTTGCCCCCTAGAGTCCGTTTGATCTCGGCCCGGTCGGCATCGGTGAGCGCTTTCAGCCCGCCCGTTCCCTCCCGGACCTCCAGTGAGCCCGTCTCGACCGCCACAGCCACCGACGACCTGTCGGGGTGACCGACGGCCATCACCGCTTCCCCGGACCACCGGGTGGCCTCGATCGTGAGATCGTGCCCCGCCCTGCGGCCCAGCCCGGCGCGGCCGGTCCTGATCAGGAGGCGGCCGGTCGATGGCCCGAGCCGGTACGTTCCGTCTGTCAGCGTCACAGCGCCGAGGGTATGGGGCGGATGCGGTTGCCGCCGTCGAAGGAGCCCGGTCGGCGTGTCCCGCGTAGGTCGAGATGGCGCTGTGCCGCAGCAGAACCGGATGCCCAGGTCGCGGCCACGATGCGCGCCTGTCCGCTGCCGCGAGACCCGCCGGGGAAGCGCGGCGCGGCGTGACCGCCACCCGTGCTGCCGATCAGTCGCCCTCCGAACCGCGAGCCACCGGTTTGTCGACCACAGGTCCAGGCCGCCGAGACCGTTCGGCCCTGCATCGGAAAGCCGTCTGCCTGTTCGCTGCCTGACACAAACGGTTTGCGGAGGGAACTGGTCAGGTATGCCCCTCGGGCAGACCCTCGCGCCCCAACGCCTCAGCGGTGACAACGGTGACAGCGCGACGTTGTTCGGTAGCCGTCAGGTAGCCGGAGCCGGGCCGCAGCCGCAGGCGCGCGGCGCCCCGAGAAGGTCACGCTTCGTCGGCGAGGCAGAGGTTGCATCACTCGCGCGCCGCTCCGCGGTGCCGCGGTGGCGGCCGGCGCCGCCGTAGCGGGCGATGGTGAGCACGCCGAGAGCGGGCTGCTCCCCGATGGCACGCAGCGGATTCTCCAGCGATCCGATGGGCAGCCTCGTGGTGATCGTGAGTCCGCACGCCTGGGTTGGCGCATCCTCGCCCAGCCGCCAGCAACCCCCGGGGGCCCCGCTTGCCCACGGCTCGGGGCCATGCCCGCACGCCGCTGCGCTTTCGGCTCGGAGGCCCGCCAGGCGTCGCCTGCCTCCTTGGACTCCCAGAACGACACCCCGGTGATCTCCTGGCCGTCCTCGGACCAGTACGCGAAGGCGCGGCGCAGACCCTGCGGGTAGGGGGCCGGGCGCCAGGCCCGCTCGAACTCCTGAAGGGTGCACGGCCGGACGCGGCGCGTCGTCACCCAGACGAAGTGCTCCTCCATCGCAGCCTCCTCCACATGACCGGTTCGGCTTGCCGGCCCTGTCAGACCACCGTGGGTCCCGAGCACCGCTTCTGCCTGCGCGGTGATCGCGGCGCCGCCGAAGCTCCCTGGCGCGAGGCAAGACTTCGTCGATCCGGTGTCATCGGACGTTTCCGATCGCGGGGGACCGGACGGACGATGGAAGGGGGCGGCCCGGAGCGCTGTCTGGGCTGTGTGAGGTGTGCCCCGTCGGTGGTGATGGCGATGAAGGGTTCGATCAGGATCGGGAGTGTGCGCGGGGTGGTGTTGCGGGCGCACTGGAGCGTGCCGTTGATCATGTTTCTCTTCGCGTACGGTCTGGCCAGCGGGACGCTTCCCGCGTACGCCCCTGAACTGGCGCCCGTGGTGTACGCGGTCGCCGGAGTTGTCGGCGCTCTGCTGTTGCTGGTCAGTCTGGTGGTGCATGAGGCGGCGCATGCGCTCATGGCCCGCAGGTCCGGGATCTCCGTGCGGGACATGACGCTGTGGGCGCTGGGCGGAATGACCAGGATGGACCGGCCGACAACGGCGCGGGCGGCGTTCGCGGTCGCCGTCAGCGGACCGTTCGCCAGCCTGCTGCTGGGCGGGGCCGCCCTGGGGGGCGCAGCTGGGGTGCACGCGGTGCTCGGCTGGAGGATACCGGTTGCCGTGCTGGGCTGGCTGGGTGGCACGAATCTGCTACTGGGCGTTTTCAACCTGTTGCCGGCCGCGCCGCTGGACGGGGGCCGGGTGCTCCAGGCCGTGTGGTGGTGGCGTGCGGGGGACCGCGAACGGGCCCAGCGGGCGGCCGGGCGCAGCGGGCAGATCGTCGGCATAACGCTGGGAGTGATGGGATGGCTGGCGTTCGTGAGGGGGGTACCGGGCGGATTGTGGCTTATGATCGTCGGCCTGTTCGTGGCGGTCACCTCCGCGGCCGAACGACGGTGGGCCGAGCTGGCCACGGCCCTGCGCGGCTTGCGGGTGGCGGAGGCGATGACCAGTCCGGCGGTCACCGGTCCCGACTGGCTGACCGTAGACCGCTTCCTGTCCGACGTGGCCGCTCCGGCTGGGCATTCCGTACTGGCGTTGGTGGACTTCGAGGGCCGCCCCAGCGGTGTCGTGCAGCTGCGCAGACTGGCTGCCGTGCCGTCCGGGCGGCGGGAGGTACTGCGGGTACGGGCCGCGGCGACCCCGTTGTCGCAGTGCACTCTCGCCGCACCGGACGAGCTGCTGACCGCCGTCCTTGAAGGTCTTGGCTCCGGGGGCGGCCTGCCCATCCTGGTCATGGACGGCGGACGCCTCTGCGGGATCGTCACCGCGCACGATATCGACCGGCTCTCCCGGCGGCACACGACAGGGATGGCCTGCGGTGCTCCACCTCCCGGCCATGGCCTCCGTCTGCGGCTTCCTCACCGGCGGGGACACTCCCCTTCAGGAGGCACGAGCAGACGGCGACCATGCTGATCAGGGCAATTCCGGTGCCTGGGAAGTAGGGCGTGGGGCACGGTCAGCGCGCTTCACAGGCCAGAACGCACCACGGTGACCGGGCAGTGCACGTAGTGGAGAACGGCCTGGCTGATCGAGCCCAGCAGCAGTCCGGCGGACACTGTCACGTTGGCTGACAGTGAGACCGAAGCCTTCTGGGCCCAGTTCCTGCGTCACCTGCGCGAACGCGGCCTGACCGGCGTCCGCCCGGTCATCTCCGACAGCCACAGCGGCCTGGTCAAAGCGATCCGCAAGGTCATGCTCGGCGC
>NZ_JBIAIV010000113.1:0-5094 GCF_042871645.1 Streptomyces sp. NPDC005774 | reverse complement strand
ACCCGGCGGCACCAGAGCCTCACACCTGGCCCGCCTCGAACTCACAGCCTGAATCACCCTCACAACAGCCAGTTCGCGGATTTCCCAACGGAGTCCTTCAGGAGGGGGAGGAAGTCAAGATGCCCCCGTGCGTCCCCACGACTCCGCGCACCCTGTGCCCGGCCTTCGACGGCAACTCTTCCCCCGCACAGCGTCTCCCACTCCCCGCAGGCAAACGGAGTGCGTGCCGTGCCCGGCTCAGGCGACGCGGGCGGCCCGGACCGGGCGGGTGCGCTCCCGCACCGGGCGGAGCGGTGCGGCGAGTGCGCGGGCGGGCGGGGTGACCCGGGCGGAGGATGCGCTGACCCGGTACGTCGTCCGGTTCGCGTCCACGACGGGGTTCCCTAGCTCGATCTTCCCTGCTTCGTGCAGCGCGTCGCAGTCGCCGGTGGGCAGGGCCGCGTAGCAGCCGCCCTGGCCCGTGGTGGAATCGAGCGGCCGCCAGTAGCTGTACCGGCGTCGGCCGTTCGCGTACACCGTGACGAAGGTGGGGGTGCGCGGGTCGGAGATGATGCGCAGCACGTCGGCGCCGGCGGTGGCGGTGGCGGTGGCGGTGGCGGTGGCGACCGGGACGCTCGACGGCGCGGGGGCCGCTCGGAGACCGGTGTTCATCCGCCCTGCGCGCGGACGGTCCTGTGTCTGGTTGACGGTGAACAGCATCGCTGGGCCTTTCCGGAGCCGGGTCTCGAGACCGTGTACCCAGCGCGGCGCCGGTGTTGATCTCTTTCAGTGATCATTCTGCTCCTTGACACTGACATTAACCCGTCAGCCACGATCGGATCGTCGAATTTCCTGTTCATACTTGGCTGTTCTTCATCCCTCGTGGCCGTACTCCACCTCTCCTGACGGCGTCACACCTCTTGTAGGGCACCGCGCCGGGTCCATAGGATCGCTGAAGAACGGATGTGAATCGTTTCAATCACCGGACACGGCGAGCAGAGGACGCACATCATGGCCGAGGGATGGAAGCGCAGGGTGTTCCTGCAGGGGACGGTGGCCGCGGGAGCGGGCCTGGGCGCGTTCGGCGCCACCGCACCGGCAACCGCCGTACCGGGGGCCGCGGCATCGAGGGCCGCCCCGCGCTCCGGTGGACTGCGCGTCGTGCGCACCACCGTGGAGTACGCCGAGACGCTCATCGGAACCGACGTGGAACGGCCGCGCTTGTCGTGGGAGCTGGCGGCCCCGGGGCACAACGCGCGCCAGAGCGCCTATCGGATCCAGGTGGTCCGCGACCGGGCCCGCTGGGACGGCCGGATGGTGTGGGACTCCGGCAGGGTCACCTCGGACCGCAGCGTCGGGGTCCCCTACGACGGCCCCGCACTGCGTCCCCGTACCCGCTACTTCTGGCGGGTACGGGTGTGGGACGCGAAGGGGCGCGCGGCGCGCTGGAGCGAACCGCGCTGGTGGGAGACAACGTTGTCGCCGGACGAGTGGCGAGCTCGTTGGGTCGGGGCCGGCACTCCGCCGCAGCCGCCCTCGTTCGAGGGCGCCGACTGGATCTGGTCGCCGGGCGCCACCCCCTCCGATGCGCCCGAAGGCCCGCGGTGGTTCAGGGGCCGGCTGACGCTGCCCGCGGGGACAAAGGTGGAGCGGGCCACGGTGGTCGCCACCGCCGACGACGACTTCACCCTGTACCTCGGCGGTGAGGAGGTCCTGCACGCCCCGCAGCGGACGGACGGCTGGCGCACCGGGAGAACCGCGGATGTCACCGGGCTCGTCCGCGCGGCAGCGACCGCCACGCCCGACGCGGACGCCCGGGCCGGGGACGTCGTCCTGGCCGCGCTCGCCACCAACCGCGGCGGGGCCTCGGTCAACCCGGGCGGGCTGCTGGTCCGGCTGCTCGTCGACACTGAGGACGGGCAGCGCCACGAACTGGCCACCGGCGGCGGCTGGCGCACCTCCGAGACCGTGCAGCAGGGCTGGCAACAGCCGGGCTTCGACGACGGCGGCTGGACACCCGCGGTCGTCCTCGCGCCCTACGGCCAGGGGCCCTGGGGCACGGGGCCGACCGTGGTGGCGCCCGAATCGCCCGCACCACTGCTCCGCCGTGCCTTCACCGTCCGCAAGAAGATCTCCCGGGCGCGGCTGTACATCAGCGGACTCGCCTACTACGAGGCGGAGATCAACGGCCGCAAGGTCGGGCACCAGGTCCTCGACCCGGGGTTCACCGACTACGACCGGACCGTCCTGTACGCCGTGCACGACGTGACCGAGCTGCTGGAACGCGGCGAGAACGCCCTGGGGGTCGCCCTCGGGCGCGGCTTCTTCGGCATGACGACCCCCAATGTCTGGAACTGGCACCAGCCGCCCTGGCACGGCGAGCCGCGGCTCCTCGCACAGCTGGAGATGGACCACCCCGACGGCTCCCGCACGACCGTCGTCTCCGGCGACGACTGGCGGCTGGCCGAGGGCCCGACGCGCTCCAACTCCCTCTACGCCGGTGAGACCTTCGACGCCCGGCTGGTCCCCGAGGGATGGACCCGGCCGGGCTTCGACGACAGCGGATGGCGCGCCGCCCGGATCCAGGAGGCACCGGCCGGGCGGCTGCGCGCCCAGCCGCACGACCCGATCGAGATCGTCGACACCGTGCGTCCCGCCGGGATCAGCGAACTGCGCCCCGGGGTGTACGTGGTCGACATGGGCCGCACCATGGCGGGCTGGACCCGGCTGACCGTGCGGGGCGCCGCCGAGGGCGACGTGGTGAGCCTGACCCACGGTGAGAAACTGAAGGAGGACGGCAGTGTGCACGCCGAGACGGGCCACGTCCCGGGCCGGTTCCAGACGGACGAATACATCTGCGCGGGTGACGACGAGGAGATCTGGGAGCCCTCGTTCTCGTACAAGGGCTTCCGCTATGTGCAGATCACCGGACTGCCCGCGCGTCCCTCGGCCGGCCAGGTGCTCGGACGGCTGGTGCACACGCCCGTCGAGGAGGTGAGTTCCTTCGCCTGCTCCGAGCCGTTCTACGAGTGGCTGGACGGGGCCATGCGCCGGACCGTGCTCAACAATCTGCACGGTATCCCGACCGACACGCCCATGTACGAGAAGAACGGCTGGACCGGCGACGCCCAGCTCGGGGCGCCCGTCATGGCCTACGCCTTCGGGGTGCACCGGTTCCTGTCCAAGTGGCTCGGCGACCTGGCGGACAGCCAGACCGACGAGGGGCAGCTGCCGGTGATCGTGCCGAGCGGGGGCTGGGGCTACGGCGATCTGGGGCCCTCCCCCGAGTGGACCACCGTCTACCCGTTCGTGGTGCGCGAGATGTACCGCGTGTACGGTGACGAACGGGCCGCCCGCGAGCACTGGGACACGCTGGTGCGCTATCTGGACTGGGAACTCTCCCGGCTGCGGGACGGTCTGGCGGTCACCGCGCTGGGCGATTATCTGCCACCCGGCTACGGCGGGAATCCGCCCGAGGACACCCGGCTCACCGCGACCGCCTACCTGTACCGCGCCCTGCTGCACACCGCGGAAGTGGGCGGGACGCTGGGCGAGGGAGGCACCGCGGACCGCTACCGCGAGGCCGCCGGGAAGCTGCGGGACGCCTTCAACGCCGCCTTCCTCGGGCCCGAGGGGTACTACCGCACGGCGAAGGACCCCGGATACCGGCAGACGTCCAACGCCGTGCCCCTGGCCTTCGGGATGGTGCCGGCCGGGGCACGCGCCACCGTCGTCGACAGCCTGGTGCGGGACGTCGAGGAGCGCGGCAACCACCTCAACACCGGGGCGCTCGGCACCAGCGTGCTGCTGCGCGTGCTGTCCGCGTACGGCCGCCCGGACGTGGCCCACGCCGTCGCCACCCAACGCACGTACCCGAGCTGGGGATACTGGCACGCGCAGGGCGCCGACACCATGTGGGAGATGTGGCCGGCCGACTCCCGCTCCCGCGACCACTACTTCCAGGGCACGGTCGCCCAGTGGCTCTACGAGAACGTGGCCGGCCTGCGGCCGGGCGATGCGGGCTACGGCACCTTCGTGGTGCGGCCCGACGCGCGTACGGGCGTGGACTGGGCGCGTACCACGATACGGACGGTGCGTGGGCCTGCGGGGGTGTCCTGGTCCCGGATCGACGGCCGGCTGCGGCTGGCGGTGCAGGTCCCCGTGGGGGCGACCGCCGACGTGCACGTACCGGCGGACGAACGGTCCCAGGTCACGGCACCGGCGGGGGCCCGGCACCTCCGTACGGAGCCGGAGTTCGTGATCTTCCAGGTGCCGCACGGGAGTTGGGAGTTCACCGGCCGGGCGTAGCCCGGGGGCGGCCGCACCCCGCCGTACAACCCCGGGATCGTTCGGAGTGTCTTCCTCATCGAACCGCGCTGGACCGCGCTGAACCTCCTCGAACGGGAGGTATTCATGCGGTCCGGCCTTCCGTGCCCTGTCGACTCGCACTCGTTCCAACGGGGGAGCAGCATGAGACACATGAGCCCGATGCGTTCTCGCACTCGTCGTGGCGCCGCCGCGGCGCTCACCGTCCTGATGGCGGTCGCTCTCGGTGCTGCCGGCGCCGGGGCGTCGAACGCAAAGCCCGCCGTGCCGCAGCAGCGGCAGATCGCGTCGTCCGTCCTCGGCGCCGACTACCGGATCACCCTGACCGCACTCCGCTCGGCCGAGGACGGATACGCCGCGTCCGTGCGCCTGCAGGTGTACACGCGGTCCGACGGCGTCTGGAGGGAGTCGGACCGCGTGACCGTCGGCGACGTGGACGGCTGGTTCTGGTATCCGCTCACGGGTACGGGCGCCGTCTGCCAGTTCTCGACAGCGAGCACGGAGCCCGCACCCCTCGTGGTCGGCCTGCTGGTCACTCCGTCCATCGGCTGCTCCGACCCGGTCCACTACGTGGTGAAGGAGGGCAGGGTGTACGCCGGCTGAGTTCCGGGGACGCCTCTTCCACCCGCCCGTCGCCGGCCTCGCCGGGGCGGGCGGTTCGCACGGGGCCCGTGGTGCACGACACGCGGTGTGTCCGGTTAGCGGTGGTCCGTTGTGATCGGGTCGGAGCCTATGGCGGTAGGTAGAGGTTGATGCCGTAGCCGCCGGCCAGGCTGGTGGTGAGCCGGT
>NZ_JBIAIV010000112.1:0-5483 GCF_042871645.1 Streptomyces sp. NPDC005774 | reverse complement strand
GGGCGGCTCCGAAGGGCCAAATCCTTCATCTCCCGCACAGCACCATTTCCAGAAGCTGTTCCTACAACCAACTCCCTTTCACGTTCAGGACACAAGGATCGTGACAACTCTGGCGTACTCCCGCAGCCCGCTCGGTCCGGAACTGGGCGCCGTACGGGGGCCGAGAGCAGTCGCAGCCCGTGGGTCCGCCAAAGCTTCGCGGAACCGCCTCATGGCCATGAAGCCATGCCGGGGAGCTGTCGGATGTCGTACTCCTACCGGGTACTGACCAGCCGGCCCGTGAGCACAACGGCGACGGCGACGGTCTCCAGAAGCTGTGAGGGGTCGAGCGAGGCCAGCGGAGGCGTTGTGGTCCCGTCCGTCGTCGCGCTGCATGTAGCCGAGTATCGAATGGGAACGGCGGCCTCAACCAGTACCGGCCGGGGGCCCCCGCGCCGCGGAGTGAAGGCGCGCAAGGGACCATGCCGCGTGAGGCGCTGTGTCCGTAGCCCGGCTACGCCGCGAGGTTCGCCATGAGGGTGCGCATGTCCTTGATCATCAAAGGCTTGAGTTCCTCAGGAGTCTGCCCTGTACCAGCAGTCAGGTTGAAGGAGAACTCCGCGCCCCCGTCAAGCGCCATGAGGATCACGACAGCGCCGCTGCCGTAGTCGATGACCCCGAAATAGGCGCGCTCCCCGAGCCCTTCGACCGGTGTCTTGACAATCTTGGGACCGGTGGTGGTTTCGACGGCTTCGCCGTTGGCCTCGAACTCCGCTCGCGGGTCGGTTATTTTATGCAACTTCAATCGCATGGTCAGCGTCCGGGGGACCGGGTCGTCCGCCTCCTTCGCGACGAGGGAGTCGTTGCACTCCGCGACGTCCATCGCCCGGTGACGGTGCTCCCCGTGCGTGGAGTCGTCACTCCGGTCGTAGATCACGCTCACGGCGGCCATTTCCGCGTCCGCGCACAGGTTGTCGCTCATCCGGTATCGCACGTCCGGCCCGTCGGTGGCATCCGTGGACAGCAGGAGCAACCCACCCCAGACCGCTGTGGCCAGCACGGCACCGCCCAGTGCCCACACCGCCCTTCCACCGCGACGCGGCGACGCGGGAGTGGGTTGCGCCGAACCAGGTTCGGACTGTTCTTCGGGATCGCGCGTCTGCTGCGACGAGGTGTACATCAGGTGAACCTACGTCACCTCCGCTGTCGCCCCTCCCCACCACCGAAATCCGCGGCCGGCGTGAGCGGATCAATGGTCGAGCCGACGTGCGCGGCCACCAGTTCGTCGCGGTCGGTGGCATCCGGGGAGGAGACGATCACCATGTGCTCGCCGTGGCCGTGGTCGTGCCACGCCGACGCCGCCAGGCGAGGGTGGGTACGACGAACAGGACCAGCCGGCGCCGAGTTCGTCGGCGACGCGGATGGACACCAACGTCTTGCCCGTGCCCGCCGCCGACACATACAGCGCCCGAGTGTTCGCCCGGCGCAGACGCCGCGCCGGGCGTGAGACGGCCTTGGCCTGGTCGGGAAGGAACACCGCCCTTTCAGCCGGGCCGGCGTGGGAACAGCGATCACGGTCGTACAGCTCTTCCTCGATCCGAAGCGGCGCCGGCTGACACCGACCACATGTGCCGCCGGTCGGTGTGCTGTTACCGGAGGGTGTACTCGCACATGTGCTTGCCGTCGACGCCACCCGAGCCCTCAGGACCTTCTTCCCGTCGACGGTGATTGAGCAAGGAACTGTGGCGAACTGGCCGTTGCACAGCGGCACGGGCGCGGCGGTCCGCCGCCGACGTGCGCCTGCTGCCGGCCGCCCCACCGGCCCGGCGTATGCGGCTTTCGGTGAGGTCGGGAACGGGATGCGGTGGGAGTTTGCGCGGTTCCGTCGCGCATGACCGTCCCACCCCCGACCGCAGCACACCTACCCCGCTTCCTTTTGAGAGCCCTTGACCTGGTCCGGTGTGGTTCGTGCGCATACGCGACAGACCTACTCGTAGGGACCGGCCGTCATGACGGCCGGTCCCTACGAGGGGCGTGGTGCGGGTCGGATCACCATCGATACCAACGGCCGCGGCCACCACCGGCGGCGGTGGAGCGCATCACGAAGCCCAGCAGCCACAGCACCAGCACGGCGAGGGCCACCCACCACAGAATCTTGACGGCGAAACCCGCACCGAAAAGGATCACCGCGAGAAGCAGAACAAGAAGCAGGGGAACCATAGTTATCGACCTCCTGCGGCTCCGTCTGCCCTGCCGATTTCCCTCCATTCCTGGGCGGCGCCTTGTTTACGAAGGAGTAGCCGGGGCACAAGCGGCTTTACCGCGACAGCGGCACCAAAGGATATGAGGAGGCGTGTTCCATGACTGCCGGCAAGAAGGCCAAGGCGAAGACCGAGCAGGCCGAGGGAAAGGCCAAGGAGGCCCTGGGAAGCGCCCTCGGCAACGACCGCATGACCGCCGAGGGGCAGACGCAGAAGAGCAAGGGCGACGCCCGTGAGGCCAAGGAAAAGGCCAAGGACGCCTTCAAGCACTGACGCGTTGTACCAGTCGAGGGTCTTCCCGGAAAAATCCGGGAAGACCCTCGATTTGCTTCGGCGAGCACCGCTCGCCCCTTGCACTCCGGGCGTTCACCGTAGGCAGCCACCATCCCAAACGCCCTCCTCGATGCCCGGCGCTGCCATGCAGCCGGCGGCTGGGGCTTCGTTCGCCTCGGCTCCTCTGCAGCCGGCCGTCAGTCGGCTGCAGATTGTCAGTGGCACGCTCGAACAGTTCACGGTCGCCGGCCCCGGCCCGCACCGAACACCAGGACCGGCGGGTGCCCCATGAACAGGACGATAGCGGGTAAGCGAAATGATGCGATAACGGCAACTTGCGATGAAACAATAAGGAACGACCCACGGGAAGAGTTATGGCCACCCCGCTTAAAAATCGGACATCGGATGAACAGGCATCCGTAGCGCCCCTGCGATACAGCATCGCCTGGGACACTGCGGATGCATCAATCACTGAAGCCCGAGCGGC
The DNA here is from genome assembly GCF_042871645.1 of Streptomyces sp. NPDC005774. Taxonomy (NCBI): domain Bacteria; kingdom Bacillati; phylum Actinomycetota; class Actinomycetes; order Kitasatosporales; family Streptomycetaceae; genus Streptomyces; species Streptomyces sp. NPDC005774. The sequence continues at coordinate 2,483 of NZ_JBIAIV010000112.1, read as the reverse complement.
CGTACGCACGCTGCTGGCCCAGGCCGGACACGACCCCGGCCACCGGCCGAGCCAGGACGCCCAACTCATCGTCAGTGAGCTGGTCACCAATGCGCTGCGTCACGCTCCCGGTCCGGGCGAATTGGCGCTGGAAGTGGCACCCGACGCCGCCCTACTGCGCGTCACCGTGAGTGACCGCTCCCCTCGCTCGCCCGAACTGCGAGCACACGACGCCCGCCGCGTCGGCGGACACGGCCTGCACCTGGTCGCCCAGTTGTGCGACCAGGTGCAAGCCATCGCCCGGGGTGCCGGCAAACAGGTCGTCGCTCACTTCCACCTGCGCAAGCCCGCTCACTAGTACTGCATCGGTGCTTGCCTCGCGGGCATGGAGGAACAGCACGAGCGGGACGAGCGGCAGGCACACCGGTTCGAGCGGGGCACGGACGGGCCCAAGGCCATCGTCATCGGCGTGGACGGCTCCGACTCCTCGATGCGGGCCGCCGCGCCCTGCCGCCGGTCTCGCCCGGCGGCAGGGCGCGCTGCTCGCGGTGATGTACGTGCAGCCGTCGCTGACGGCGGGGGCGGTTCCGGGCGCGCCGGTGGCCGAGACGACCCACGAGATCGCCGAGTCCCTCGTACAGCAGATCCGGGAGGCAGCCGAACGGGTGAAGGGGATATGCGAGATCGCCGGGAGTTCCCACGTTCCGCGGCGCCCCCTACAACGGCCTGACGAGGGCCGTCGACGAGCTGAAGGCGGACGCGGTGGTGGCGGACGCCTTCGAGCAGGCCGGCCATCGGATCATCGGCTCGGTCGCGGTCCGCCTGGTGAAAACGGGACGATGGTCGGTGACGGTGGTGCCGTAGGCAGGGCCTGGACCAGTGGGCCGGACCGGCGGCCGCCCCGCCGCGGTCCGGCCGCATGCGTGGCGGTCCCCCGTACCCGGCGGCGCTGAGCCCGCATCATCCGCCGTCAGCCGTTGCCGTAGGCGAAGAGGTGAGCACATGGCCGGACTCCGGATGGGCGAGGGCATTCTCCGCCGTAAACCCATTGAACACATCGAGGAGACGGAAGCCGGTGAGGGGCCTCGGCTGGAGCGGACGCTGGGGCTGTGGCAGCTGACCGCGATCGGTGTGGGCGGCATCATCGGCGCGGGCATTTTCACCCTCGCCGGCACGGTGGCCAACGGCACGGCGGGACCCGCGGTGCTGCTGTCCTTCCTCATCGCGGGCGTGGCCAGTGCGGCGGCGGCCCTGTCGTACGCCGAGTTCGCGGGCATGATCCCGAAGGCGGGTTCGGCCTACACCTACGGCTACGCGGTGCTCGGCGAGTTCGCCGGCTGGTTCATCGGCTGGGACCTGCTCCTGGAGTACACAGCGATCGTGGCGGTGGTCGCGATCGGCATCTCCGGCTACTTCAGCTTCCTGATCGAGGACATGGGCGCGCAGCTGCCCGCCTGGATGCTGGGCGCGCCCGGCACCGGTGCCGGGCACAAGGTGGACCTGTTCGCGGCGCTCCTGTGCCTGCTCATCGCCTGGCTGCTGACCCTCGGCATCCGCAGCGCGGCCCGCTTCGAGACGATCGTGGTGGGACTGAAGGTGCTGGTCGTGCTGGTGGTGATCCTGGTCGGTGTCTTCCACATCAACACCGCCAACTACCACCCCTTCTTCCCCTACGGGGTCGGCGGAGCGTTCACGGGTGCGGCGACCGTGTTCTTCGCGGTCTTCGGCTACGACGCGATGTCGACGGCGGCCGAGGAGTCCAAGGACGCGCGGCGGCACATGCCGAAGGCGATCATCTACTCGCTGGCGATCGCGATGGTGCTGTACGTGGCGGCCTGTCTGGTGCTGACCGGTATGCAGAACTACAAGGACATCGACAAGGAGAGCGGCTTCTCAACCGCCTTCCAGTCGGTGGGGCTGAGCCGACTGGCGGACGTGATCGCGGTGGGCGCGATCATCGGCATCCTCACCGTGATGTTCACATTCATGCTGGGTGTGACCCGGGTGTGGTTCTCCATGTCCCGGGACGGGCTGCTGCCCAAGTGGTTCGCGAAGACGCACCCCACGCGGCACGTGCCGACGCGCGTGACGTGGATCGTCGGGGTGGCGTCGGCCGCCATCGCCGGCTTCCTGCCGATCGAGGAGGCGGCCGAACTGACCAACATCGGCATCCTGCTGGCGTTCGTGGTGGTGTGCACGGCTGTGATCGTGCTGCGCTACCGGCAGCCGGACCTGCCGCGCAGCTTCCGTACACCGGGGATGCCGTTCGTGCCGGCGCTGGGCGTGGTCTTCTCGATCTGGCTGATCACGTTCCTGCAGTGGCAGACCTGGGTGCGGTTCGTCGTGTGGTTCCTGATCGGGTGCGGGGTCTACTTCTCGTACTCGTACAAACGCTCGGAGCTGGCCAAGCACTAGGGCCTGTATTGAGTCGTGATCAATGAGTGGACCTCGCGAGGTCCTTGATCCAGATCATGGAGGCACGGAGGTGGAGTCCGGCTTGGTAG
>NZ_JBIAIV010000111.1:0-5646 GCF_042871645.1 Streptomyces sp. NPDC005774 | reverse complement strand
GAGCAGCAGGAGTTCAACCGCAACCACCAGGCACGCTACCGCGACCGGCTCATACTCACCGCCTGATAGACAGCACCCTCATTGGATCTGCACCCATCCACCATGGGTCGAGGTCGGACAGAGCCCGGCTGCGCTCAGGGGGAAGCTGGGGGCCTGTGGCGCGCTGGTTGGACAGCCACAGGCCGAGTTGGAATCCGTCCTTTTCGTGCCGGTAGGGAATGCACAGGTGTCCGTGTTCGGCAGCGAAGGCTCGGGCGAGGGCGAGGCCGCGGGCGAACCCCTGTGCGTTGTCGGCGTCGGCGTCGGCGTCTGCTTTGTCCGCGGTGCCTTCGGTTCGAGAGGGCCGGTCTGGATTGCTGCCGGCAGAGGCTGGGGTGCGATAGGCGGGCGCGACCCGCCACATGCTCACGGTGCGCTCGCGTTCACCGGCGCGGGAGCGCCAGCATGCCTGGAGCCACGCGATGAGCGGCCCGGAATCACTGTCGGCCAGCACGCTGGCGAGCCAGGGTCGTCGTAGCCGTAGGGCGAGTTCGTGGATGAAGGATGGCGTGTCGGCGGCAACGTGCGGCCGGTGCGTGCCGGTGTCGGCCAGGACCTGGTGCTGCCAGAAGGGGCTGGCCAGCAGTCCTGCGAGGGTGACGGTGTCGGGGTAAGTGACCGCGTCCCGGGCAGCATGGGGCGAAAGTTCGGCGGCGGGGTTGGCGCGGGCGAGGCTTTCCAGCCGCTGCGCCCAGGCGGTTTCCTGAGGCCGGGCGGCATCCCACCAGGTGGCGATGATGGCCTGCGCGACCGGGTAGGCGTCTGCGGCATTCTCCCGGCGGCGTAGCAGTGCCGTGTGGCGGCCGCGGGCCTGTACGGTCTCGGGCAGTTGGGCCAGGCTCAGCTGGTTGCGGCCGGAGTTCTGATCCGGTACGTCCTGCGTGCCTGGCAGCCACATCTGGTGGCGAACGCAGAGGCGCTGGTGCGCCGCCATGTACAAGTGCGCCGGCTCGGTTCGGCCGGTACGGGCGGCGGTGCAGCGTGTGCAGGCGCCGCCGGTGGGCTCGATGGAGCTGGCGCTGTGGAAGGTGACTGCGGGTCCGGTGTCGTATCGGCCCTCAGGTTCGAACCGGGTCCAAGCAGGTAGGGCCCGGTGCAGGTGCTCTTGAGGCACTCGCGACAGGGCGGCGAAGCGAGCCCGGGCGTCGGCGTTGAAGTACACCTCGCCGTCGGGCTTGAGGGAGTCCATGGACTTTCTGTTGCCGAAGGCGAAGAACTCCGTGATCACGTCGGCAGCCGAGACCCCAAAGCGGCTGGCCAGGCGTTCGACAAAGGACAGCGTGGTCTCACGCGGCAGCGGCCGCACGCTTGCCGCGCACGGGAGGGAGGGGAACAGCAGGGACGACGGCCCGCGTGCCGGCGGTACGGTCACGGACGGTGCTCCCGATTTCCGTGAACGGGCGCCCGCGGGCAAAGGCGATCCGGTTCCAGACCGCGGGCGCCGCTGGAGCGGCGGGTCAACGCTTGTCCCCGGCGCGCTTGGCAGTAGCGCGGCGCTGCGCTGGCACGGGGGCGAGCAGTTGCTGCTCTGCGCGGATGTCCAGCTCGACATCCTCCAGCAGGCTCTTCGTTATGTTCTCGGTCCCGTCCATGATGGCCGTCACGGCGGCTTCTCGGAGCAGGTGAGACAGGCTGCCAAGCACTCCTGCGGTGCGGCGGTGCAGGTAGGCGGCCTGTTTGGCGAGCGACCCCGGGCGGTGGTTCCGCAGCCGAAGCGCGCCCTCCAGGTCACGGACCAGTTCCTGCCAGACATCGCGCTGCGCGGCGGTGCCGTAGGGCAGTGGGTCGTTGCGCAGCAGCTTGAAGCGTCCCGCGAGTTGCTGCCCACGCGGCCCGATCAGCAGTGGCGAGTCATGCACATCGACGCCCGCGTAGACGAAGGTGGCCGGGATCCGCTCGCCCAGGTGCTTGATCTGATCCGAGGTTTCCGCACCGGAACGGGTGCGGGTGTCGAGCAGATGGATGTCGTCGACCAGGACGAGCTGGGTGCGCAGCTCGCACAGCGTCGCGCATACGGCGTCGGTGATCGCTGCCTGGTTCATGCGCTGCAGGACCGGCAGGCCCAGGAACCGGGCGAATTCGGTGACCAGCATCTTCGGGGTCGACGCAGGCGGTACGGAAACGAAGGCCACCGGAAGCCGGTCTTGAACACCCGGATGCTTGCGCCGGTCCGTCAGCTCGAAAATCCGCCCCAGTTCCATGAGCGTGGTGGTCTTGCCGGTGTTCGGAGGCCCGGAGACGATCAGCCCGCGCCTCGCGGTGCCGCGGTGGCGGCGGTTGACCAGCAGCATCCGCTGCAGCTGTATCGACACCCTCTCCATGGCGGGAGTAGCCACCACGACGAACTGCGAGTGGTAGTCCAGCCGCTGCTCCCGGCTCCAGCCTGAGTCATCGGCCACCGCTGTGGCCGGTGCGCTATCGACGTAGCGCTGCCAGCCCACCCAGGTGCTGACCGGGTCGAAGGCGTCATCAACGTCCGGGGTAAATTCTGCTAGAGCCACTGGTCGGCCTCCGCATAGGGGTTCAGCAGTCGGGATGTGTAGGGCCGCACGTCACCGGACGACGCGTCGTCGCCCTCTTCGCCTTCGTCGAAGCCGGCAAGGTCGTCGTACGGCTCCTCCGGGTCGAGATCGAGCTGTCTCCTCTCACCGACGTCCGATACGAAGTCAGGAGGCGAAGACTCCTCTGCAGTCCCGGCTGTCGGACCGCCGACGGCGACAGATGAAGTGGCAGAGGCGCGCGCCGCCACCGTGCGCTCGCGGCGTGTGCCTTCTCCGGCGCCAGCGCGCCTGAGCAGCGCGTCCAGGGCCCGGGCCAGGGCGAGTTCGTGCTCGTCGCGGTCCGCGGTGCGCGCTACTGTCTTGCGGATGTGCCGCCAGGTGTAGTCGGTGAACGGCATGTTCACCTGGGTGGTGTGGATCCACGGCACCTCCACGAAGCCGTCCGGCAGCCGCACCCAGATCCGTGCCGGTTCGTAAGGGTTGTAGTGGACCTCCCAGCGCTCGCCCCTGGCAGAGCTGCCCGATCGGCGCCGCCGGTGCCCGTTGAGGGCCTTGCCATCGTAGGTGCGGTAGTCGAAGCGGATGCCGTAATCGTTGATGACCTGCCACCTCACCGGCAGCAGCTCGATGTGGTTGTCCGGTGCCAGCGGCACGGGCACATATCCGGTGACGCCCACCAGCGCTGCCCACATCTGGATCGGTGACAGTTCCAGATGAGGCAGGAGGGGATGCCGCAGCGAAGAGTGCTTGCGCGCGTGCCACCCCGCTACCAGCCATTCGTCGAAAAGTTCCTGCAACTGCGGCAGCGTCCACCGGGCCTCGTCCTCAACGCCCTTGCCGCGCTCGGTGGCATTGGACCCGGTGTATCCCGCGACGTACTGGCAGAACTGCTGATTGACCGACTTGAACGTGCGCTCCACGTGGCCTTTCGCCGGACCGTTCGCCGGCGGCGCGGGCTGCAGAGACACCCCCAGGCTCCCGCACGCTGCCAGGAACGAGGAGGATACGAACACCCGTCCCTGGTCCACGATCACCGTTTCCGGCGCGATCACAGGCCGGGCAGCGGCTCCCTTCAGCCGCTCGTCCAGACTCAGCAGCCGCTCGTAGGGGACCACCGACCGCTGCAGCGCCAGCGCCGCGTCCCAGCCCGGACGCATCCGCATCGGCGCCACCATCTCCGCCAGCAGCACCGCCGCATCCACCGCGCTGGTACCCGGCGGCCGCAGCACCGCAGCACAGATGCTCCGCGTCGCCACGTCCACAGCCAGCGTCAGCTCCGGCCGGCCCGTCACCCCGTCCGCCAGCACCGCCACCACATCCAATGGAGTGCTGTCCATCATCACCATCTCGCCAGGACGCAACGCCACCGTCGGCACGAACGGAGGCGTCGGCCGCGACGCATGCCAGCGCCGCTGCGCCGCAGTACCCAACATGCCCTGGCCATCGGCCAGCGCATGCACCAGCCGGTTGAACGTCGACTGCGGCGGCACCCCCACCGCCCCCGGGCCATGCTGATCCTCCAAGAACCACCGCACCTGGTCGCGCAGACGCGTCAACGTACCCGTGGACCTGTCCCGCTGCTCCTCAAGCACCGCCACGACCGCGTCCACCACCCGCGGATCCGCCCGACCTACCGCAGACCTGGGCCGGGTGGTGCGCTGGTCAACCAGCCCCCACACACCCTGGTCCCGGTAACGCACCCGCATCCGCCGCACGGTAGCCACGCTCGTCGGCAGGCCGCTGGCGGTCAGTTCCTCGGCCTTGGCCGCCTCCCGCTGCGCCAAGGTATGCACCGCGGGGTCGTACCGCGGCCTCGGCGTCCCGCCCACCGGGTCAGGGATGCCCGTTTCCACCTCTCGCACGTGCCGCTCCCAGCTCAGCGCCTGCTCCCGCACCGGATCAGGCAGCGCGTCGAGCAGTGCGAACGGCGGTACCTGAGGTCGGGGAGCGCCGCAGACCTCGAAGTGCGGGTCGGCGAACAGGTGGGGCAGTGACACAGCTGCGACCGCGCCCGCGTCATCGACCAGCCGCCCCCGGACTCCCTCCAGAACCGCAACAGTCCATGTGCGCTCGTCCCAGCGCACCTGATCGCCGACGCTGAGCATGCCGCGTTTCACGCTGCCACCCTTTCGGCGGCGGCACTTACGACCGTCCGCTCGTGCAGGGGAAGCTCCAGGTTCGTGTTGAGTACCCCGCCCCATAGGGCGTGGAAGACAGCCGGCCATACAGCAATCGGATCCCCGAGCCGCGAGACACCCTCCTCAAGCGGCTGCGGGCGGGCGAAGCACGCCGCGACCTCTGCCATCCGGCCGCTGCCGCCGTTGCGGGGATGGCGGTACCCCGACAGCCACCGGACATTGGCGGCAACCACCGGCTCCGGCGGTAGGGCGATGCGGTAGCGCCACCCGGCCGCCTCCACTACTGCCCTCATTTCTGAGGCTCGTTCCTTCAGCCGCTTGGAGACCCCGTCGCGTCCTGCGCAGTCGACCAGCACACCGCTTCCATCCCGGAGCCGGGCCATCAAATGCGGGGTGTGCACAACGGTCTCGCCGCCGTGCCCCAGCCATGCCAACTCCACTGGGCTGCACGCCATAGAAACCACATCCGGATCACGGTCCAGCAGCATGACTTGCGTGCGCATCGCCCCGAACCCGTAGTGCACCAGTTGTCCGGAGGTTGCCGACCACCACCAGCCAGGTGCCACACGGCGCCCCCGACGTACGGGGAACATCCGCACCGGCGTCAGCTCTTCGAGCGCGAGCCCCTGCGCGACGTGTAGCCATGGCAAACGCTGGAGTTCTCCGGCAGCGCCGACGAAGCGCGCCTCGATTCGACTGGTCGCCGCGAGGGCATGCGTCGGCGGCAAGAGGGTGTTCATGACCACCAGCCAACATTGGCTCAGTTGAACTGCACACTGCTCACCTAGAACGAATTTCCCGCAGAATTCTGAACCGGGCCGCCTTGCACGCCTGCGCCCGCGTGTGCCATGTGCGGAACCGGGCATGGGGCCACCTGAGCCTCGATCCACCGCGTAGCGGTCGGGTTGTGGACGGGGAGAACGGAAGAGGTGCCCGCTGAACTGGGATGATGGGAGTTCCTACGCTTC
>NZ_JBIAIV010000110.1:0-5949 GCF_042871645.1 Streptomyces sp. NPDC005774 | reverse complement strand
TCGACCCCGGCGACGGTAGAAGCCGGCACGCCCGACCACATCCCGAACCCCTGCGAATCACCCCAACGAGGCACCCTCAGAAGATCTGCACCCAAGTCGCTCTCCGCCTTGAGCTGGGCCAGGTACTCGGCGGCGATGAAGATGTTCTGTCCCGGGTCCTGGAGCGATTCCTCCACCATGGCTCGCTGTTGGTCGGTGAGGTTCTCCGGGTCGTAGCCGAGCACTTCGGAACCACGCCGTACCTGGATGGCGATCGGCCCGAAGGACGTCTCGTCGGGGTCGCCGCCCAGTCGTGACGGCAGGTTATCCGGCCCGATGGGGCTCAACGGGGAGTCCGCCTGTTCCCGGATGGCGTCGGTGATGTCGTCGAGTGGGCCGGGCTGACCGGCGATCTCCTTCCAGGCGATACCCGCCACTATCGACGGCGGCAGCCCGGAGTTCTGCGCGGCGGCCTTGATGATGTCCTTGTTGGCCCGGATCCACTCGGTCTTCTCCTGGTCACCGGAAGGCGGAATCCAGTAGCTGTCCGTCGCGCCCGGCAATGAAGCGAGCTGCATCCGGATGCTCTGGAGCGTCGGGGAGACCAGCTCGTCCCCGGCCGTCGGGTAGTAGTCCTGCTTGGGACCGCTACCCGGCAACCGGGTCACCGGGTTACCGCTCGCCTCGGCCGCCTCGCGCCGGAGGTCGGGCATGGCGGCGGCGACGTCCACCCGCTCGGTGAGGAATACCTGGAAGTCCGGCACCAGGTCGTAGGCATGCTTGAGCTCGTGGATGCAGAGGTCGCGGGCCTCCTTCTCGGTGGTCCGCGCCAGGTCGAAGTCGCCGCCCGCCGCGTCGTGCAGCCGGTCGGCCTCGTCTCGGATGTCGTCGACGTCCATGGTCAGCTCCGCGAAGAAGTCCAGGACGCCGGTGGTGTCGCGCATGTCCTCCCACTGCCGCATCGGCTCAGCCTCCTGAGCCGTGCGGGTGATCGCGGTGCCCTTGGTGTGGATCAGGTCCGCGAGCGCCTGCTCGTTGACCAGGCCATTGGAGTAGTACGCCTTCGCCAGCGTCAGCGCCTCCGCGTAGCGACGCAGCGCGCCCGCGGCGTGCCCGTAGGCTTCGGCGAGCTCGTCGACCAGACGGCGGCCCTCGGTGAGCCTGGCCGTGTAGTGCGCGCTGCCCTCGCTGCGCCACTCGGTGTGCTTCTCTGCCCGCTCCGCCGCAGGAGCGACAGCCGTCAGGAGAGCCTGGATGCGGCGGAATTCGTCCGCGTTGCGCTCCACCAGCGGCGGGTTGCAGTTCTCCAGGAACTCGACGTCCTTGCGGTAGCTAAGTCCGTCGCTCATCGCGTTCCTGGCGAGACGTAACGGCCGTCGAGCATGGCCTCCAGGAACCGGCGGGCGGTCTCGTCCTCGATCACCGCGAAGTTCCCGCCGACCATCCGCAGACGGGTCGACAGCGCTGCGAACAGGGCCATGGTGTCCAGGAACTGGTCACCCGCGAACTCGGCGAAGCGCTCCACCTGACGTGCCACGTCCCCGTGCGTCCTGGGGTTCCGTGCCATGGTGGTCAGCTCGGCGTCCGGGCGGCCTTCGTGGAGAAGCCCGGCGATCTCCACCAGCAGGTTGGCGTTCCCGTTGACGGAGTCCGCCTTCGCCACCAGATCCTTGCCCGAGGCGACCGGCGCGCCTCCGCCGGAGTCCGCCGGCAGCTGGTTGAGCCGCATGCCGCCCTCGGCCTGCCGCGCCAGCGCATCGGCTTTCAGCTGCGCCCATTCCTGCTCGAAAGACACCCCGTCTCCTTCTGTTCCGTCCGTGTCCCGTCATGTTTATTCACGCTCCGTGGGCCGGAACGGTTCTGGAGGAGAAGTGGGAGAACCTGCGCCGGTCAGCTCGCCAAGGTGCGCAGGGTCCGTTGCATGATCAGTTCTGTCCGGGTTCATCCGGCGAGGCCGAGGGCGGTCAGGGGGCGGTGGCAGCCGCGGGCGGCGTGACGTAGCGCGGCAGCGATATCGGTGTGGCCGCCCCTAGCGGTGGATGCCGATGGCGAGATTGCGCAGGCCGGCCATGACGCGCGGGAGCCGGCCGACATGGATCCTGGAGTCGTCCTCGCGGAAAGTGCGGTCCCGGACATGGTGCAGAAGATTTTCGATCTTCCAGTGCCCTCTGATCCACGCGGCGAGCTGAGCGCCGCTCACGGCTCCCGGCGGCAGGCTGGTGATCAGGTAGACACGCTCGATGGTGAGCTTTCCGCTGGTGAAGTCCGTGCGCCGACGCACGACCCGGAGGGCCTGGCGGGCGTCGGGATGGTCGATACTTGCCCGCACTCAACCGGTCGTCGCAACATCGGTTCGGTGATCCAAGTGTAGGTGTTCACCAAGGACTTCTCCCGGCGGGGGAACGCGTCGCGGATCGCCGAGAGCCACAGGGGCCCCTCACCGGTGGAGGTCATCGTCAGGTCGGTGACCCACAGCCGGTTCGGTGCGGGCGCGGTGAAATCGCGCTGGACCAGGTCGGGGGCGAGCATGGCCTTCGGGTCGCGGCGGGTGAAGCCCTTGCGGCGCGCACTGATGCCCACGAGGTCGGCCTCACGCATCAATCGTTCCACCCGCTTGCGGCCGACCGCCACGCCTTCGCGCCTGAGGACGGCATGGACGCGGGGCGAGCCGTGGATCCCGCCGGAGTCGGTGTGGATCTGCCGGATCCGCTCGGTCAGCACGGCGTCCTGACGCTTACGCGCACACGGTTCGCGCTCGGCACGGCGCCAGCGGTAGTAGGTGGAGGAGGCGATGTGTAGTTCCCGCAGGCCGAGGCGGTGCGCAAGACTTCGTTCGCGCGCTTGAGCTGGGCGTTCTCCTTGCGCAGCGCGGCGAACTCGGCGCGTTCATCGGTGGTCAGCCGGTCGTCACGCTCGCCGGCATCGGCCTCGGCCTGCCGGATCCAGCCGCGCAGGGCCTCGGGATGTACACCGAGCTCGATGGCCAGACGCTTGATCTGGGGCTTCGGATCGGAGGTCCGGTACATCCGCACCGCACGCTCACGCAACTCCAACGAGTATTTCCTGGGGGCAGCCATGGTCGATGTTCCTCTCATGAGAACTATCCGACCCTCTGCCAGCATCCTCCGCATCCCTGGGGAAACTCAGTTATCCAGTTTGAGGCCGGCCCCGCCTCGTCGCCAGTGATGCGGGCGAGGGCTTCGTCAGCGAGCGTCCGAAGGTCGGTGGGCAACGCGGGCACGGGTGTTTCCGGGCCGTAGGGCGTGTCGACGGGTTCGCTTCCGGGGCATTGCGCCGCGATCAGCAGGCGGCGGCCACCGCTTCTTCTGCTTCTGCGAGGTAGCCCGTGGTGGTGCCCGCCGGACAGCGGGCCGAGCGGGCCGCCGCGGTGCTGCAGGCGGCGTGTGCGGCGGTGGGGTTCACCTACCGGCGCCTGGTGCCGCCGGACAAGGCGCTCGGAGCGAATGTGCGGTGGCTGGCCGGCTACCGCCATACCCGCCACCGCGACGCCGGCGGTCTGGAGCGGGGCGTGCGGCAAGCCGCAGCACGGTGTGTGCTGCGGCTCGCCGCTGACTCAGCCCGCGTTGCAGGAGACGGTCGGCCAGTTCCAGTTGCCGTTGGTCTGGATCGTCACCCCCCAGTTATTGCCGCTGCCATTGGACTTGGCGACGAGCGTCTGGCTGTCGGGGTAGGACGCGCTGACGTTCCAGGTGGAGGAGACCTTCGCCGGCGAGGGCACGTTCATGGTCACGGTCCAGTTGCCGGAGCCGTTGACCGCGACGTTGAGGTTGTAGCGATCACCCCAGCGGCTGCCCGCCGACAGGGTTGCGGTGCACGAGGTACCGCCACCACCTCCGCCTCCTCCCCCGCCGGAGCTGTCGGGTGCCACCGCGCGGCCGGTCTGCGGCGAGATCATGCCGGCACACAGCCCCCGCGCCGCCAGGTTCTGCGCGATGCGCGGGATTGCGGCGATCGTGTTGGCCGGCCAGTCGTGCATCAGGATGACCTGGCCGTTGGTGAGCCGGGACGCGGCCTGCACGATGGCGTCGGTGCTCGCGTTGTTCCAGTCCTGCGAGTCGATGTCCCAAATAACTTCGGTGAGGCCGTACTTGGCCTCCACCGCACGCAGCGTCGAGTTGGTCTCGCCGTACGGCGGGCGGAACAACGTGGGTGTACCGCCCCCGGCGTTCGCGATCGCCTGCTGGGTGCGGGCGATCTCCGAATCCATCTGGGACTGGCTCAGCTGGGTCATGTGGGGGTGGGTGTAGCTGTGGTTGGCGACCCACATGCCGGCGTCCGCCTGGGCCTTGACCAAGGAGGGGTTGGCGGCGGTGTACTGGCCCTGGTTGAACATCGTGGCCCGCAGCCCGTTCTGCTTGAGCGCGTTGAGCAGGCTCATCGTGGTGCCGGTCGACGGGCCGTCGTCGAAGGTGAGTCCGACATAGCCGTTGCAGGCGGCCGCCTGTGACTCGGGGGCGGTGACGGTCGAGGTCACGGTGGCTGCCACGGTCAGCGCGGCAATGGCCAGGACCGGAAGCAGGTAGCGGGTGACCGGCTGTCGTTTATCGGTGGTCATGTGAGGGGTCCTCCTCTTACCGGGGTCAGCCGGCGCTGCAGGAGACGGTCGGCCAGGTCCAGTTGCCGTTGGTCTGGATCGTGGCGCCCCAGTTGTTGCCGCTGCCGTTGGATTTGGCGACGAGCGTCTGGCTGTCGGGGTAGGACGCGCTGACGTTCCAGGTGGAGGAGACCTTCGCCGGCGAGGGCACGTTCATGGTCACGGTCCAGTTGCTGGCTCCGCTCACGGAAACGTTGAGGTTGTACCGGTCGCCCCACTGCTGACCGGCCGACAGGGTCGCGGTGCAGCCGCCGTTGTTGCCGCCACCACCACCGCCACCACCACCACCACCACCGGATCCTTCACTCACCGTGATGTTGGAGCTGCCGCTGCTCTGGTATCCCTCAGTGGCCATGATCATGTAGTTGTGGTTGCCCAGGTTCATACCGTTGCGGGCCCACGCGTCGAAGTGGTTTCCGCTGGTGATAGTGCCACCGGTGCGCTTCGACTGCCGAACGCTCCAGTACTGGTCGAAGGTCCTGGTGCCCTCAATGGAGGGGGCGTTGTACCGGGTGGTCTTGTAGATGTCGTACGTGCCGCCGTCGGTGGTGACAGTGCCCTTGTACTCGCCGGTGGGCCGGTAGGTGCCCCAGTTGTCGACGATGTAGTACTCGACGAGCGGGCCGGTGGTCCATCCGTAGAGCGTCAGGTACGCGTTCCCGGACGGGTTGAAGGAGCCGGAGTAGTTGACGGTCTTGCGCCCGCCGGTGCTCCAGCCCTTGCCGGCGACGAAGTTGCCGGTGTCGCGCCACTGCGTGCTGTAGTTGCCGCCGGAGCCCAGGTCCATGGAGACGGTTCCCTGGGCATCGGTCCAGAACGAGTACCACCAGCCGTTGTTGGTGCCGGTCTGGTTCGTGGTGACGGCGGCGGTGGCGGTGGTGGCGGTCAGGAGCAGCGCGGTGACGGCGGCCAGCGCGATGGTCCAGACATTTCTGACGCTGAACAGCAGGCGACCGCGCCTGCGGCCCCTCGGGTGTGCGGACACGTTCATATTGATGCGCCTCCTGTGACGGCTCGGTTGGGGAGGTCCGATGCCGGACAGTTTTGGCCTGTGCGCGTCAATCGTCAATAGTTTCGGGATATATTTCGAAAGCTTCGGTTGATCATCAATTTGATTGCACCCATGTTTGCGCAGTTGAAACAACATGTTGCACCAGTTGAATTTATGGATTCAATGTCAGACGTCGATCCTGCTTCGAAGAGTGAGCCCTCAGCAGCGAAATATTTCGGTCTCCGGTTCCTCGTGTGCGACCGGCGGTACCCCAATGGCCATGAGTTAACGATCTACATGTGATGATCTTCGGGTGGAGCGAGCTGAGGGTGGGGCCGCGAGGCGGCTGACGGATGACGTGTCG
>NZ_JBIAIV010000109.1:0-6365 GCF_042871645.1 Streptomyces sp. NPDC005774 | reverse complement strand
CGCCGGCTTCTCCACGGACTCCTGCTCGACAACGGTCTCGGTCATCTCTGGCGTCTCCTTGATCATCAGATCCGCCGTTGATTAGACACTCCCTCTGCACGCCGACCGCAGGGCGGACGACCCCGCCGGACGCAAAGCCTTCCTCGAAGCCTGGACGAACGCCTGAACGTCTGCTCCGCCATACAGCACAATAAGAACAGGAGCCCGGCTCCGCGTTGAGCCACGGCACAGTTCCCACAGCCATACACGGCCGCGAAGTCGCAGCGTACGAGTGCTTCCTTCTCCGTGGCCTCGGCGCGGAGGGCAGGGGGAAGGGTTACAACAATATGCTCGGCCCCACCATCGACCTGACGCGGACCTGGCACTTCGGCCGCCAGGCCGAGGGCATGGGGGAGGACCCGCTGCTCGCCGGGTATCGGGGAGCAGCCATCACGGTCGGTATGCAGAGCCAGCAGGTGGCTGCCACCGTCAAGCACTTCGCCGTCTACACCCAGGAGACCGACCGCTTCTTCATCGACACCAAGGTCTCCGACCGGGCCCTGCACGAGATATACGAGGCGCCCTTCCGCCGGGTGGCCCTCGCCGCACCGACCACGTTGGTGATGATGACCTACCCGAAGATCAACGGCACCTTCGCGACGCAGCACCCCGACCTCTTCGACGACCTGAAGAAGGGCCTCGGACTCCAGGGCTAACCGTGCCGGACTTCTGGGCCGGCGACGACCAGGTCGCAGCCGCCCGTGCCGGTATGGACCTTGCCGGCCTTGGCCCCGGCGCTGTGAAGATCCCCCCGGGCGGACTCATGGGGAGAGCGATGCCGGGCTCGCGGTTGGACGATGCCGCGCGCCGCATCCTCATTACGATGTTCGCGAACGGCCTCTTCGACACCCCCGTCCCCGCGCCCTCCGACAACGTCAGCACACAGGAACACAGGGACCTCGCCCACGAGGCTGCGATCGCCTCGACGGTCCTGCTCTCCAATCACTCCTCGGCCCTGCCGCTGCCTGCCTCGGTGAAGTCGCTGGCCGTCATCGGCCCGGCCGACACCGACGTGTTCACCGGTGTCGCCGGCTCGACCTACGTCGACCCCGGCACCTGGACCACTCCTCTGCAGTCCGTTCGTACCCGTGCAGGAAGCTCCGTCAAGATCACCCACTCACAGGGAACCAAGGGAGACCTGCCTCTGGCTGTGGTGCCGTCGACCGTGCTGCGTGACGGCACGGGCAAGGCCGGCCTGACAGTCAAGTACTTCGCGGGGGCAGATGCCACCGGGACTCCAATCGTGACCATGACCGACGCGAGTCGACTTCACCACCGCACCCGCGGCGGATCTGCCCGTCGTCTGGTCGGCGAAGTGGACCGGCACCCCCGTACCGGCCACCACCGGCCTGCACCGCTTCTCCCTGCTGCCCGCCGGTACGACCACACTGAAGATCAACGGCGTCACGGTCGTCTCCGGCACCCGGCAGATGCGCAGGTTCTTCCTCGGACCGTTCGACTACCCGCTCCAGGAACTGCCCAGCTGACGGCGGGCCGCGCGGTCAGCGTCGAACTCACCTACACCAACGCCACTGCCGAGACCGGCACCTGCGGTCTGACCCTGGGGTGGCAGCCCGACTCCTTCATCCCCGCCGCGGTCAAGGCGGCGGGGGCGGCCGACGCCGCCGTCATCTTCGTCAACCGGGTTGCCGGCGAGGCCATGGACCACGAGGGGCTCGGCCTGCCGGGGGACCAGAACCAGCTCATCACCGCTGTGGCCGCTGTCAATCCGCGCACGATCGTTGTCCTCAACACTGACGGCCCCGTCGCCGCCCCTGGCTGAACGACGTGGAAGCCGTGATCCAGACGTGGTACGGAGGTCGCGGCATGGGCACGGCCCTTGCCGCAGTCCTCTTCGGTGACAGCGATCCCTCCGGTCGTCTCCCCGTGACCTTCCCCGCCGACGCGACGCAGGGGCCTGGGGGTACCCCCGCTACCTACCCCGGGAGGAACGGCGCCGTCACCTACGACGAGGGCATCGCTGTCGGCTACCGCTACTACGACGCCAAGGGGCAGCAGCCCCGCTTCCCCTTTCGGACACGGCCTGTCCTACACCTCCTTCGCCCACGGCACGCTGGAAGCGGCCTACGACGAAACAACCAGGAACATCACCCAACTCTGACCATCGGATGATCGTTGACGCTTTTGTATGCGCGGGCCGTTCCCTGCCGAACCGGGCAGGGAACGGCCCGCGGCTCTCGCTCCGCCACCAAGGTTGCTGCCCGCGGGTGGCGTCAGACCGAGTGTGCCGTCCGAAGCGCCCGTCCTCGGTGGGCCCCGTGCACCAGGCCGAACCCGCCCTACTTCGTGGAGGTTGCGCATGGTCGCCAACTATGGATCGTGACTGTATGGGCTGTGCAGGAATGGGCTGAGCCTGGCAAAGCCCATCGGCACGCTGGGGAGGATCAGCCAGGATGAGATGCTGGGCTCCTCCTCGCGTGACGGTGGCTGTGCTTGCGAGGGATGCAGAAGTGGCGGTGCAGCGATCGCTGCACCGATCCCCGGTCGAGCCGGATCGAGGAGGACGCAGCCCGACGGAAACGGGTGGTTATATCCGTTGTTTCGGCATCTTCGCAGGTGAGAGGCGTCACGCTTATGGGTTCGAGTCCCACCCGCCCCACCAAGAGGTTCTCCCGGAGAACCGTTCCACCTGCGAAACAGCGTCAGCCCCCTTCTGGTGGAGGGGGCTTCTTCGGCGTGAGCGTCAGTGGCCGACCAGGGCACTGATCGGGTTACGCGCCGCTGCTTTCGTCAGCCGCTTCGCGGACGTCGCGGTCCACTACCTGGTGGCGCGCAACGCTGCCTGGTGGGGCCGCGAACCGCACAACGCCGGACGTACCGCCTTTTGGCCTCATCGTTCTCGACCTGGCGCCGACCGGGCGGAGGCTGGAGACCTGGACTCCGGTCGCAGTGCCTGAGGTGATGGGGCTTGTTTCAGATTCGTCAGGTGGGTGTCCACTACCCGGGCGGCCCAGTCGGTGTCCTCGTCCCGGTCCTGTCGGATCATGTGCAGAGCAAGCCCGTCCACCATCGCGTGCAGGCGATCCGTTTCGATCCGGATCTCCTGCGGGGTCACGCCCAGTACGCGTACCACCCGTTCGCAAAGGTCCCTTACGGCCCGGTGCGCCCTGTGGTGCGTCGCGCGCAGGTCGCCGTCCGTCATCGCGGCCGTGCCGAGGACCACGGTGATCTCCATCTCCAAGCGCCGCGGCTCATCCAGGGGCAGCAGTTCCAGCAGTACCGCCCGCGCCCAGTCGTCACCCGGCGCAATGGCGGCGATCCGGTCGGCCAGGCGCTCGACCACCATGTCGTACGCCCGGATCCGCAGGCTGGCCTGTGTCGGGAAGGTGTAGCGCAGCGAGCTCGGCGGCAGCCCCGCCTCGGCAGCGACCTTGCGCACCGACAGCGCCGGGATGCCGTCGCGCACCAGAACTCTCCATGCCGCTTCCGCAACCTGGCGGTTGCGTTCATCGGTGTCGATCACGCGAGGCATGACGCCATTGTCGCACGACTGTACGACTACGTGCTAGCTTCGTTGTGGTACAGCCGTACGAAAACATGGAGAGGGACGTGCACATGGCGTGGACCGTCTTGATCGCCTCCGCCGTACTGGAGGCCGTCTGGGCCACCGCCCTGGGCATGTCCCAGGGGTTCCGGCGGCTCGCGCCGACCGCCGTCTTCGCCGTTGCCGCGGTGCTGAGCATGGCGGGACTGGCCTACGCGATGACCTCGCTGCCCACCGGCACCGCTTACGCCGTATGGGTCGGCATCGGGGCCGTGTTGACCGTCGTGATCGCCACCGCGCGGGGCCAGGAGAAGCTGACGCCCCTCCGCGCGGCCCTGCTGGCCGGCCTGATCGGCTGCATCGCCGGACTGAAAGCGGTGAGCTGAATGCCCTGGCTGATCCTCCTTGTCAGCGCCGTGCTGGAGGCCGTCTGGGCCACCGCGCTCGGCGCCAGCGACGGCCTCTCCGAGCCCGTCGCGAGCGTGGTCTTCTTCATCGCGATGATTCTGAGCATGATCGGCTTGTCGCGCGCCGCCCAGCACATCCTCATCGGCGTCGCCTACGCCGTGTGGACCGGCACCGGCGCCGCACTGACCGTCGCCTGGGCCATGGCCACCGGCGGCGAGGCGGCGAGTGTGCTCAAAGTGCTGTTCCTGGCCGGCATCATCGGCTGCATCGCCGGACTCAGACTGTCCGAGCCGAGCCCGGCCGAGACCGGCCCGGCTCACCGCAGCCCAGGCGACCGACCCGACAGCGCTGCGGCACCGAAGCAGACCCCTTGAGCCCCGTCCCGGCTGTACCAGGACGCACGGACCGCTTGAACTCGCCAACGTGCCTCGGCCCCACCGAGGCACCGCTTTACCGGGTGCCTGCCACCCGCACGATCCTCTACCCTGCGCCGAGGCAACCGAGCAGGGGGACCGGCGATGAGCATGTACTTCGATATCGGTGACGAGACGCTGTGGAATCCGTCGAACGGCGCCGGCCGTCTTTTCCTGCGGCAGGTCGAGGTCTTCGAGGCGGAACTCAAGCTGCCCTCGGGGATCGGCCAGGGCAAGTACTCGGGCGACCCGGACACACTTGAGGTCGATCCGGTCGTGTACGCGGAGTTTGTACGCGGCCTGGTCGCCTGGCACTGCCGGACGGGCCACTCCGTGATCCTCGCTCTCTCCGAAGGGTTCGCGGCGACGGCGGTCGCGCTCGCGCGGCGCGCGGGAATCGAGATGGAGATGCCCGAACCGGGTGCCGGGCATGTGTCCGGTGGCGTCCAGTACGACGTGCAGGTTCCCGGCAATCCCCGGACCACGTCAGCCGCCGTTGCCGCCGCGTTGGACACACGGGCGCGAGAGATGGACCGTTGGATGGCCCGCTGAGCCGGTGCGCCCAAGACCCGCCCTCGCCGACCCGGCACTCTCGATCGGTTCGCCGTTTCTGCCCCTCGCCCGCCCCGACGGGGGCGATGTCCTGGCGCCGGTCAGGGCTGTGGGCCGGGGCCAGGAGCGCGCGGCCGACGCGGCGCCCCCGACCCCCCTGCAGCACGGGAGAGCCTCAAGCGGTGCGTTGCTCCTCGAGGACGGCCGAGTCGAGCAGTTTCTCGGCCTCCCCGTCGGCCAGCGAGAGCGCCAGCGCGAGTTCTGTGAGGATCGGCAGGCGGGCGTGCTTGAGCATGTCCTTCTCCGCCGCGGAAAGCCCGCGTTCCTCCTGACGTCGCATGAGGTCACGAACGACGCCGGCGGTGAGCAGAGGGTCGCCGGCCCGGAGCGTCTCACTGTTGGCCTTGAAACGCCGTGACCAAGCCTCCTCCTGCTCACCTGTGGGAGCCCTCAGGACGGCGAGCAGTTCCTGTACCTGTGTCGCGGCGTAGACCGATCGCAGTCCCACCTCCTCGGCCTTGTCGACCGGAACGGCGATACGCAGGTCGGTCCGGTGGATCTGGAACTGAACGTAACGCCTGCTCCTGCCGTTGACCGAGCGATCGAGAACCTCGGTGACGGTGGCCGGACCGTGGTGGGGGTGGACGAGTGTCTGTCCCTCGGAGAACTGCATGCCGCTCAACCCTCGCTTGTGCGTGCGACGCCGCGCTCGGCCGTGCCCGGGCGTGATGCGGGGCGCACGGTCGTCCCACCGCTCGGTCCCGGCAGTGAACGGCCGGTAGCGGGCGCATGTGGGAGCGCAGAGATCGACGCGGTCATACGGATGAGCGCGCAAAAGCCTCTGCGAACCAGCTCTTCCATTTTCCCACCATGCCGCACGT
This sequence comes from Streptomyces sp. NPDC005774, assembly GCF_042871645.1. NCBI lineage: Bacteria > Bacillati > Actinomycetota > Actinomycetes > Kitasatosporales > Streptomycetaceae > Streptomyces > Streptomyces sp. NPDC005774. The sequence goes on along the minus strand of NZ_JBIAIV010000109.1, from coordinate 567 downwards.
GGCTCCGGGTGTAATTCCGGTCACATTCTCGCGGAGGGGGCGGCCGCAGACCACTGGTCGGCGCTGAACGGCACTGCACTCTGCTTTGTGGTGCCTGTGCACTGAATGCCCCTGCGGCGCTTGCGCGACGGCTGGACGCCACGCAACAGCCGGCTATGACGCTCTACTGATAACGTGCAAGTGACACGCATATCGATGAGATGCGCCTCACTGCACGCACGTTCGCACGTGCGTTCGCGATTTCCATCTCCTCCGCGTCGGGACCCGCTGTCATATCCTCCGGGCGACAGCCGTGCGGAGTGAAGAGTGAGAAGTGGGGTTGCGCATGGCTGACAAGGGAAAAGCGCTGGATCTGGTACTGGCGCAGATTGAACGGCAATTCGGCAAGGGCGCGGTCATGCGCATGGGTGACCGGACGAACGAGCCCATCGAGGTCATCCCGACCGGGTCGACCGCGCTGGACGTGGCCCTCGGCGTCGGCGGCCTGCCCCGCGGCCGTGTGGTGGAGGTCTACGGGCCGGAGTCCTCCGGCAAGACGACCCTGACCCTGCACGCGGTGGCCAACGC
>NZ_JBIAIV010000108.1:0-6508 GCF_042871645.1 Streptomyces sp. NPDC005774 | reverse complement strand
CGATCTCCTCACGCTCCTCGAGCGTCAACGGTCTCCGCACTGCCACGAGCAACCCTTCTCACCTGCACTGTTGCTTCGAGGCTATGACACCGCCCCCGGTTGGCGTGGTGGTAGTGCCAGAACAGATTCTTCTGTCCTGGGGAGTTTGGTGGCAGGGAAGCCTCCATGCGGCTGTAGAGGGCCCGCGCCGCCTGCTCCTGGTCAGGGATCTTCCGGGTTTCCTGCCACCAGGACAGGAGGTGCTTCCAGAGCAGTCCCTCTTTACCGACAGGGTGTTCGTAGACCAGCACCTTGTCGTCGCGTTCGGCTACCTCGATGTCGTTGTCGAGGGCGCTGGTGAAGCGGATGTCGGGCTTGCCCAGGGTGGCGAAGATGAGGTTGCGCGGGCGGCGTTCGGTGCCGCGGCCATGCTCGACGAGCTGGAATTGGGGGTAGCCGTCTGCTTCTCCGTGCTGGCTCAGCCGGGCGCCCGCTGGGTTCAGGTGCCGGTTGGCCATCTCGACGAAGCGGCGCTGCGCCGGCTCGTCGGGCAGGACAGCCGAGGATGCCAGGCCCTCGACGAAGTGCCCGAAGCGGGGGTGCGGTGCTTCGAAGGCACCGAGCTGCTCGAAGAAGTGCTCGGTCGTCCAGTCATCCGGGAACCGGATCACGTGGCGCTCGATCTGGCTGCGCAGGCTGTTTGTCGGGGTGGTCCACCCGCCGAGTGGATCGTTGTCCAGGTGCCACAGTCGGCCCAGCAGGCCCATGAAGCGGTCCGGGTAGCCGAGGTGATCGGAGAGATCGAAGTCTTTGGCCAGCTCGCGCCTGGTCCGGCTCGGGATCTGCACATGGTAGCGGCCGAGCCACAGAACATCCTGCAGCGCCATCCGTTCGGCCTGGCCCAGCTCCTCATGTTCAAGAACCGCGTCGGCGACGTCCGGCAGGCGATCGTCGGGGCAGGCATTGAGGCTGGCCACCAGGCGCTCGTGCTTGGTGTTGCCCTCGCTGGGCGTGGGAAGGCCGAGGCGCTGGCACAGCGCCGGCAGTTCCTTCGCGGTGTAGCGCGTGTACAGCGTGAGGAGCACACCGTCGATCAGCCTCCGCAGCAGCGCCACGTCCATCTGTTCCCCCATCCCATGATGATGAGCGACGCCCGGACACGATTCCACCCGTCCAATGCCTTAGCCAGCATCCAAATTCGCAGTGCACTCGCACACCGCGCCTCTACCTTGATGCGCATGTCGCACGAATCGATCCACGAGCATTTGCTGATATCAGCCCGGAAGTGGGCGCGCACGGCTGTCGACGCGTACCTGGAGGAGCCCATCGACCAGGACTTCGCCGTGCACCACATGGCGGTCGCGGTGGAGCACGCGTCCAAGGCGTACCTGGCGTCCATCGCTCCCGTGCTCCTCGCGTCGGAGAAGCAGCCGAGCGTGGACGACCTCCTGGTCCTGAGCGGAAACGAGGACAAGACGAAGAAGGGCCGCGCCGGGCTCAAGACCATCGGCGGCGAAGGCGCCATCCTCAGGGCAGCCCAGCTCCTCGGCCCCGAGCACAAGGCGCCTGCCAAGCTCAAGGAACTGCGGGAGTCCCGGAACGGCATCACCCACATGGGGTGGGGCCAGCCCGTGACCGAGTGCCGCGAACTCCTGGCCGCGGGCATCGAGCACATCAACGCGCTTCTCAAAGAACTGTCGACAGAGCCCGACGGCTTCTGGGGCACGCGCCTCGAAGCCTGCACCGCGCTTGTGGCCCAGGCCACCACCGAGATGGAGATCCGGTACCAGGCGAAACTCCGGCAGGCCCGCGAGCGCTTCGCCGAGACCACCCGGCGCCTGTCCGAATCCGAGATCGCCGAACTCGTCAGCAGCCTCTCCACGCTGCCGACGGCCGCTCCGTGGCCACTGGCCGTACCTGCAGAATGCCCCGCGTGCGGACACACCGGCTTCGCAAGCGGCCGGGACAAATCTGGAGAGTACGGGGAGGTCTGGTTCCTCCCCCGGCACTTCGGGTGCCGCCTGTGCGGTCTCACACTCACGCTGTGGGAACTTGACCTCGCGGGAATCAAGGGCCGGATACTCAACGACGACGAGGAGCCCGACCCTGACTGGGAACCCGACTTCGAGACGTACTGAGGGCTCAGGCAGACGTTCCTCCACCGCCGGTGCCCCATCCACCGGGGAACTCGGACGACGCGCGGCGCTGCTGTTCCTCGCGGGCGATCTACTGCGCGAGGACGTCGCGGTCGATGTACGGGGCGACGGCGGCGAGGACCAGGCGCTGGAGTTCGTCCGGCTCCAGCGCCTCCACTTCCCACTGCACCGGGCGCTCGATGCCGAAGCCGTAGCGGCGGGCGAAGGCCGGCCACCGCGGGTCGCCGCTCTTGCCCTCAGTCGCCGGGAGTCCGTACACACGGACCTGTTCGTAGGTGAGCAGGACCCGGGTCACCGAGCTCCAGCAGCCCGTCCGCTCTACCCAGTCCCGCTCGATGTCCTCGCCAGAGCAGTCGAAGTCGCCGACCACTGCAAGGTGGGCTTCGTGTTGCTCATGGGCGACGCGGTCGCGGACGACGTCGGCGTAGGACTGGGAGCCGAAACCCATAACACACCAGGCCAGCCGGCACCCCACGCACCAGCAAGCCCCCTCCGAGCGTCAGCATTTGATTGTCCCTGCGGTGGGTCCTCAGGGGCAGCGGTGGCCGGGGGCGGGGTGGGCCATCCAAACGGCGACATCGGCGACCCGTAGCGCGCTGACTGTCTCGGGCAGGCCCGCACTCTGTCGCAGGCCAAGGAGCCTGTGGTGCAGGGCCGCATCGTCCTCGCGCAGGGCGGTGCGCAGATCGGTCCAGAACGACGGCGGGTGGCCGAGCGCACAGCGCACGACCCGGTCGTAGACCGGCAGCAGCCGCGGCCGCTTACGGGCCAAGAGCTTCCCGGCGATCACCCACCCAATCTTGTACTGGTCCTCCAACAAGCACCAGGCCCGGTACGCTGGCGAGCCGTCCGCGACGATCGAGACATCGGCGTCGGACAGATCGGTGTCGGAAGGGATGCCTCGCAGCAGTTCGGACAGTTGGGTGCCCAGCGGGCCTTCCAGCAGGTCAAGGGCGACGGGCGCGGGGACGGTCACCGACAGGGTCTGCACAGCTACCAGGTCCTCTGCGGTGAACCGGTCCGCGACCTGCCTACGGTCACCCCCGCCCGCCAGGTGCTCGAACCGGCCCCCTGTGAACGCTCCGGCGCCCGGGGGCAGGCCGATCCCGAAGTAGCGGCGCAGGTCGTCCACCACCTGCTCCGCATCCAGAACGGCGTGCAGGCGCTGCCCCACCACGGACGACTCCCCGCCGGAGGACCCAGGCCCCGTGACGAGCTCGCTCATCTCAGATACCTGTGCCCTCATATGTGTCAGTTGTGGCCGGTGGCGTCGGCTGGGCCGCCCATACCTCGCTGATCAGGGTGAAGGAGGTAGTGAGCATTCCGGCCCCCCAGTGTGGGGGCATGACGGAATGAGCCCTCCGGCCGTGGGCGATGCGGTTGCGGAGCTTGCGCCCATCGTGGAGGAACTCCGTCTGCCGCTCGGTCAGGAGGCCACTCTCTTTGCCCTGCTTGATGAGGGCGTGGAGCGGCTTCGTGCCGGAGTCGGGGATCTTGGCCCGGAGGACGATCTCCATCGCGATCAGGGCGTGCAGGAGGGCCACGGTGGAGAACTCGTAGCAGAAGTAGGAGTGGCGCAGGAGCTCGCGGGCGGTGTGCAGCACCGTTGCTGCGGACTGCGGAATACCGGAGGGCACCGTCAAGCCGGCGACGATGTCGTGCATGTCGGCGTACTGGGTGACGAAGTGATGGGCCCGGGGGTCGGGCATGGGGAACGGCAGGTGCTGATCGGCGGCGGCGTTCCACGTCATCGGCATCCGTGTGCCGCTGTCGGCAGGCCCCGTCCGGGCAGGTGGCTCCTCCCCGAGGAAGATCACAGCCAGGGCGAGCTGGAGCACGAGCGCTGCCCGGTGCCGGGAAGGCGTGTCGACCAGGTCGTGCAGGACGTTGTTGCGGAGGTTCATCTGCCCCTCGGCGTTGCCCAGCACTGTCCGGAGGACGAGGGGCCACGGCTCGGGGAAGCCGAGTTCATCCAGCTTGTCGAGGAGGGAGCCAAGCTGCTGGACCCGTCCGATGGTCTCCCCTTTTGCATGCGTGATCACCGCGATGTCGGCTGCCTGGAGTCGGCGGCGCAGTGTGCCTTCGAGGCGCGGCAGCGCCAGTGCCAGGGCCGTGTCGACATCGCCCTCCCAGAACGCCTCGAAGGCGCGGGCGAGACCAAGTATCCGAGTCTCTGGAGCGTGCTCTGGGCTGGCGAAGAACGGCACGAGGTCCTCCGCTGTCGGGCGGAACCGGTCGCGGACTCGGTCCAGCTGGGCTTCGACGACCAGGCCGTGCACGTCGAGGGCGAAGACGTGCTGCCGAAAGAAGAAGCCCTCTCCTCCGGTGCTGCCGCTCCCGACGGTGCGCGTCACGACGGGGCCGTTGGGGTTGATGTACACCGTCGGCAGGGACAGCAGCCCGGACGGCAGGGCTGCGGAGTCACTCATCGTGGGAGGAGTGGTGGCGATGAAGTGAAGTGCGTGCTCCATGCTGTGGGCGGCGTCGATGGCCGCGCTCGCTGCCTCCAGGTAGCCCGGCGGCAGGGGGACCGGGGTGCGGATGGTGTCCATGGACATTTCGTCCCGCCCGATCTTTTGCTGCGTTCGGCGCACCTCGTCGAGGGCGTCGGTCAGCCCACTGTCGCGGGCATGTCGGGCAGCGTCTTCCAGGGCGAGGAGTTTCCGCAACCCGGTGCTGCTGTCGGCCAGTTCCATACGGGCGCGGTGGATCCTTTCGTTCACGTCTCGGCGCTCATCGTCGGTGCGCACCATGCGGCGGAGCTCTTCGAGGAACTCCACCCGGTAGTGGAACTGGCCTTCTCCGCGGTACTCGTCGGCGGCACGTTCGAGCAGGGCGTGCACGGCGGACCAGTTGTCTTTGCTGGCCACGAGCGGGGCGGTCATACGGGTGAGCACGTCCGGCAATGGGGTCTTCCAGTCGAGCGCGGCATGGCCCAGGGCGATCATTTCGCCGACGATGTCCGTACACTCCGGCCGCCGCGTAGTGGCAGCCAGTCCGTGGGCGAGCACCAGGGCGTCCGCTGCACGAAGCCGGGCCAGCTCGACTTCGAAGGTTTCCGCGGCGCCCGGCTCGGGCGGGTTGGCGGGTGCCTCCTGGTGGTCCTCGGCCTTCGTCAGCAGCGTGCAGGCACCAGTCCGGTAGCTGTGCACCGCGGAGCGGAGGTGCTCGATGGGCCGTGTTCCGTGCCGGGCCTCCCAGAGCAGGTGGTGAAGCCGGGCCCGGACCAGGGGGTGGGTCGTCTCGGGGGCGTAGGCCGCCCAGGCCTCAAGGACCGCGGGCGCCATGTCTTTCACGGCCCTCGGAACCAGGTCACCGTTGTCGTCGGTGCTGCGAAACGGTCCGAGGACAACGTCCCAGTTGCCGTCCTGCACCCGGAACTCCATGGCCGCCCACAGGGCCGCGAAGTGCTCGTGCTCCTCCTCGCCCGGGTTCGTGTGCGACCAGCCAGCGCGCAGGGCCCGCCCGGCCTTGTGCAGTGGTTCGCAGGAGTCGACTCCGCTGTTCACCGTGCTGAGAACTGCTGGCTGAGCATCCATCTCGACTCCTGACTCCAGGTGTAGCGGTCGAACTCTAGGCGACCGTCCTGGCCGGGAACGAGTGGATTGTGAAGCTGGGTGATCTCTTCTGCATCGACGGCGCGGCTTGCCCGAGATGGGGGCAGTGCACGGCGGTCGCTGGTCACGTCTCCCAGCGTGACCCGACCGCGTCCGAGAAGCTGGTGAGCAGCGGGAACAAGAGGCGAGACCTGGCAGTATGATCCACCTGGCCCCGCCGCCTCTTGTACGAGCTACCGGGTCGTAGGACATCTCCGAGTCCGACGAACTGGTGGCGAGCGGCCGGAGGTTCATCGGCTACGAATCGTCTTCTTTGTCTTGCCTCAGGTGATTCATGGCGAAGGAGATCTCTTCGGGATGAGTAGTTGTCCGGGCCAGCACCCAGGCGGTGCTGGCGTCCATGCCGGGTCCGTATGCTGCTGCCAGACGCCGGGCGCGCTGTGTGGTCAGTGGTGCCAGCAGCCACCGGATCAGTGGAAACTTGATGCGCTGGTGTGCTGCGGAGGCGTCACGATGCGGGCTCACCTGTGCCTCCGGCAGTGCTGGTGTCCGGGAGAGGGCCAGCAGCTTCCCTGAGTGGGCAGTGGGGTTCGGGGCACTGGGTGTGGTTGCAGGCCCGGAGGTTGGCCAGGGCAACGCGGCCACCCAGCCGGGCCAGTTACACCGTCGGCCGCGCGCGCCGACCGGCATAGGGCGGTCTGGCGAACGGCCGCCGCCAAGTCTCAGCCTCGATCCACCGCGTGATCCCTGATCACGCGGTGTGATTGCTTTCGGGGTGGTTTTTCGGTTTCCGGCAGCAGGCGTTTCCGGTTGCCG
>NZ_JBIAIV010000107.1:0-6588 GCF_042871645.1 Streptomyces sp. NPDC005774 | reverse complement strand
GATCGACACGTCATCCGTCAGCCGCCTCGCGGCCCCACCCTCAGCTCGCTCCACCCGAAGATCATCACATGTAGATCGTTAACTCATGGCCATTGACCCTTGCCCAACTTCACGGAACGAAGAAGGCCCCTTTTCCCTGGTTGCCCAATATCACTTCAGATCGCCCGCTGGTCAAGTTGGGGTACATCTGTCGCCTTCAAAATGGCATTACGGTCAACGGCAGCCGCATTGCAACCGGAGACACGGTGACGCGCCCCTACCTTCGAGTGGCCAATGTGCAAGCGGGTCGAGTAGCGCTAGATTCAGTCACAGAGATTACCGTTCCGCGCAAGGTCGCAGAACGCAGCACACTCCGCCCCGGTGACGTGCTCATGACGGAAGGGGGCGACCTCGACAAGTTGGGCAGAGGCACTGTTTGGAGTGGTGAAATTCCCCAATGCCTACATCAGAATCATGTCTTCGCCCTGCGACCCGATGAATCCACCCTCAACGGCAAATACTTGGCGCTTATGACTCAAACAATGCACGGCCGCTGCTATTTCGAGAGCACAGGAAGCCGAACAACAAATCTAGCTTCCACGAATAGTAGCAAAATTCTAGGATTCCCCATCCCGCTGCCACCCATGGAAACACAGCTCAACCTGGTTGATAAGGTAAAAGCGGAACTTCAGGCGACCTCGGCGGTGCGAGCACTCCTCAACAGACAGCTCATGCTGCTGGCAGAACGCCGCCAAGCCCTTATCACCGCCGCCGTAACCGGCCAGTTCGACGTAACCTCCGCTAGCGGCCGCAACGTAACTGAAGGAGTCGCCGTATGAGCCCCGTGCACGACGAGTCGTCCTTCGGGGCTGCCATTGTTGCGGCGCTCTGCGAACACGGTTGGCGGGAGGCCAGCCCGAGCGACTACCAGGCCGACCTCGGACTCGACACCAACGAGCTGTACACCTTCCTCGGCAAGACCCAGCCCGACGAGTGGGACGACCTCCTCACCGTCTACGGCGGCGACCCCAACGAGGCCCAGCGCGGCTTCGCCCAGCGGCTCGACCGGGCCATCGCCGATGACGGGCTGCTGCATGTCCTCCGGAACGGGGTCAAGGATCGCGGAGTCCGGCTCCGCGTCGCCTACTTCAAGCCGAACTTGATCTCTGCGGACTCGGTCCTCGACGGCTATCGGGCCAACCGCCTCACCGTCGTCCGGGAACTCCCCTACGCCACCAAGCAGGCCGACTGGGGTCATCGGCTCGACCTGACCCTGTTCCTCAACGGCATCCCGGTCGCCACGGCCGAGTTGAAGAACCCGCTCACCGGACAGGGCGTCGACCAGGCCAAAGAGCAGTACCGGATCGACCGCGACCCGACCGAGCTGATCTTCACCCGCCGGGTCATCGCGAACTTCGCCGTCGACCCGGACCTGGTGTTCGTCACGACGCAACTGCGCGGCAAGAGCACCCAGTTCCTGCCCTTCAACACGGGCTCGAACGGCCCCGGTCAGCCCGGCGGCGCCGGCAACCCCGCACCGACCCTCCACGGCACGTACGCCACGTCGTACCTCTGGGAACACGTCTGGCAGCGGGACAACTGGCTGGACCTCCTCCAGCGCTTCGTACACCAGCAGAAGCACAAGACGCCCGGCGGCGGCAGCACCAAGTCGACGATCTTCCCGCGCTTCCACCAGTGGGACGTGGTCAAGAAGCTGACCGCGCACGCGGCCACGCACGGCGCCGGTCAGAACTACCTCGTCATGGCCTCCGCCGGCTCCGGCAAGTCGAACACCATCGGCTGGCTGACCCACCGCCTGAGCGACCTGCACGCCGACACGGACGCGACCGCGCTCGACCCAGAGGCGCTCGCCAACCAGCGCATCACGCCCGGCGAACCGGTCTTCGACAAGGTCATCGTCATCACCGACCGCCGCAACCTGGACGCCCAGCTCCGGGAAACAGTCGGCAACTTCTCGCAGACCGACGGCCTGGTCGTGAAGGTCGACGAGAAGCACGGCGCGAAGAGCGAGCAACTCGCCCGCGCCCTCTCCCGGGACACCGGCAAGATCGTCACGGTCACCCTGCACTCGTTCCCCGCCCTGCTCGACTACGTCAAGCGCAATCCGACCGAGATCAAGGGCAGCCGCTTCGCGATCGTCGTCGACGAGGCGCACTCCTCGCAGTCGGGAGACGCCGCCACCGCCGTGAAGTCCGCGCTGCGGGACCTCGGTCTGGACGCCGACACGGACGACGCGGGCGCGACCACGCTCACCGTGGACGCCAAGCTGAAGGCGAAAGCGGTGGAGCGCTCGCAGGCCGCGAACCTCTCCTACTTCGCGTTCACCGCTACCCCGAAGGCCAAGACCCTCGAACTCTTCGGCACGGAGGGCACGGAGAACGGCGAGTCCGTCTACCGCCCCTTCCACACGTACTCCATGCGCCAGGCCATCGAGGAAGGCTTCATCCTCGACCCGCTGCGCAACTACGTCACGTACAACACCTACTGGAAGCTCGCGAACCTGAACCGCGACGAGAAGGAGGTCGACCCCTCCAAGGCGAACAGCCACCTCGCCCGGTTCGCCCTCATGCACGAGCACACCGTGTCCCAGCACGCCACGGTGATCGTCGAGCACTTCGTCGCCCACACCCGCGGTCGGCTCGGCGGACGGGCCAAGTCGATGGTGGTCACCGCTTCGCGGCACTCCGCCGTGCAGATGGCCCGCGCCATCCGGAGTTACATCAAGGACCGCGAGTACGACACCAAGTACCCGGACCTCGGCGTCCTCGTCGCCTTCTCCGGTTCCCTCACCATCGACGGTAAGGAGACCACCGAGAGCAAGGAGAACGGCGGGCTGTCCGAGAGCGGGCTGCCGAAGGCGTTCGGGTACGCCCGCGCCGACGACAAGGCTGTGAAGGCCGGCGGTAAGGGGCAGCAGGAGTACCGGATTCTGGTCGTCGCCGAGAAGTACCAGACCGGCTTCGACCAGCCGCTCCTCACCACCATGTACGTCAACAAGACGCTGACCGGCATCGCGGCCGTGCAGACCCTCTCCCGCCTCAACCGCACGGCCGAACGCAAGGCGCAGGCGGACCTCGCCGTCCTGGACTTCGTCAACGAGGCCGAGGACATCCAGGAGGCGTTCCGCCCGTACTTCGAGGAGGCGCACACCCTCCCCTCCGACCCCAACCTCCTCTACACGGCCCAGAGCCGGGTCATGTCCGCGCCGATCATCTCGGAGCAGGACATGGACGAGTTCGCCCAGGCCTACTTCGAGGCGAAGGAGAAGGCGGGCGGCTCCCAGGCCAAGTGGGAGAAGCTGCACGCGGAGTTGTACCGGCTCCTCTCCCCCGCCGTCACCCGCTTCACCGCGCTGATGGACAGCGAGGAGGAGGACGACGTCGAGACGGCGGAGGAGTTCCGCGCCCACCTCAACGACTACGTCCGCAAGTACGGCTTCCTCGCGCAGATCGTGCCGTACCGCGACCCCGAGTTGGAGCGGCTGCACCTCTACGGCCGCTACCTCCTCAACCGCCTCCCCCGCCGGGCCGACGGTGGCGTGGACATAGGCGAGGTCGACCTGAGCCACCTGCGCGTCGAGAAGACCGGCGAGCACGACGTGGCCCTCACCCCCGAGGGCGCCGCCGAACTCAATGGCTTCGGCGACGGCGTGGGCGGGGCCAAGGACGACGAGAAGTCCCTGCTGTCCGAACTGATCGACAAGTTCAACGCCAAGTTCGGCACGGACTTCACCGAGACGGATCTTCTGCCCGTCTTCAACCTCACCAACGAGGACCCGAAGGTCCGCGCCGCCGCCGTCGTCAACGACGAGGAGAACTTCGGCCTCGTCTACGACAAGAAGTTCGAGGAGAACATGATGGATCACGTGTCCACCATCGACACCCTCGGCAAGCGCTACTTCGGCGCCGACCGCGAGTTCAAGTCCAACCTCGACCGCAGCGCTCGCCGCGCGGCCTGGCGGATGATCCGCAGCGAGGAAGGTCTGGACGACTTCTGAGACGGAGGAGGGGCCCGGCGTCAGCCGGACCCCTCCTTTCGTGCATCCGCCGCCGGTCAGCGCCCGGCGGTCATCTCCACGAACCCGGCCCATGCCTCTGTACCAACGGCAAGGATGGGACCACTAGTTCGCTTCGAGTCCCGGATCAGCACCGCTCCACGTGCCTCGGCGATCTCGACGCATTCGCCGCCCTCAGCACCGCTGTAGCTGCTCTTCTTCCATGCGACTTCCAGGCATTCCCCGCCTTCGCCGCTGCTGTAACTGCTCTTGAACCACGTGGCCTCCGACGTAGGAGGGAACGACTCACCCGTGTTCATAGCTCTCCCAGCACCTTCTCTACGAATCCCAGGGACTCTCTCGGGGCGAGAGCCTGGCTTCGGATGATCCCATAACGTGCCGAGATGGCTCGCACTTCATCCCGGTCAGTCACCAGGATGCTGCGCCCCTGGACCTCCAGGTAAGCAATCTGGTCGCCCTTCTTTGGCGTGATGAGCGTGAACGGGCCATCGACACCGGCGTTGTCCTCCCGGTCATTCGGCATGACCTGGATCTCCACGTTGCGCTTGTGCCCGACCAGCAGGATGTTCTCCAGGACGCCCCTCAACACCTCGGCACCGCCGAACGGCTTGTGCAACACCGCTTCCTCGATCACGAAGCTCGTCAGCGGCGACGGCCAGCTACCGAAGACCTCTTGGCGCGACAGACGTGCGGCCACACGCTGTTCAATCGTCGCCTCATCCAGCAAGGGGCGCCGCATTGCGAGCAGGGCACGGGTGTACTCCTCAGTCTGCAAGAGTCCTGGTACCGCCTGCATTGCATACAGGAACAGCTCCTGCGCGTCTGCTTCCAGTCGTGCCGCATCCCGGAAGAACGCCGGATAGTGAGCTTTCCCCACCTCCTCCTTCAGGGCGTTGAGCACGCCCCCAACCCCCAACACCTCATCCGCCTTCTCGATGAACCCCGCCTGCGGAATCCGCCGCCCCTGCTCGATGGAGGCCACCGTTTCCGGCGAGTACCCCACCCGCTTGCCGAACTCCGGTCGCTCCAGGCCCGCTCGGATCCGCAGCAGCTTCAACTGCCGCCCGAACGCGGTCACCACCCCCGCCCCCGGCTCGTCCCCGGGCCTCCGGCTCCCGCTCCCCTGTCCCTGGCCGCCCTGCACCGGTACCGGCACCGCCGCCTGTCCCTGGCCCGTCTCTTCGTCCCGCACGCTCGTCATGTCCCGCGCCTCTTCCCGTGCCGTTCCCCGGCCGCTCCGTACACCGTCGTGTGCCGCCGCGTACGAAGGGTTCACGTCGGCGCGTCACCACTGGTCACGCTAGGCCACGACACGCCACCGTGAGTACATGACCGCAGCACAACCACCCTTGACGGTGAACGCTTCACGCTGCGGCCGACGCCGAATCCGGCAGCGAGCCGAGCCTTGGGGGTGCCCCTGGCCGGAGGCTGGGGGAGTGTGTCCCACCCGCAGGTGGGCGAGTGATGGACCACCAGTGCCGGGCACGGATCACATCCCGGTGGGTGGCAAGTGCGGGATCGACGGTGTTCGGCGCCACAGCCGTCACGAAGCAGCGTTCGACCCGGCGGGCCGGCTTGCCTCCGACAGAGTGCTCCTCGGTCCGCATCGCGAACTCGGGGCCGAGGGTGACGTCGGTGATGCCAAGTTCCTCGCGGAGTCCCTTATGCTCGCGAGGCAGTTGGTATGAACAGTTCATTCAGGGGGCGCGGAGCCGCATGGCCGACGAGATCAAGTACGAGTACAAGACTGTGCGGACAGTTCGCGGCACCGACGGCTTGGTGATCTCGAAGATACAGAAGGATGGCTGGGAGCTCGTGGGACAGGTCCCGGGCACACTTCGCTCCACCCTCGACTTCCGTCGGCCGAAGAAGCCGCAGCCGTGGCTCCTGATCGGTGCGGGGGCCGCCGTCCTCGTGGTCCTGACCATCGTCATCGGCGTTGCGTCTGCGCTCAGCGACGGAGGCGAGAAGAAGGCCGAGTCGGACAAGTCGACGGCCGCTGCGAACGAGAAGCCTTCCGCTATGCCGACTCCAACCGCGGCCGAGTCGGCTGTCGCTGAGGTGATCACGCCTGAGAAAAACCCGGAGTTCGCGGCACTGCTGACGGCGGACACATGCGATGCCACGAACCTGGACTTCGCGACCAGGCATGAGGGCCGGACGGTCGCGTTCAACGGCTCGATCCGACACATGGCGCGCTACTCCACCGGCTACCACTTCCTCCTCGGTCCAGGCGACGAGGGACCGCAGACGACGGTCGGCCCGTCCTTCAAGTACGCGGATGTCACCATCTCCGACCTGAAACTGACCGGCGAGAAGATCCCCGCCACCGTCGCCGCAGGCGACAAGTTCCGCTTCGTCGCCGAGGTGGGCGAATTCAACGCGGTCCAGTGCCTCTTCTACCTCGACCCGGTCTCGACGGAAACCCGGTAGTCAAGATGGGCAGCCGCATCATCACGGACCAGCGTGCCCGGCCATTGAGCCTTTTCCAACCTCATGCTGACGCGTGATGGAGGACGAGTATGGCCTGGACGATCGCGGTGATGCGGTTGGTGCTGCAGCGGAGCTTCCGT
>NZ_JBIAIV010000106.1:0-7190 GCF_042871645.1 Streptomyces sp. NPDC005774 | reverse complement strand
ACCGAAAGACAAACCGAAAGCCCCACCACGCCACGTACCCGCCAGAACCATCACACTGCAGGCGACGATAGTTCAGTAGTCAAACAACGGCATTGGCCGGGCACCTCGAAGTGGAACAAGATAGAGCACCGGCTGTTCTCACAGATCAGCATCAACTGGCGTGGCAGGCCCCTGACCAGCCACGAAGTCGTCGTCAGCACCATCGGAGCGACCACGACACGCAGCGGACTGTCCGTCCACGCCGAGCTCGACCCCGGCGCCTACCCCACCGGCGTCACCGTCCCCGACACCGTCATGGAACGCCTGCCCCTGACGCCGCACGAGTGGCACGGCACGTGGAACTACACCCTGCGCCCCGAACCACTCGCTCCTGAATTGGCCCCACCAAGCGTCGAGTTCGGACGCTTTCCCACCGGCGACAAGCTCCCCATGTGGCTGCGGCACCCCAGCCTCACCGGACTCGAACCCGCCGCCTTCGACGATCTCGCCGCCTGTTACCAAGCTTGGTGTGCCGAGCACCCGCCGATCTTCCTGCCCGGCAAACGTCCCGACGGCGGCCCCGGCGCCGGCAGCAGACGTCTCTCCGTCGCCGACCAGCTTGTCGTCTTCCTCCTCACGAAGCGCTGGTCCATGGCCCAGACGCCACTCGCCGAGGCAACCGGCCTGGCCAAGAGCCGGATCGGCGCGACCCTCCGGGAGGCCACACCCGTACTCACCGCGCTCGGGTACACGGTCCCGGTCGGCGCCCTCACCGTGACCACGGCACAACAGCTCGCCGAGATCGCCGGGCACGACCTCACACCCCCGTAATCCTCACCAAGATCTAGGAGTTATTGATCGGCAGGTCCCTGACCTGTTCTCCCTGTGGTCTAGGACCGGAAACGACGAGGTCGGGAAACGTCTCTGCGAGGCAGCAGCCGCTACCGGTCATCCAGAGGCGCTGTACAGGCTGGCTATCCGGAAGTCCGAGTCCGAAGAGCATGCTGCCGCTATGGACCTGGCTTCCAGAGCAGCAGAGACCGGTCACATCAAGGCCGCTCGAATGCTTGCCTGGGATCTGGAGGCAGCGGGAGACATCGCCGGAGCGGAGCACTGGCACCGAAGAATGGCGGAGTACGGCGACGACGAACACCTCATGGCCGTGGCACGTCTGCGGCAGCAGGTCCACGACACGGCGGGCGCTCTGGCCGTGTACCGGGAAGCTGCGGAGACAGCGGGCGTTGACCTTGTCCACTGCCTCAACTGGGCCGAGGACACCGCGTGGCAGGATCTGTGCCCGTATGGCCTTGATCCCGACGGCACCCCCAGCGCCCCATGGCGGGCGCCACTGCCCGGCTGACCGACCTGGGCAATGTGCTTACCACCATCGCCGGATCTGCCCCGCAGGGCAGACTGTTATGCCCGGAGGCTCTGCGGCCCGCAGAGATGGGTCCGACCGGGCATCACGGTACCCGGGCCGCTGACAACGGGACTTCGGTCAGACGAGCACGGCGGCACGCAGTGGCATTGCGCCTGTCCGCGCCGGCCTGCGGCAGAGGATCTCCTGCCGCAGGCCGGGGCCTGCGAGCGGAGCAGCGATCAAGCCTGTGCCCGCACCGCGAAGATCTCGTGGTCTTCCGCCGACCCCCTGATGGAGGAGACTTCCCGGTGCCACAGGCCAAGGTGCCGACGCGGGCGGCCCAGCGTGCCGCGCCGCCCAGTGGACACTGTGGTCGCCCTCCCTCTCTCGTCACGGCCCGTCTCATCGGGCCGCGGGCATCACGGGAGCCTTGTAGGTCATCACCTACTGGGGTACGGTGCGCGCCGGATTCAGTAGCTCCGCAGCCAGCATTCGAGGACCACGACGACGATGGCGCCTGCGGAGCCAGCGAGGCTGAGCGCGATGCGGTGCCCACTCTCACGCCAGGTCTCGCGCCAGGAGCGTGTCACCGGCGGGTGCACGTGCAAGGGCGAGGATGGGGACTGGCGGCGCCCCCAACTGGGGCTGCCATCCCCATCCTTCGGTATGCGGGTGATGGTCGACTTACGAGTACGGGGCACAGTGGTCTCCTGAAGGTGCGTCGGTAGGTCTGGCGGCGGACTTGATGCCACTCTCGCCCTCGGCTGCATCCGGCGTCCTGATACACGGGCGCCCCGGGCAACGCGGCAGCTATCCTGCCTGTTCAGTGCCTTCTGAGAGCGGCTTCCCGGGGTGCCCGCCTCGGGCGGTCCCGGTGCCGCCGGGGAGACGGGTAGAGGGCGCGAAGGGGACCAAGGGGCGTCGATTCATGGGGTTCGCTCGCGAAGAACTGCGCAGGGCGCTGCTGGACTTGCAGGAGGCGGCTGCTCGGAAGGATCCAGAACGGACCCAGGCCACTCTGCAACTGCAGGTGCGCCGCACGGGACTTCCGGGCACGGAGCGGTTCCACGGCCAGCGTGCCAGCGAGTGGGCGGCGGCATCGGCTGAGGATTTTCGGCTGCCGAAGCACGCGGACGTTCTCTTGGCGGTTGTTGCTGTGTGGCTGTCCTGGACGGGACAGCGGACCTTGGAGTCGGACGGCCGGGTGAGGCGGGAGTGGCTGGTGTCTCAGGCAGGCGGCCGATCCTGGCGCCGTCGCTACGAGGAAGCCACCGTCGAAGCGAGCGAGGGCCGGCGCTCCCGGGAGGGCCGGGGCGGCCTCAGCGCGCGTACGGATGCCGCGATCGGTGAGTATCTCCAGCGGCTTGTGCAGACACATGGTCGGCTGAACATGGACGTGCTCGGCGAGGCGGGCAGGGCGGGCGAGCAGCAGCAGCAGATCGGCCTGGGCACGGTGTTCGAGGAGCCGCTACTGGCGTGGGACTGGCCGCGTCAGCCCCTCTCGCAGCGGCTGGTACGGGACCTGATGGGCCACGGGGAGCTGGATGAGCGAGACGCTACCGAGGTGGCCTCGCTGTCGCCCGG
The DNA here is from genome assembly GCF_042871645.1 of Streptomyces sp. NPDC005774. Lineage (NCBI taxonomy): Bacteria > Bacillati > Actinomycetota > Actinomycetes > Kitasatosporales > Streptomycetaceae > Streptomyces > Streptomyces sp. NPDC005774. The sequence continues at coordinate 4,267 of NZ_JBIAIV010000106.1, read as the reverse complement.
CGCCGGACGGCCTCAGCACACCCGTGTGCGGCATGCGCAACCCGTACTCGACGTCCTCGGCTCCCAGGACGGTCGCCGCTTGGTGGTGCTCGGCGACCCCGGCGCGGGGAAGACGATGCTGGCGAAGTACCTGGCGCTGGCTTTGGCTGGTGGTCTGGACACGGTCCCCGACGGTTTGGACGCGCTCAAGGACGCCGTTCCGGTCGTGGTGGAGCTGCGGTGGCTCGCCGACCCGCGCTGGATCGGGGCAACGGTTGAGGAGTACTGGGCGGAGCACAACGCCGCCGAGCGCATGGGCCTGCCCCGTGAGGTTCTAGAAGATCTCTTGGCCGACCGGCAGCGTCCGGTGGTGATGGTCTTCGACGGCCTGGATGAAGTCTTCGACCCTGCCAGGCGCGCCGACATCGCCCGGCAGGTCGCCGCCTTCGCACAGAGCCACCCGGACACCCGCGTCGTCGTCACCTCGCGCATCGTCGGCTTCGCCGCGGGGGAGTTCGCTCGCGCGGACTTTGGAATCGCCAAACTGGAGAACCTTTCGCGAGCACAGGTCGAGTCGTTCATCGACCGGTGGTACGCCGCCGCCCACCCCGACAGCCCCGGCGAGGCCGCCCGGCTCGCCCGCCGGCTGACCGATGCCGTGCGCGACTTCCCCTCCGTGGCCGAACTCGCAGGCAACCCGCTGCTGCTGGCGATCCTGACCGCCATCGGACTCGGCGCCTCCATCCCCCGCGACCGCAAGGACGTCTACGAGCACGCTGTGGTGGTACTGGCCAGCCGCTGGGACAGGGACGCCAAGCACCTCCACCTCCCACGCCATGCGCACCCAGATGTCGCGCACGCCATCGAGGAACTCGACAGCCGGATTCTCCAAGAACTACTGGAGCGAATTGCCTCCCACATCCAGGAGGGGGCCGACTCCGGCAATCCGTCAGGCGGCGGCGACAGTCCGCTGATCTCGGTCAACGATCTGGAGCAGGCGATCCGGGACTTCGTCTGCGAGCTGGGCTACTCGGTGCCCGTTGGCCGTACGGTCGCACGGGCGATGATCGAGCGACTGCATGAACGTGCCTTCCTCATCCACCCGTTCGGCGCCGGCGCCTACGGCTTCGTGCACCGGACGTTCCTGGAGTACCTGGCGGCCCGTGACCTCGCCCACCGCTACCGGCAGTGGAGCGAGGAGACGCTGCTGGACCAGCTGATGGAGCGCGTGGTCAACCCCAGCTGGCGCGAAGTCGTCCTGCTGTTCCTCGGCATGATCAGCCGGGACGCCGAGACCCTGCACGCACGATTCATCGCACGGCTCCTCAAGCTGCACCGGCACAGCGGCGGCCCCCCGCTCTTCCTCGCCCACGGCGACACCACGTTCCTCGACTTCGCGCTTCAAGCCCTCGCCGAGGCGCACCGCATCGGTCGCCCGCCCGCCGGCCCGAGCATCTCGCCCGAGCAGGCCGAAGCGTCACTCGCCCTGCAGAGCGACGCGGTGATCGACGCAGTCATAGCGGAACTCGCCATGTTTCCCGGCATCGACTTCCCGCGCGCGAGGGCGGTCCTGCGAGACTTCCCGGGTTCGTGGAGCGGCCGCGAGCGCTTCCGCCGCTGGTTGTGGCCCCACCTTGCTACAGCAGGGCTCGCGCCCGCAGGCCACAACGCTGCCCGGATTGGGCTGGCAATGTCCCGTGACGCTGCGGAGGCCTTGGCGATCGCCCGAGTGACATGGAACGAGGCCGGAGTGGCTGCCGTACGCGCTCTCAACGAGCGATGGTCCGATGAGCCCCGGGTCAAAGCGACGATCTTCGCCATTGCGCAAGGCACCGGCGTGAGTCCGGCAATGCAGTCCGAGGCGTTGCGGGCGGTGGCGCAGCGATACGCGAACGACGACAACGCACGGACGCTCATACTCGACGTCGCTCGCGGTGTTGACACGAACTCGGACAGCCAGGGCGCGGCCCTGCTCCTTCTGGCCGAGCACTGGCCGTCGGAGCCGGAGTCCAGGCAAACGGTTCTGGAAGCTGCGGACGGCACGAACACGAACACCGACCTGAGGGCGCTGCGCGCACTCGCGCTCTACTGGGTGGCGGACCCAGAGGCGCAGATCCGGCTGCTCCGCGCAGCCCAGGATGCAAGGTCGTCCGTTCGCTCCGGCACTTGGGAAGCGCTCGGTAAGGGGTGGCCCGCCGACGCGGAGTTTCGACGTCTGGCAGTGGCAGCCATGGACGACCGCGACCTAGCCGTGCGAAAGGCCGCGGGGGCTTTTCTTGGCAGCCAGTGGTCACAGGACGCCGAAGCACGTTCGGCTGTATTCACTGCCGTCCGCACGGCAGGCTACGACGAGCAGCTGTTCAGAATTGCAAGTCAGTATTGGCCAGCGGACCGTGAGGTTCGACAGATCCTGTTCGCGGTGGCTCGGGAGGCCACACGGTCCGTGACCGAGGTAGGTGCAGCTGTGGCGCAGCTCGGGGCACAGTGGCCAAAGGATCCTGAAGTTCGACAGTTGATCTTCGAACTCGCCCATCACGCAGACCCTAAACACCGTTGGAACGCGCTAGAAACCATGACGGCATCCTGGCCGAAAGACGACGAGGTACGACGGACGGTGATCGCCGCCGCGGGAGAAGTCTCGCCCACCATCCGCGCAGTAGCGCTCGAATTCGCCGGCTGGGAGTGGTCTGGGGACCTCGAGCTGCGGGCCGCACTCATGGCAGGCGTTCGAGACAGCGATCCCGACGTCCGGTGGTTCGCGCTAGAAAGCATCGCCCAGCAGTGGCCTCAGGACAGCGAGGTGCGACACGTCGTGCTCGCCGCCGTCGACGACAGCGACATTACCGTACGGCGCACGGCGGTCGAGGCACTGGCCGAGCAGTGGCCAGAGTGTCCCGAGGCGCAGCAGGCTGTGCTCGCAGCGGTCGGCGACCCGGAAAGCGAAGTCCGGGCCATTGCCCTCCGCATGGCGGGCGACTACTGGCCAGGGCACGAAGAGGTCCGGGCAGCCGCTCTCCAAGCCGTGAACGACGCGGAACCGTGGGTTGCCCTGACCGCTCTTGAAGTACTTGCGCAGCAATGGCAGGAAGACGCCGAGACGCGATCCGTCGTAGAGCGCTGCGTGGACGGCGCACTGCACCTCCACGCTCTGAGGCTGCTCGCCCTGGTCTGGCCGCGGGACGCGGCGACCCTCCGGACCGTCGAACGGGTGGCAGAAGAGGAGCCGACGCACGCCGTAACCGCATCACTCCTGGCGTTCCTCGCTGGGCTCCGTGACGACACTCCCGACGCCTACCGCTGACCTGCCCCTGCGCACAGCCTGGCCTCAAGGTCACGGCGTTGAGCCTGACGCATGAGACCCGGGGCCGCTATGGCCTCGGGTCTCATGCGTCAGGACGCTGCAGCACGGTGGTGCAACAGCGGTCCCGGGCGGGTATCTGGTGCTGACACCGCAGGTCAGGGGGGCAACGCGGCTCGGTGTTGCAGCAGATGTCCGAGGGCCGGCTACCGGCGGCGCGGGATGGTCACCCGGGCCTCCGCCAGGACCATCCCGGTCGCCTGGTCGTGGTGCACGGGAACGTACAGGCCCCAGTCGGCCTCACCGACGGTGAGCCAGCCTCCGGCCCACGGGGCGCCGGTGGTCTCCAGCACAAGACCGGCGAGCAGGCCACCCAGGAGTCGAACGATCACAGCGGTACCTCCATCCCGGCGGGAACCTCTCCCGCCTTCACCCCTTAGCTGCACTCGGCGGCAGACCGACAGCACTGGAATGCTTGAGGGAAGGGAAAACAGTGGAGCCCAGATCAGCCTTGGGCTGACAGCGGCACTCGAGACGGACCGGCAGGTGGGCGGTCAAGGAGCGTGGCGAAGAAGCTGGCGAGCAGGGGCTGAGCGCGGTCACGGTCGCGGATTTCGTCGTGGCCGAACCGGAACACCTCGTATCCGCCGAACTTCAGGTCGCGGTCACCGGCCATGGTTGCAGCGTATTTCGCGCTGTCGGGCTCGGTTCCGCCGCTCCGGGTGAAGTACTGCATGCCGTCGACCTCCAGCACCACACGCCGGTTTCCCGGGAGCAGCATGAGGAAGTCCATCCGCAGGTTCTGCATGGCGTGTGCGCCGCGTTCGCGGAGGGTCTTGGGGTCCCAGTGCAGCCAGATCTCCGGCAGGAGGGCGGGCACGTCGTTCAAGTGGTCCCGGCGGTGTCAATTCGTTGAAGCAACACCTTCGGTCAGGGCTCGCTGGAAGGCTTCCTGTGGGGTGAGGTAGCCGAGACAGCGGCGGGGCTGGT
>NZ_JBIAIV010000105.1:7333-7915 GCF_042871645.1 Streptomyces sp. NPDC005774 | reverse complement strand
GGCGAATAGACCTTCATCACCATAATCGGTCACCCTCTCCCGGCCCCCACCGGGGCCGGAGGTCAGGGTGTCCACCACCCGGGGGGAGGTCCCCTGAACCGCACCGAGCTGGCCGGGGAGAGCGTGCGGGCCGCCCTGGAGGCGCTGGCGGTGGCCGCCCCCGTCTGGCTCGCCGAGGTAGTCGACGTCGCCGAGTTCGCGCACCGCTACGGGGAGCGGATCAACGGCTGGACGATGCCCACGTCCAAGACCAAGCGTGACCGGCTCGCCCAGGTGTTCGGGCAGGACGCGCTGACGCTGTGCCGGGCGGCCTGGGCCGATGCCGCCCCGCCGTGGATCCGCGAGATCGAGACCGTGCAGCTGCTGCGGCAGGTTCTGGTGCAGACCTACTACATCCACACCGACAACCGGGGCGGGAGGTGGTCAGGAAGCGGGAGGCCGACAAGGACGGCGGCCCGCCCGACAGTATCCGCCTGGCCTCGCCCTACGACGCCGATGCGCGCTGGGCCGCCAAGGGCGAGGAACTGTTCTGGCTGGGCTACAAGGTTCATTTGACCGAGACCTGCCACACTCCCCTCGAAG
>NZ_JBIAIV010000105.1:0-7238 GCF_042871645.1 Streptomyces sp. NPDC005774 | reverse complement strand
GTAAGCCGAAGCCGAAGCCGAAGCCGAAGCCGAAGCCGAAGCCGAAGCCGAAGCCGAAGCCGAAGCCGAAGCCGAAGCCGAAGCCGAAGCCGAAGCCGAAGCCGGGGACCGGGAAAGACGCGGGAACAAGGACGGCGGGCTACTGCCGCCGAACCTGATCACGGACGTGATGACCACCCACGCCGCCGTCCCCGACGTACAGGCCACCGCACCCATCCAGCAGCGACTGCGCGAGCACGGCCTGCCGCCCGGCGAGCACTACCTCGACTCCGGCTACCCCTCCGCCGACCTCATCCACGCCGCCGCCAAGCTCGGCACCGAAATGGTCACCCCCGCCCTGCTCGACCACTCCCGGCAGGCCGGGGCCGCCGAGGGCTTCGACAAGAGCGCGTTCTCCATCGACTGGAAGGCCCGTCAGGCGCGCTGCCCTGCCGGACGTACCAGCAGCACCTGGAATCCTGTCCAACAGCATGGCAGGGACGCCATCGTGGTCACCTTCGCCGCCACAACCTGCGGGAGCTGTCCCCTCCACGACCGATGCACCACCTCCCGCCAGGGCCGCCGGATGCTCACCCTGCGCCCCCGAGAACTGCACGAGACCCTCGCCGCCGCCCGCGCCGAACAACAGACCGACGCCTTCAAGGCCCGGTACAGGCTGCGGGACGGGGTGGAAGGCACCATCAACCAGGCCCTCGACATCACCGGGATGCGCAGGGCCCGTTACCGCGGCCTGCCCAGAGTTCGTCTCCAACACGCCTTCTCCGCCACCGCGATCAACGTCGTGCGGCTCGACGCCTACTGGAGCGGACACCCGCTCGACCGCACGCGCAGCAGCCACCTCACCCGGCTCAGCTACCAACTCGTGGGCTGACGCACACACGAATTGCGCACCAGAGTCCCCACTGTCCCAAAACCGAGAGATCGCAGTGTGTGGCTGTACTTCCGCTTCCCGCTGTCGTTCCGCGAGGTCGAGGAGCTGATGCTCGAACGCGGCGTCATCGTCTCCCACGAGACCATCCGCCGCTGGTCCGTGAAGTTCGGGCAGGCCTACGCCAACGGCCTGCGCCGCCGCCGGTCCCGGCCCGGGGACACGTGGCGCCTGGACGAGGTCTTCGTGAAGATCAACGGGGAGCAGACGTACCTGTGGCGGGCCGTCGACCAGGACGGCAACGTGCTCGACATCCTCGTGCAGAACCGTCGGGACAAGGCCGCCGCCAGACGCTTCTTCCGCAGCCTGATGCAGAAGACCCGCACGGTGCCACGGGTGATCGTCACGGACAAGCTGCGCTCCTACGGCGCGGCCCACCGCGAGGTGATGCCCTCCGTCGAGCACCGCTCCCACAAGGGCCTCAACAACCGGGCGGAGAACAGTCATCAGCCGACGAGGCAGCGCGAACGCGCCATGAAAGGCTTCCGCAGCGTCGGCGGAGCCCAGCGGTTCCTGGCCACGTTCAGCGGCATCTCACCCCACTTCCGGCCCCGCCGCCACCTGGTGACCGCCGCCCACTACCGCACCGAGATGACCACCCGCTTCGCGATCTGGGACCAGGTCACCGGCGTCGCCGGCCTGCCTGCCACAGCCTAAGCCCGGAGCCGGAACCCGGCCCCACCACACCGACACACCGTCAGGCACTCACATACTCAACAACGTGACAGCGCCCGCCCGGGACATCTGCCACGGCAAGCGCGGACAGATCATGCAGGTGTACCGGACGGGGCAGGAGGACCAACTCGGCGCGCTGGGGCTGGTCCTGAACGCCGCCGTCGAGCAGCTTCGTCCCCTGCCCGCCGACCAGCGCGAGCATGAGGTCCTGGGCGAGGACGTGGCCTGCTCTCCCTGCTACGAAAAGGCACATGATGACTCTGTGTATCCACTCGGATGGGTGACGTGAGGGGGCGGTGGTGTGCGTATGCGGGTGACATGAGGAGCGTTCGCACCCAGAAGGGTGCGCCCCGAAAGGAGGACATCGTGTTCCGCCATTCGACACGTACGTTCGTAGTGGGGCTGTGCGCGCTGGCCGCCACCACCGCGCCGGCGGCGCCGGCCCTTGCCGCTCCGGCCGGCGGAGCGCCCCCGGCGCCGCACACCGCCGCCCGGGCCCTGCACGCGCAGACCATCGCCGACCTGACCACCATGATGAGGGACGCGGCGTACGCCTCCGCCGTTTACGGCCTCTTCGCCGCCGAGGCCGACCGCCAGGGCCTGCCCGCCGTCGGCAAGCTCTTGTCCAGCACGGCGCAGACCGAGCTGGACAAGCACCTGCGCGAGGCGGCCATCCTGGCCGGAACCGTCGGATCGAACGCGGCCAACCTGCGCCAGGCCATCGAGGGCGAGACCTACGAGCACGAGGTCATGTACCGCGGCTTCGCCGAGCAGGCCCGCCAGGACGGGGACCTCGAGGCCGCGAAACTCTTCAGCGAGATCGCCGCGGACGAGGGCCGCCACCGCAACGCCTTCCGCACGGCCCTCGCGGTCGTGACCACCGGCCGCGGCACCGTCCCGGCACCGCCGAAGGCCGACATGGTGTCGGTGCCCGCCGGGCTGCCGAAGGTGAAGGCCGCCCGCACCAAGGCCAACCTGGACACCGCCCTGCACGGCGAGGGTCTCGCGCACGCCAAGTACATGCTCTTCGCCGCCCACGCCAGGCAGACCGGCAACGCCGCGCTGGCCCGCCTGTGGGAGGGCACGGCCGAGGTCGAACTGCGGGAGCACTTCGCCGGTGAGGCGGTGCTGGCCGGTCTGGTGCGCGACACCAGGGAGAACCTGCGCATGGCCGTCACCGGTGAGCGCCGCGGGGCGACCATGGTGTACCCGGGGTTCGCCGAGCGGGCCACCGCCGTCGGTGACAGCGCCGCCGCCCGCTTCTTCCGCGACACCGCCGCGGACGACGCCCGGCACGGGGCCGCCTTCCAGAAGGCGCTCGACCAGATGGGCTGACCGCCCTGGCCACCCTTGGATGGCCGCACGCAGCACGCGAGGCAGTCCGACCGGCCGACGCCTCACACAGGCCGGCCGGACTGCCTCCGGCGCGTCACCGCCCGGCGCCGGACCGACTCGTCGAGAAACGGCCCTGCCAGGCCGCCTTCGCACCCGAGTCACCGATCCGGTACACCTGGATGACCGCGCCGACGGCCACCACCAGGGCGATCACCAGCATCACGACGCGCACCGAAACAGAAGAGGCCGACCGGGCCACGGCGGACGCCCCGCCCCCGGCGGGGCTGCCGACCTCCCCGCTGCGGTCTCGTTCCCGGCGGAGGCCGACGCGGCCGAGCAGCCAGACGGCGACCGTCAGCACGAACAGGGCGATCGCCAATGGAGTGAGACCGGACCCCATCTCGGCGTGCTCTTCCACCAGCGCACTCTCCCGCACCCGGTCCTCCAGCCACTCACCGGATTCGGTGGTCAGCACCACCAGGACAAGAGCGACCAGCCCCATGACCGGCAGCACCCAGCTGAGCCTGCGGGCCGCCGAGGACCACAGTGCACAGACCACGAGCGCCAACGCCGTCAGCAGGACCAGCACCACTGCGCCGTGAACGAAGAGAGGATGGCCGGGAAGGCCGTTGATCAGCCCAACATCCACAGGGCCTCCTCCGACGGGTACGTAAGGAACAATCGCCCAAAAATCTATTGCTTCCGGCATTCTGTGACAGATGCGTCCGCGGGCAGGAGGCGTGCGCGCATATGGAGCAGTGGCCGAGGTGCACCATCACCGTCGCGCCTGCCGAGTCCCCAGACTCCGAATGGGCCGTGAGGGCACTGCCACGTTGGCTGACAGTGGTGATGTGACGTGGTGACGCTGCTGGTGGGCCTGACCCCTTGGCTGACTGACGTTTCGACTGTCCTGTTTGGGATTTGTCGGCGGCGTCGGGTCTGTACCGTGAGCGGTGTAACTCCCGAGCTGGAAGCGACAGTTGATGACTGGCGTGACGAGTGACATCGAGGCCGGGGAGGCCGCTGTGGGTGCGACGGACACCGTGGATGACGGGCTGGTCGCCGAGCTGGTGGCCCGGGCCCAGGCCGGTGGGGTGAAGCTCACCGGGGAGGGCGGCCTGCTGCAGCAGCTGACCAAGCGAGTACTGGAGTCCGCCCTGGAAGGCGAGCTCACTGATCATCTGGGGCACGAGCCCGGCGAGCGGGCCGAGGGCGGTCGGGAGAACTACCGCAACGGGCACCGGGCCAAGACGGTGATCACCGAGTCGGGGCCGGTCGAGATCGTGGTGCCGCGGGACCGGGCCGGGTCGTTCGAGCCGCAGCTGGTCAAGAAGCGCCAGCGGCGTCTGGGCGGGGTGGACGAGATGGTCCTGTCGCTGTCGGCGAAAGGGCTGACGCACGGGGAGATCTCCGCACATCTCGCCGAGGTGTACGGCGCGGAGATCTCCAAGTCCACGATCTCCACGATCACTGACAGCGTGATGGCCGGCATGACGGAATGGCAGAACCGTCCGCTGGACAGCGTCTACCCGGTCGTCTTCATCGACTGCGTGAACGTGAAGGTCAGGGACGGGCACGTCGCCAACCGGCCTGTCTACATGGCGGTGGCGGTCACCGCCGAGGGGCACCGGGACATCCTGGGCCTGTGGATCGGTGACGGCGGTGAAGGCGCAAAGTACTGGCTTCAGGTGCTGACCGAGATCAAGAATCGCGGCGCGGCCGATGTCCTGATGCTGGTCTGTGACGGCCCAACCGGCCTCCCGGACGCCGTGAACACCGTCTGGCCTGCGACGATCGTCCAGACCTGCGTCGTTCACCTGCTGCGGAACAGCTTCCGTTACGCGGCCCGGCAGGACTGGGAGAAGATCGCGAAGGCGCTCAGGCCCGTCTACACCGCGCCGACCGAGGAGGCCGCCCTGGAGCGGTTCGTGGAGTTCACCGACGCCTGGGGCCGGAAGTATCCGGCGATCGTCCGGCTCTGGGAGGCCGCCTGGGCGGAGTTCGTGCCCTTCCTCCGGTTCGACGTGGAGATCCGCAAGATCGTCTGCACCACCAACGCGATCGAGAGCATCAACGCGCGGATCCGCAAGGCCGTCCGCGCCCGCGGGCACTTCCCCACCGACCAGGCCGCCCTCAAGTGCGTCTACCTGGCCGTCATGAGTCTGGACCCGACCGGCACCGGACGCAAGCGCTGGACCATGCGCTGGAAGGCCGCGCTCCAAGCATTCGACATCACCTTCGACGGCCGGCTCACCGCCGGACGCCACTAAAGAAATCCGACCGAGTTCCACCGTTCCCTACACAGACCCTGTCAGGGGCCAGATCCTCTACAACCACGTCCACCACGCGCAGCTGCCCGCCGAACAGAAGAGGCCGTTCGCCGACCGGACGGTGTGGCAGCCCATCGTCGAGCACCACAACTTCAGCCCCCGGCTGATCGAGGAGACGCTCCGGCTCGCCGCCCGGCAGGAGCAGGACGTCGCCGCCGCCGTACGGAAGAACCTTGACGATCCCCGCCGCATCTGGGAACGGATCGTGGAGAACGATTTGACCGACGAAGCGGTGCATCTGCTCGAAGTCCTCTTCACCCTGCGCACGGCCACACTGGATACGCTGAGCGAATCCTGGTCCTGGTATCGCAAGGAGCGTGGGCTGGAGGCAGACGTCCGGACCTTCCACCGGGCGCTGCAGGTGCTGGACGGCACGATGGTCGCCGTTGAGCAGCACGCTGTGTCCTTCCACAATCCGTCGATCGCGGACTACCTCCGCTTCCATCTCGACGCCGGGCGGGCCCCGATGGCTGCGCTCCTGGGCGCGCTGGTCGACCCGGTGCAGATTCACAGCCTGATCGACGCGGCCGGAATAGCGGACGGGGCCGGCATTCTCGCGCAACTCAAGGCGGAAGCCGCACGGACCGAGTCCGCGGTGCTGGAGACGGCGGAATTCGTCGAGTGGTCACCTGAAGTCGCAGACGAGAGCGAGGCGTCCAGCCTCCAGTGGATCCTGGAGGCTGCCGAGCTGCTGGACTCCGCCCCGCTGGCGGCGCATGTCGTCAAGGAGAGGGGCCCGGACCACTGGCACGTCGAGCACGTCGAGCACCTCGTCAGTCTGGTGCATGCCATGGCAGGCAGCCGGCTCATCGCCCAGGAGGACGTGGCGCGCTTCGCCGGTGAGGTGGCGGACGCAATCCGGCTGGAGCTGGCGGAGCAGGTGGAGGACGGCGACTGGTACGGGGCCATCGGCCTCTATGAAAACCTGAAGGAGATTCCCGGCGGCTCGCTGAGCGGCCCCTCTCTGGAGGCTCTCGTCGAGTGCGCGCTCGAGGCGCTTCACCTGGTCGCCGGCGAGGATGAGTCCTTGTTCGACGCTCATCCGTTGGACATGCTGCTGCAGTTCCTGTTCGACCAAGGCTATGAAGGTGGCGCGGACGACGAGTCCGCTGAGGACTTCGCCACCGTTCAGAAGCTGGTCGACCGGTTCGCCAAGCTCCGTAAGGTGCCACGCTTCGCGCCCCGTCAGGAGACCGCCGCACCAGGCCCGTACAGCGACGAGGAGCGGGACCGCGAGGTCATCACCGAACTGATGAAGGGGCTGAGAGACCCGGACATCACCCCCGGCGTATAAGAGGTCCTAACAAAGGCGTTGGACGTGTCGGTGGGTGATGAGGCAGGTCGCGAGGCCGAGAAAGGCTTCGTGAATGTCGTCGCGCCGTGTACCGCTCGGAAAGTCATCGCTGCAGGTGCGTACCCATGTCCTGGAGCGTCGGTAGCAGCTGGGATGCTGTCGTGGTGATCGTCTCGCTGCTGTACAGGGTGACCCGGAAGCTGCTGGCCGTCCCCGGCATACTGCTGCGCCGCGACACCACGAAGGAAGCTGAACTGTTCGTGCTGCGGCACGAGAACACGGTCCTGCGCCGCCAACTCGCAGGACCGGTGCGCTACGAGCCGGCCGACCGGTTCTGGTTTGCTGCCCTGTCCTCGCTGATACCGCGCCGTCGCTGGGCGCAGGTCTTCCCGGTCCAGCCCGGCACCGTACTGGCCTGGCACCGCAGGCTGATCACGAAGAAGTGGGACTATTCCAAGCGCCGCGGCCGCACCGGGCCGACCCCCGACCCCGGCCGCGCTGAAGAAGCTCGTCCTGCGCCTGGCCGAGGAGAATCCGAGGTGGGGCCATCGCCGGATTCAGGGCGAGCTGGCCCGGCTGGGGGGGACCTCCCCCCGGGTGGTGGACACCCTGACCTCCGGCCCCGGTGGGGGCCGGGAGAGGGTGACCGATTATGGTGATGAAGGTCTATTCGCCC
>NZ_JBIAIV010000104.1:0-8355 GCF_042871645.1 Streptomyces sp. NPDC005774 | reverse complement strand
AGCAACGTCTCTTGCTCCTCGTCCGTCAGAACCACCTCGACCGTCGGCCGGCCCATGCGTGCCATGCCCACAGCCTACTTCTATAGCGAACTGAAAACTCATGACACTAGAGCACTTCCGACACACGCTTCAGGCGGCTTCCCAGCGATCGGTTCGGCAGTCGCGGCAGCGGTCGGGGCCCGGTACCGGGGCGCGGAAGCCGCGCTCGCAGCCGTCGCAGTTGCGCATCTCGTACCGGACGGGTGAGGGCTCGGCCGGGTGAGGGCTCTCGGCCGGGGCACGGAACGGGGGCGGGGGCGGCAGTTGGGCCGTCAGGCGGTGGGCGAGGAAGGCGGCGGGGCAGCGGACGCCTTCGGGCGGGAGGTCGGTGGTCAGGGCGCGGCGTACGGCGGTGGGGGTGACGTCCCGCTCCAGCCAGGCGGCGACGCCGGGGGCCAGGTGGGCCGTGTCGGCGGCGGAGAGCAGCAGGTGGGAGCCGTGGCGGCGCAGGTCCGCGAGGAGATCGGTGGCGGCCTGGAGGAGCGCGGGGGCGGGGTAGGCGGGGCGCGGCACGTCCGGGAGCGGCTTACGGGGCTCCCGCTTCCGGCGGGCCCCGCGCTGCGCGCCTTCCTCGCCCGTGCCTTCGCCTTCGTCCTCGCCCTCGCCCTCGCCTTCGCACGCCTCCGGCGGCTCCTGGCGTTCCTGCCGCTGCGGTTCCGGGGCCGCCGGACGGCCGGCGGCGGGGGTGAGGGCGGGGATGAGGGCGGGGGCCGGGGCGGGGGCCGGAGCGGGGGCCGGAGCGGGGGCCCCGGTGCAATGGCGGGCGGCCGTCGGCTGGTTGCACGAGGTGGTGCGGGTGACGATGCGGCCCGCGGGGGTGCGGACGCGTTCGCGGCGCAGGTAGCCGTGGGTCTCCAGTTCGCGCAGGGCGGCGGCGATACGGGTGGCGCCCTCGGGGAAGCGTGCGGTGAGGGTCTTGATGTCGGTCGGCGCGCCCTTCGGCAGCGACTGGAGGTGGGTGCCGAGCCCGATGGCGAGCAACGAGAGTTCGCCGTGCTGGGCGAGGTGGTTGCCGATCACCGTGAAGCGGGCGGTGTGGCGGGAGTTGTCATGGAGCAGCCCGCCGGTGCGGTGCCCCTGATTCGGGTGCTGGTTGCCCGCAATACGGGCCTGGGCGTGCGGGTGCACGTTAGGGTTCTGGGTACCCATCAGGAAGGTCTCGCTTCCTCGGTGGTCAGGCCCTCGCCCTGGGATTGCAGTCCCGGCGGGGGCCGTCGCATGTCTGCTGGTTTCCTGCGCTGAGCGTCGGGCCTGGAGGGCCACAAAATCCAGCCGAACCGGGGATGTTCACCCTCCCGAGTGAGCACGGGCCACGGGCGGGAGGGGTGGGGTTTGGTGGGGTTCTTTCCCCACGTTCTTTGTCTTTCAGTCGTCGATGCCACCGGAACGCGTGGGGACGGGTTCCGGTGGCGTAAGGCTCAGTTCGGCCCACACGGTTTTCCGCGGGAACCGTCCCTCGATCACTCCCCAGCGGTCCGCCAGCGCCTCGACGAGCAGCAGTCCACGCCCCGACTCGGCCCCGCTGTCGGGCTCCTGCCGCGCGGGCAGCCGGTCGCCCCGCGTGTCGGTGACCTCGATGCGGAGCGTGGCGCCGACCACGTACAGCGTGAGGCGGAAGCTGCGGCCGGGCAGACGGCCGTGCGTGGCCGCGTTGGCCGCCAGCTCCGCCACGACGTGGCTCGCCGCCTCGTCCGGCAGGCCCCAGCTCCGGAGCGTGTCCACCGCGAGCAGGCGGGCGAGACGGGCACCGCGCGGGGTGGACGACAGCAGCATCGTGACGTTGCGGACTTCGCAGCCGGGTCGGGGGTCCGTCCCGGAGATTTCCTGAGTTTCCTGATTCACGTCACTCAGAGTGGCCGACCGGACGTACCGTGATGGGTGATCGCGCTGCTGCGTAGGGTGACCGTCCATGGCTCGTCCGGCCCTGTCCGAACTGTCGGTACGGCTCCCACCGGCACCGCGTGACGGTACGGCGCGGCACAACGGAGGAGCGCGACATGTCGGTGAACGGCGAGGCGGTGCGGGGCACGACCGAGACGGAGCAGACGGACGAGCCGGGGTGGGAGGTCGACCCGGACGACGACTGGGCACTCGCGGTGGTGGCCACCGTGGGACGGCAGTTGAGGCTCCGCCGGGAAGCGGCGGGCATGCGGGTCGGCGACTTCGCGGTAGCAGTCGGTTACGGCGACGACCTCGTCTACAAGATCGAAAGCGGCAAGCGCATCCCCCGCCCCGAGTACCTGGACACGGCGGACGAGCTGTTCAACGCCGGGGGACTCATCTCGGCGATGAAGGAGGACGTGAAGAAGGTCCGGTACCCGAAGAAGGTCCGGGACTTGGCCCAGATGGAGGGGCGGGCGGTTGAGATCGGGGTTTACGAGTGCAGCAGCATCGCGGGCCTGTTGCAGACGCCTGAGTACGCACGCGCTCTGTTCGAGGTGCGCCAACCTCCCTATCCAGCCGAGGACGTGGATCGTCTGGTGGCCGCCCGCATGGCACGGATGTCAGTCTTCGATCGCTCACCAGCTCCTTCCCTCAGTTTTGTCCTGGAGGAGGCGGCCCTCAGTCGCCGAGTTGGGGGCACAATGGTGCGGAAGCAGCAGTTCGAACGCCTGCTGGAAGTGGGGCGGTTGAACAACGTGTCGCTCCAGGTCATGCCGATGGACAGCGTGGCTCACCCCGGCATGAGTGGCAGGATCGAGCTGTTGAAGTTCGAGGATGGAACAGCAGTAGGGCGTTCCGACGGTGCGTTCAACGGCCGCCCGACCTCTGATCCAAAGCAGCTACGCATTCTCGAACTGCGATATGGCACGATCCGGGCGCAAGCTCTTCCGCCCGGGGAGACACTGGCCCTCATCGAGAAACTGCTGGGAGAAAAATGATCCGCAAGGTTTCCGCCAGGGACACCACCGACCTGGTGTGGTTCAAGAGCAGCTACAGCAGCGGCCCGGAAGGCGACTCGTGCGTAGAGATCGCCACCCAGCCCGGCACCGTCCACGTCCGTGACTCCAAGGACGTGGAGGGCGGCCGGCTGGCCTTCGCCCACGCCGCGTGGGCCGACTTCGTGCCGTACGCGGTCGAGGGCTGACCGGCCAGGTCCACACGGACGGAACGCTCACTGGGCGCCGACCGCGACAGCGGGTGCCGGTGCGCTCTTCTCGGGCTGACGGTTCGAAGGTTGCGAGAGACGGCGTCCGAGCCACGTCGTAGCCCTGCTCAGGCAGATGGGGAGCGAGGAACGGCGGCGGGGAGGCGTCAGGTCCGTTCAGGGAGCGGGGGCAGGGCGACGGCCCGGAGGAAGTTCTGCGCGAAGACCTCGATGGCCTCTTCGATGGAAGGCAGGTCCGCGCCGGGCAGGTGCGCGGCGGCGGGGCGCAGCAGGAGGTGGGAGAGGACGGGGCCCGTCATCTGCTGGATCAGCAGCAGCGGGGGGAGGTCCCGGATGCGTCCCGCGGCGATCTCCTCGGTCAGCCACTGCCCGACGCCGTCGAGCATGCGCGGGAAGAATCGCCGGTACACCGACTGGACCAGCGGGTCCTCGGGGCGGGAGAGGGCGTCGGCGAGCATGGCGGGCAGGACCCGCGGCTCACGGCTGAAGGCATCGGCCAGCAGGCGGTAGATCCTGCGGACCGTCTCCGGCAGATCCTCGTGCGGGCCGGCGAGGACGGCTTCGACGTCCAGGATCGGGCCGTGGCGCTCATAGACCGCCTGCAGCAGTTCGTCCCGTCCGCCGAACGCCGCGTACAGGCTGTGCACGGAGCACCGGGCGTCGGCGGCCACCCGTTCCAGGGTGGCCGCGGTCAGGCCGTGCTCGCTGATGAGCCCGGCCGCGGCCTCCACGGCGCGCAGACGGACCGGCTTCTGGCCTCCGGGGTCCACGCCGGCCGCCCGTACCGCCTCGTCCAGCGCGCGACGGGTGCCGCCGAGCCGTCGCATCAAGGTGCTGCGGGAGATGCCCGCCTCCTCGGCGACGACCAGCAGCGGGACGTCGGCCACCGGCACGCCCCGGGCGCGCGAGGCGCGCAGTGCCGCCCGCACCACTTCTTCCGGCACCGCTTCCGCAGAGGACTCACTGACATTTGACACATGGATAAGGTTACCCTGTAATCAAGTTCCATTCCAGGGTGGTGCCGTCCGTGTGTGGCGGCGCGAGACCACCGATCCCCACCACCGCCCCGCCCGGCGTCCGTGCCCATGCCCATGCCTGTGCCCGATGACGCGTCCGCAGGCCTGAAGGAGACCGCAACCGCCATGTCCGATCACCCCGCCCCTCATCCCACGCCCACCACGGGGGCCGAGGTCCCACAGCCCGGCGCCGTACGGAAACTGGTCGTCGTCCTGCTCGGCCTGACGGCCGTGGTCACCCTGATGCTCTGCGCCTTCGCCCTGCCCAGCGTCAACGGCGGTCCGCACAAGGTCCCGATAGGCGTTTCGGGACCGCAGACCGCCGCCCAGTCACTGCAGAAGACGCTCGACGAGGACGAGTGGGACGTCACCGTCTACGACAGCGCCGAGGCCCTCGCCTCCGCCGTCAAGGACCGTGAGATCACCGGGGGCCTGGTCCTGGCCCCCGAGGGAGTCGACGTCTACACGGCCACCGCGGGCGCCCCCATGGCCGGCAACGCGCTGACCGCCATGGCCCACTCCGTCGCCGCCGAGCAGCAGACGAAGCCCACCCTCCACGAACTGGCGCCCTTCCCCGAGGACGACCCCCGCGGGGCCGGGCTCTCCGCCGCCGCGCTGCCGCTGATCTTCGGCGGGATGATCCCCGCCGTCCTCCTCACCCGGCTCTTCCCCGGCCACGCCGGTCTGCGCACACGTCTGGCCGGTGCCGCGCTCTTCTCCCTGTTCGCCGGAGCCGCGGTCACCGCGTTCCTCCAGTGGGGGACCGGCTCCCTGGCGGGCGACTACTGGATCACCGCCCTCGGCCTGAGCCTGGGCATGGCCGCCCTCTCCCTGACCTTCATCGGCCTGGAAGCCCTGACCGGCATGGCCGGCTTCGGGATCGGCGCGGCCGTGATGATGCTCCTGGGCAACCCCCTGTCCGGTCTGGGCACCGGCCCCTACTGGCTGCCCGGCGGCTGGACGGCCGTCGGGCAGCTCCTGCCGCCGGGCGCCTCCGGCAGCCTGCTGCGCGCCAACGCCTTCTTCGACGGCACCGGAGCGGGGACCCCGGCCCTGATCCTCACCGCCTGGGTCGTGCTCGGTCTGACCCTGATCCTCATCGCCGACCGCCGCGGCGCCAAGGCCGTCCGCACCGGTGCGGCATCCGCGAAGCCGGCGGTCCCCGTGCCCTCGGTCTGACCTGCCCGAAGGTCCTCCGCCGTGCAGGTCCCCGGAGGACCTTCCCGCCCGCCCGACACCGTCCGCCTCCATGACGCGAAGCACGCCGAAGGGCCCGGCTCACACCGGTCCAGTACTCACGCCGGTCGACGGCTCACGGTTTCCCTTCACCTCCCGCCCGGCACCCCCGTCAGGCGTCCCTGATGCCCCGGAAGGGCTCGTCCGCTTCCAGCTCGAACGCGAGCTCCAGCAGCGTCCGTTCGGCGCTCGGGCGGCCGGAGAGCATGACGCCGACGGGGAGCCCGTCCGGTGTCGTGTGCGCGGTCGGCACCTCCCCGAACCGGCCGACGCCGGCGTAGGCGGCGTTCGGGTGGGTCAGGACGGCCGGCTCGGCCTGGGAGCCGTAGACGGCCAGGAGCGGCTGATAGCCGTACAACCGACCGGAGTTGGGAAACTCCTTCGTTGCTCCCACAGCCGCCCGTCCGCACTGTCATCGTCCACGCCCACGCCTCGCCAACCCCACCTGCCGGTTCCGGTGTCCGCCGAGAGGACCCTGACGTGTGCAAGCGTCGGCCCCGACCGCAGAATGATCGCCGAATCTCTGATCACTACGGCGAGGAGCACGGCTCATGACAGGACCCACCGCCCAGCAGGAACCCGGGCAGACGACAGCCCCCGAGGCGACGCCTCCGGGCACCGAAGGGCTTGGCCGGTTGCGGGAGACATTCCTGCCGAAGCGCATCGGCATGGTGCGGATAGTCACCCTCCTGCTCATGGGAACCGTCTCCCTGATCATTCCTCCCCTGGGCGCCTACTTCATCTGGCTCGCCTTCAAAACGCCCAATCTCTCGCGCAAGCAGGCTGCACGCCGACTGCACCTCTTCGAGCACGGCCTGGCTGAGGTGGGAAAGAACGGCGAGGTCTCCGTCTTCCGCTGGGACTCGATGACGGTGCTCCAGGAGATCACCGAGCGGTATGCAAACGGCATCTACGTCGGGACCACCTACGTCTACACGCTCTACCGCGAGCACGGTACGCCGCTCAAGGTGACCGAGTTCTACGCCCAGCCCGAGCGCTGGGGCCCGGCGTTCCAGCAGGAGATCACCCGGACGCAGATGCCCAGACTGCTCGCCACGCTGCAGCAGGGCCAGACCCTGGCCTACGGGGGCATCTCGGTGAACCTGAGCGGTGTGGCCACGACAAAAGGCAGTCTGACCTGGCCGGAGATCGAGAAGGTCGAAATCTCCCAGGGAACGCTGGTGCTGCGCAAGTCCGGCAAGAAGCTGCCCTGGGCAAGGGTGCCGGTCAAGGAGATCCCGAACCTCTTCCTCTTCCTCGCCCTCGTCGACCAGGTCCGATACGGCGGCCCACGCCAGGACGCCTGACCCGCCGGAGCACGGGAAGTACCCAGGGCCGCTCCGAGCGGCCCTGGTCGCTGTGTCTCAGCGGGCGGCGCCGGGGGCGCGGCCGCAGCGCGGCCCGCCCGCCCGGCGCCCCCGTCAGGCGTCCCGGATGCCCCGGAAGGGCTCGTCGGCCTCCAGCTCGAAGGCGAGTTCCAGCAGCGTTCGTTCGGCGCCCGGGCGGCCGGAGAACATGACGCCGACGGGGAGCCCGTCCGGCGTCGCGTGCGTGGCCGGTACCGAGATCGACGGCGTGCCGACGACGTTGTTGACCGGGGTGAACGCGACGTAGGCGAGGATCCGTTCGATCAGGGTCTCGTAGGGGACGGCCGGGTTGAGGTGGCCGAGCGGGGGCGTGGTGTGGGCGAGGACCGGGGAGAGGATCAGGTCGAGCCCGCGGAACGCCGCCGCGTACGGCTCCCGGGTGCGCTTCAGCCTCCGCACCACGCCCGGTGTGCGCTGCCAGTCCCTCACGTACGTCTCGCGCAGGCCCCGGCTGAGGCCGTCCATGCGGCGCCGGTCGAAGCCCGTGCCGAGGGTCCGGCCGGTGACGCCGATCAGGAACGACAGGAGCCCCCAGTACGTGAGGAAGTCCGGGGTGAAGCGCGGGTCGATCGACAGCTCCACCGGCTCCACGGTGTGCCCGAGCCGCTCCAGCCGCTCCGCCGTCTCCGTGACGGCCGCGCGGGTGTCGGCGTCGGAGGGGACGCCGTTCGGCGAGTCGAGCAGGAGCCCGATGCGCAGCCGCCGCTCCGAAGGGCCCTCGACCAGGCCGACGGGCGGCAGCTTCGGGTTGCGCCAGTGCTGCTCGGCGGCGGCGAGGAAGGCGGCGCTGTCCCGTACCGAGCGGCTCACGACGCCGTCGGTGACGAGGTCGATGGGGAGTTGGCGGCCCTGGGCGTTGGGGACCACCCGGCCCCGGGTGGGCTTCAGCCCGACGAGGCCGCAGCAGGCGGCGGGAATCCGGATCGAGCCGCCGCCGTCGTTGGCGTGCGCGATCGGCACCGCCCCGGCGGCGACGAGGGCCGCGCTGCCGCCCGACGAACCGCCCGCCGAATGGCCCGTGTGCCACGGGTTGCGGACGGGCTCGGCGCCCTCGTACTCCGTGGTCGGACTGAACCCGAACTCGGGCATCCGGGTCTTGCCGAGCACCGTGACGCCGGTGCTCAGGAACTGCCGGGCGAACGGGGCGTGCCGGCGTGCCGCCTTCGGCGCGAACGCGGCGCTGCCGTGTCCGGTGGGCAGCCCCTGGTAGTCGGTGTTGTCCTTGACGAAGGTCGGCACCCCGGCGAAGGCACCGGTCGGCTCGGACCGGTACGCCGGGACCTCGATGTGCACCTGGACGGCGTGGAGCCGGTCCTCCACCGCCCCGACCCGGGCCGCCGCGTCACGGGCGGCCTCGGCGGCCCCGACCTCTCCCCGGCGGATCGCCTCGGCGAGGCCCACGGCGTCGTGGTCGCCGAGGGCGTCGTCACGGAAGGCGTGCACCCTGGTCCGATCCCGTGCCCGTGCCCGTTCCCGTGCCTGTTCCTTTTCCTGTTCCTCGGAAGTCGTCACCGGTGGCACCGCCCCTGAACGTGTGGATGATTGCCCGCCATCATTCCTTACCGGCGAGTAACAGGCGAGGGGGCGG
>NZ_JBIAIV010000103.1:0-8673 GCF_042871645.1 Streptomyces sp. NPDC005774 | reverse complement strand
CCTCAACGCATTCCAGATCACCTTCGAGGGCCGGCTCACCCCGGCCAGCAACTGAACCTCAACAACCAAGATCAGCCGTTAACTTGACACACCCGGTGAGTCGCGTGGTCGGACGCGCGTCGTGCGATGGGGCAGGCGCTATGCCTTGCCTGCGGCTTTGAAGCGGAAGCCGAAGAGGCCGCCCTCGTCGTCGTCGGTGAGGCGAGGGCTGCGGATGTGTGGTTCGGGGTCGAATCCGCGCTGAGTTGCGGTGCTGAGGGTGTCTGTGTTGAGGGTGACGATGTACTGCATGTGCTCTTCCTCCGTCACTTCGGCGGCGAGCGCGAGGGCTCGCGCGACTTGCCGTTCATCCACGCCGTCGTAGAGGTGGCTGTCGTGGATGAGGAAGTCAGGTCCGCGCTCGTGGCGGTGTGCGAGGACCGCCAAGGTGAGGTCGAAGCAGAAGATGACCATGTTGTTGATGCCGCGACTGTCGTCGGCGTCGATCCGGGGTGTGATGCTGAGGCTGGTGCGGCCGGCCTCGATCGCGAGATAGGCTTCGCGGCCCTCGCCGTAAAGGCGCTGGGCGTACTGGGAGAACAGCAGGATCGCTTCGTCTGTCTGCTGCCGGCGCTCTTGGAGGTCAAGGTCGACGGCCTGTTGCAGTTCGACGCTCTTGGCGGTGATCTGGCGGGCGCTGGCTTCCAGGGCCTGCGCTGCGTCGAAGCGGTGGCGAAGAGCACCGAGAGCGGCCTCCTCCCGCCCTAGGGCTGTCTGCAGGGCGGTCAGCGCTTCCAGCGCTCCGCCTTCCGCCAGCTCGCGCAGGAGGCGGGCCTGGTCCTCGCCCAGGTCGGCACGTTCCTGACGCCGGGCGGCCAGGCGGTCGGTAAGTTCCTGGATCTCCTCCTCCAGGAACCTGCGCCGGTTGCGTACGACGGAGTGGTGGAACGCCTTGACGTCTTCGAAGCGACGCCGGACCTGGTCGTTGAGGATGACCCCGAGCTCGCGGTAGGCGGGCTCGAGGTAGGACACCTCAACGTCGGTGGTCTCGGTGACCGCGCCTTGGAGTTCTTCGAGGTTGTGCTGGTCGATTACGTCGTCCTGGGCGAGCTGTTTGATTCGGCGGCTTACCTGGTCTGCGCGCTCTTTGAGGCGCTCGTACTCGGGGACGACCTGGAAGGCGGCAACCTGCGCTCGCAGCCGTTCGACCTGTGCCTCGGCGAGAGTGATCTGGCCCCTCAGGTCGGCCGTGGACCCGACGATCCGTCCCCATACGGGATCGTTGACAGCCTTCCTCAGCTGATCTCTGGTCGCCTTGCGGGCATTGAGCTCGCGGTATCCGTTGACCAGCTGCCAGTCCAGCCCCAAGAGGTAGGCCAGGTTCGATGATGCCTCCGCGGCGGGCTGCCGGGAGAACGTCCGAGTGGGCTCGTTGAAGCCGTGAGCGGAGACACGGCGGATGAGGAACGACAGGAGCGTGCGACCGCTCACTCCGGGATGGTCGCCATCCAGCCCGAACAGGTTCCGCTCGATGAGGCGATTCCACTGCTCCACGGACAGCTCGACGTCCTGGCCGTCCGTGAAGAGCGTGTCGGCGGGCACGCCGGATACGTCCCGGCTCAGCGACACGACCTTGGGACTGTCTCCGCGCCGTCGTACCTCAAGCGGATCGTCCTGCCACGGCCAGTCCATAGTCAGGCTGAAGGTGATGTGGCGCAGGGCCCTGTTCGTGGCCAGCGACCCGGAAGATTTTGCCCCCAGAAGGAAGTGAACGAGCTCGATCACGCTCGACTTGCCGGCGCTGTTACGGCTGTCGGTCTCAGCCGACGACGAGGTGGTGTCCGCGACCAGCAGGTTCAGTCCCGGTGAGAAATCCACCGTTTTGAACCGCGCGTCGTCAGCGCTCAGACGGCGCAGCATCCGTACTCCTTGCGACGAGAACGTCCTGGTCCAGCTCCACCGCACCCATGGCGAAGAGGATGTCCAGGGCCAGAACGAACCACTCGAACGATACCGGCGAGGTATGGGCTTGATCAGCGCGCCAGCTCTTCAGCCTCGACCACGTCTGGCTGACAGTCCGCGGTTCATCGAGCTGGAGAAGAACCTGCGCGCCGACAGCGAGCAGGCAGCGGTCAGGAGCGATCCCCTTCGTCGGAGTGATCATGCGGTCAACCCGATGCCGGGCTGCCAGCCGGCAGGCGGCGTCTCGAAGATGTCGCATCGTTCGAAGAAGTGCGCCAGGACCACAAGGGCGGCGCGCAGCACCTTCGGTCGCGGCTGGGCGTTCCCCAGAAAATACATCTTGAGCTGCCAAAGGACGTCGTCGGCGTCGCTGTAGTCGCGACGCACCTGCTGGTAGTACAGGCGGAAGCCCTCCGCCACCTCGTCATGCTCCAGCTCGCTCCGGGTGCCGGCGTAGAACGCGTCTACCAGGTAGCTCTGACGCATGCCCCGGAGGAGGTCTTCACGATCCGCTCCTTCGATCCGGTTGAAGTCCAGCTTCTCCACCGGCACGTCGGGCAGGGACATCAGAGGGTTGGACTCGGCACGGATGTCCTGCAACTGCTTCAGCAACGGGGCCAGATCCTCCATCCCGACGCCGAAAGTCGTGTCCTTGATGGGGATCTCGCACCGAAGCACATCCTCCGCAGCCATCAGCGGAAGCTGCATGCACTCCTGCCACAGGCGCCGACTGCCCATCTGCTCGAACTGAAGCGAGGGCATGCTGTCACGCGCTTCGGCCAACAAGGACGCCACGACAGGGTGCACACCTCGCCGGTCGTTGTGCACGAAGACGAAGGTGTCGAACTCACCGCCACGCTTCTCGACCGCTCCCGAAAGATCCTTATTCAGCTTTTTCTTGATTTCGTATGGATCGACCGTTTGGGGGCCGTAGCAGGCGTACAGCTTGCGGGAGTGCAGGCTGAGGCCGTCTGCTGACATGTCGCCGAGGCGTCCTGCGGTGCGCACGTCGACGAAGTCGGGATATCGCGAGCACATCAGGCGGTGAAAGAAGTCTTCGAACTCGTTCTCGTAGAGCTCGGCCATCAGCCCCAAGAACTTGATATGGGCATACATCCGCTGCTCAAACCGCATGAACCCCCCTTGCGCACAGAGCTGTCAGAGTAGCTGTGCGTAACTGGACCCAACACCCCTTGACCGGACCTTGTGAGCGTGATTGCAGACCTGGGCGGGGGAGGCGGGTGTGAGTACGGCGAAGGCGAGGACGGTCGTGGCCTGCCTCCACTCAATCGAGTCAAAATCCGGCACAACTCGTTCGTCCGCCCCGGCTCACTGCCTAGCGTCAGGTCGGGATCAAGCAGGTCGGCAGTGCTCTGAGGTGAGCACTGCTGAGGCATTACTCGAACGAATGGACCCGACTGCGATGGCGACAGCACTGGACATGACAGCGGCACCGGAACTGGCAGTACTGCGGGCCCTGGAGCGAGCGAAACCGGATGTTCCCACGCTCCGAGCGGGCCAGACTCAAAGGCGTCCCGCCGTGGGAGATCTACATCCACCTGCCGGCTGACCCTAGCCGCCTCGACGACCTGCTCACCGGTGCCTGGGATCTACCCGCGGTAGCGGGATTCTCGGAAGATCTCATCTCTGCTCTGGACTCCTACACCCGAACTCTGCTGGTATTCGGCCACGCATTCGACCGAGACGATTTGCAGCGAGTCCTGGCACGCCTCTGATACTGCTAGTCACAGGTCCACGATGAGACGTTGAGCCGGTTCGAGACTGTCCTTGGGATGCTCAGCGCATCGCCCTGAGCACCAGTGCGGTGCCGGCGCAGAGCAGCGGCCTTCCGGGACGAGCCTCCCGGAAGGCCGCCTGTGCTAGTGATCGTCTTCACACGGGTGGTGTCCCCACTCCAGGGAACCATGAGTACGGTCGACCACAATCTCCCCGTGGTTTAGGGCGTACGGGGTGACTGCCATCTCTGGATCGGCCTTGATGATCGCAAGGGCCCGCCCGGCGACGTTCATGTCCACGACGCCCTCGGCGCCCAGAAGCATCTGGTCGAGGTACGCGGCGTAGTGCCGGGCCGCGCCCGGGCGCCGGTCCAGAGCGAAGCGGGCCGCACGGAGTTCGGTTTCGGTGAGTTCACCGGCTTCGCGGCGGCGCTGGCAGCCGCGGCACAGATGGATCAGATGCCAAGGGTTGGGGAAGTCCGGCTGCAAGCCGGTCTTACGGAGGAACGCCGGGGTCTTCGTCACGGCGGGGTCTTCCAGGGCGACGATGTCGTGGGGCTGTGGAAGCTGCCGGGTCGGGTGAGACATCGAGCACTCCGGGCTGAGCGCGAACAGGAGCCTTCGGGTGGTGTCGGACATGCGAAGTGGCTCACCCTGGTCGACGAGTGCCTCCTCTTCGTACTTGGCCTGGTGCCATAGCCGTTCGAACTGACGGAGGGTCTTTTCGATGCCGGTCTCTCGGCTGATGCCCACGCCCCAGTCGCGGACCCATACCGTCAGACGGTCGACGATGGCCATCGTCAGACGCTTTTCGGGCACCTTGGCCAGGCGGAACGCGTTGTGGACGCCAGTGGGGCTCATGGCGACCTCCTTGGCCAGCTCCCGGACACTGGGCAGACCAGCCTGACGATGCAGGGTGTGCAGCTTCTGGTTGAGGTCTCGGCGAGCACCGGGTGGCAGGTCCGGCCGTTCGATGACTCCCATGTGACTTTTGCTCTTCTCTCGTGTGGATTCGTCGTATCAGCGGGCAGCGGGGTTACGTCGTCCAGCGCGGGCGATTCGACGCCGACGCCATTCGAGCCGGGCCAACCGGGCGCCCCAGGCAGCCAGTGCGACGAAGAGGCCGGACGCGACGTTCTCAACGATGTTCATGGGGAGACCCTCCCAACGCGTATGGCGCGAATGGACAGATCTGAACAGCAAGTTCGCTACTCCCCCCGATCGACGGCAGGGGCCCCAGGACACCACGTCCTCGGGCCCCCTCCGCTGACCTTGCAGCCCAACGACTGGCCGGGCGGTGTGTCACGCCCACTCCACTCCCAGCTCCCGTAGTGCGGCGCGCTGTTCCTGTGTGAGTTTGTCGCGACGCTGCTTGGTGTTGGAGACCCATACGCCCAGCTTGACGACCACCGGCTCCGTCTCGCCGTCGATCGCGGTCTCCTCAGCGTGGCCGCGCGGGACCGGCCGGTGGGCGCCTTCCCGCTCCACCCACTGCGCGAGGGCCGCCAGGCCGCGCTGGAACGCCTGCTGCGCCTTGCCCGGGCCCTTCGCCGCACGCGTGGCCGCAGGGGCCGGAGACGGCGCCTGGACGGGCTTCACGCCCAGCGTGGACAGCCGCTCCTGCTGCTCGGTCGACAGCTGCGCCCAAGTAGCCGGCTGGGACTGTCGCTGGAGCCACCGTCCGATGTCATCGCCGTCCATCAGCACGCCCGGCTGGATCTCGGGCAGGCTGCCGTCGGCGTCGACCAGGTCCGTCAGGACGCGGTAGTGCCGCTGCCAGTCCAGCGGCCACGGGCAGTTCCAGTCCGGGTCGATCGCCGCCAGCTGCTGCGCGCGCTCAGCCGCCCGCTCCGGGTCCTTCCCGAGGCCGCCCTTCCGCCTGAGATTGGCGATGTGCTGACCGACCGGCACCATCGCCTCGCCCTCGCCCCACACCTGGTCTTGGCGGGGAGCAAGGTGGCCCGTGGCCCGCCGGTAGGAGCGCAGCGCGGCGAGCTTGGACTCCCACGCCTCCTCGCCCGGTTCCCACACCATCCCGGCCTGCGGCAAGTCGAGCAGGGTCTTGCGCCGCTCCTCGAGCTCTCCGGCCCGCAGGGCCTTTCTCTGTTGGTGCACCCACCGCCCAAGTGGAAACGCCTTGGTCGCCCCGACTGCGACCTCGACGTCGTAGGGGACGGCGTGCAGGCCGGTGATGCCGGTCTCGGCTCGCCAGCGGATGAGGGCTTGGTAGCCCTCGAGCCACACCAGGGACTCCGGCCGGTAGACCCGGGTGCGCAGGAACGCGGCGATGGTGGCCGCGTCGCGCGGGCTGGAGAAGTGCAGCAGGGCCGACTCGGCGCCGGCCTGTGTGTCGTCCTCCTGGTCCTCGCCGTCACCCTCGCCGCCGGCCCCGACGATCCGCCCGTCCTCGTCACGCCGGACGTGCACTGTGCGCTGCCCGCTGGTGAGGGCGCGGGAGGCGAGCTGTTCTACGAGTCGTTCATCGTGGCTGCGCAGGCCCTGGAGCACGGCGACGAGGGGCCGGAAGGAGGCGCTGGCGACCATGTCGGTCGGGTCCTCGCCGGGCTCGAGAAAGACGGGCACGATGATGCGGGCGACCTTTGTGGTGCCGTCCCGATTCAGGCGTAGTGCGCGGCCGATGTTCTGGACGATCTCGACCTGGGAGGTGCGGGTGTCGGCGAAGCAGACGGCTTCCACGCCCCGTTCGCCGGTGATGTCGACGCCTTCCCCGAGAACGCGACAGCTTGCCAGGAACGCCCGGTGTACGCGCCGGCCCGCGGCATCGATGCCGTTCGCGAACTGGCGCAGCACCTCCCGCCGCTCGGCCACGAGGTGGTCGCCGCACAGCCACGCCGCCCGCACCCGGTCCGGCGGGACGTGGCGGCCGGCCTCCAGCTCGTAGAAGGCCGCGTCGATTGACGACTTCGGCAGCCCGTCCGCGGCGGCCAGGTCGTCGTCGGAGGCGTCGCCTGCGTACAGCTCGGCTGCCGTCTGGGGCAGTTTCTCCGCGAACGCGGCGGCCTCCTCCACCTTCTGGTGGAACGTCATGACCGTACGCAGGTTGTACGCCGCCGCGTGCTCCAAAAGGGCGGTCTGCAGCAGCGCCAGGCGCCGGCCCCGCTGCGCCTCCTCCGACTCCCCGACGACGGGGGAGGGGTCGCGGATTTCCAAGACGTCGATCTCGAATCCGGCGAGGATGCCCCGCTCGATCGCCTCTGAGAGCCCGAGTTCGGCGAGCCACGCGCCGTACGTCCCGTTCGGGTCGTCGGTCATGGTCGCGATCTCCGCCTCCTGGCCGCCCGCGCCCTGCTGCGGCTGGGGCGGGGCGAGGATGCGCGGGGTCGCGGTCAGGTAGAGCCGGAAGTCCGCCGGGATGCGAGCGTTGTCGTGGATCGCCGCCCACGGCCTGCCGAGATCGCCTGCGGTTGAGTGGGCTTCATCCACGATGGCGAGGTCGAAACCGCTCATCTGCTGCCCGTACAGGCGCTCCCCGCCCGCCAGAGCGGCCTCCAAAGGCCCGCGAACCTTGCCCTGGCCCATCGGACCCTCGAAGCCCTCGCGGTCCACCAGGGAGGCGTACGTGGCGAACACGATGACGGGCCCGCTCCCGGTCCACAGGGCGAGCTGGATCGCGTTGGTGGTGGTGCGCACCCCGAGCCGTTCCAGGACCTCGTCCTTCTCCAGGGAGCACACCGCGACCATCGGGGAGCGGTGGCCCACCAGCCGCCACGCCTGAGCGGTCTGTGCGAGCAGGTCCAGGGTCGGCACGGTCACGAGGATCCGCCCGCCCGGGAAGCAGTCCAGCGCGCACGCGGCGGCGGTGATCGTCTTGCCCGATCCGGTCGCGGACACGATCGTGCCCCGGGCACCCTCCGGCGGCACGGATGACCTTGCAGGAAATCCCACCCACCTCCGAAAAGCCGACTTCTGATCGACCTGGTGTTCCCGAAGCTGAATACCCAGCATTTCCACACGCCTTCTCTTTCTTCTTTTCCGCTGGCTTCGGAACTCACCAGGACGGTGTGAAGGGCGGGACGGAAACCGTGCCGTCCTCGCCCACGACGAGCTGCTCGGCGAGCTGGGCCAGGACCTCAGAAGGACGCAGCCCCGTCCGTCCGGCCACCACCCGGATCAGCCGACTGGACGCGGGGGACAGCCGGACCTCCGCCCGCAGTTCATCTGCGTCCTCCCCCCGCCGTTCCCCGAAGGGGGTCTGTGCCGCAAGAGCACCGGCAAGCCGTTCCTCACGCTCGCGAGCCCACACCGAGCCCTGAGCGTCCCGTTCCGGCTCGTACACGCTCCAGCTGGCTGCAGTCATCAAGTTCCTGACGCGCTGCCACTCGGCGTGCTGGGCCCACCAGATGGCAGCCAACCGCTCCCGATCCATCTCGAAGGCGTAGAAGGAACCGTTGCCCCTCAACTGCTCCGCGGTTTCCCGCTCACGGACAGCGGCCTCCGCGACCTTTTCCGCAACGGCGGCGACGTCCAAGCCATCCGCCTGACGCCGGACCTGATCCCGCGCCACGTCCTGAGCACTCCACATGCGTTTTCCCTTTTCCGAAAAGCGCGGACAACTGGACCCGCACCGGATGGTTGGAAGGGTGTCCCGTGTTTCCGCCAACACTACATGTGCATCATCCTGGATGAAGCCAGTACACCAGCACCCGACATGAACGAGCA
Source organism: Streptomyces sp. NPDC005774 (assembly GCF_042871645.1). NCBI lineage: Bacteria > Bacillati > Actinomycetota > Actinomycetes > Kitasatosporales > Streptomycetaceae > Streptomyces > Streptomyces sp. NPDC005774. The sequence continues at coordinate 316 of NZ_JBIAIV010000103.1, read as the reverse complement.
ACCCCCACTCTTGCAGCCAGCCCGGCCCGCGAAGCGGGCCCCAACGGCCCTGGAGGCGCAGCCGGAAGGACCGTCAGGCGGGGGAGCGCAGCGGACCCGCCGGCCCGGGCTGCAGCGCAGCGGAAGCCCGGTAGCGGAACGAAGTCCCGCTACCGGGAGCGCAGCGGACGGAGCGTCAACCCCGATGCGCAGCATCGGGGTTGCGCGGGTGGCGCAGCCACCCGCCAGCGCTCCCGCGGAGCGGGAGCGCAACCCCCGCGCGCAGCGCGGGGGTTCGCTTGCACATCGCGCAGCGATGTGGTACCCGCTCCGCGGG
>NZ_JBIAIV010000102.1:0-9097 GCF_042871645.1 Streptomyces sp. NPDC005774 | reverse complement strand
ACGGAGAACTCCGGGCGGGCAGTCGGCAGTGAAGCAGGAAACCCCACGGCGCGAGCCGTAGGAATCCCCCTCCTTCAGGAGGGGGAGGAAGTCAAGGGCTTTCTCTTGTTCTCTCGATCCGGACGGCGCTCGTCGAGGGCTCTCTCCGGACGGTTCCTTCGGCGGTCCCGGTGCGGGTGCCGTGTTCCGGCCGCCACCCCCGCACCGGGTGACGACATGGCCGGGGCGGGGTTCGGTGCGCCTGCAGTCGCACTGAACCCCGCCCCTGGTGGTCTGGGCGCACCCCGTCCGGTCATCCACTGCCGTTCCCGGCCCCTGCCGTCAGCGGCGATCGCCCCCGCGGTCGCGGTCGTTGTCCCGGTCGTGACGGTCGCGGTCGTTGCCGCGGTCCCAGCCGCGGTCGCGGTCGTTGTCCCGGTCGTGACGGTCGCGGTCGTTGTCCGTGGCATAAGAGCCGGTGACGACGCGCTGGGCGTCGACGGTGCTCCGATGTGGTGGGGCAACACCGAAGCCACCTGGAGGTTGTTGAAGGATTAACTTTCCACTGTGTGGCCTATTTCGCCGATACGGCCGCCTCCGGAGAGGGAGCGGTTCGGCCTTTCGTGGCCTTCGGGTGGCCGGAATCAACCGCATCGACGAATGTGGATAAATCTCCGTAGATCGACTCGAGGCATCACTTGCCCGCTCCCGTGAGGCAATGCCGACCGACGCTCTGTCAGGTCACTGAATCGACGGGGCGCCAGGAACGCGCGGAGATGGCCGAGTTGCGGTACGAACGGCCGACGGGGTCGGTACGGGAGGCGGATCCGGAGCCGTGGCTGCAGCCGGACGCGGTGTCGGATCCGGTGCCGGAACCGACACCGGTGGTCGTCACCCGGGGAGCCGGGAGATCCCCGGTGCCCCGCGGCGGGTCAGCGCCTTGGCTATCTTCTCCGCGTCGAGGGCCAGTTCGCGGAGGTTGCCGCTGATGGGGTTGGTGAAGCCGGTGAAGTACAGGCCGGGGGCGTCGGGCGGGGTGCCGGCGCCACGGGCGACCGGTCTGCCCCGGTCGTCGAGGACGTCGAGGTGGCCGACGAGGCCCTCCAGGGCGCGCACGTACCCGGTGGCCGCGATCACCGCGTCCGGGCCGACGCGGTTGCCGTCGGCGAGGGCGATCTCGCCGTCCTCGAACCCCTCGACGGCGGCCACGATCTCCACCGTGCCCTTGCGCACCGCGTCGACCAGGCCGACGTCCTGCACGGGGATGGCGCCTTCCAGCACCCTGCTGTAGAGGCCGCTGTCGGGGCGCGGCAGGCCCTGGGCCGAGAGGTCCGGCATCGCCACCCTGGCCTGTACCCGGGACAGCCGGTCGACGAGCCCCACCGGCAACCGGCGTACCAGAACGGCCGAGCGCTGGGAGGGCCAGCCCGCGGTCGAGCGGCGCACGAGGTGCGGGACGGTGCGGACCGACAGCCGTACCCGGGAGGCGCCGCCCTCCACCAGGTCGACGGCGATCTCCGCGCCGGTGTTGCCGATCCCCGCGACGAGGACGTCCCGGCCGGCGAAGGGCCGCGCGTTGCGGTACTCGGAGGCGTGCAGGAACGTGCCGGTGTAGGTGTCCCGGCCGGGCCAGTCGGGCAGCCTGGGCGTGTGGTTGAAGCCGGTGGCGATCACGACCGCGGCGCCGGTCAGCTCGCGTCCTCCGGTGGCGCGCAGCAGCCAGCCGGTGCCGTCGGCGGTGCGCTCGACGCGGGAGACCTCGACTCCGGTGACGATCTCCAGGCGGTGGTACTCCGCGTACTTCTCCAGGTAGCGGACCATGTCCTCGCGGGCGACCCACCGCCCGAACCGGCGCGGTATCGGCAGACCGGGCAGTGCGGACAGACGCCGGGTGGTGTGCAGCCGTAGCCGGTCGTAGTGGCGCCGCCAGGACGCGCCCACGCCATCGGCCCGTTCCAGGACGACGGCCCGCACCCCCCGGGCGCGCAGCGCGTACGCGACGGCGAGTCCGCCGGGGCCACCGCCGATGACGTAGACGGGACGGTCTTCCTGGTGGGGTGCCGTGGGGTTCGGGGGTGTGGTGGAGTCGGCCATGAGCGCGAGCGTAATCTCGCACATGCTTGATGGGTCTCGGTCAAGGCCGGAATTGGTTGCGGATTGATCACGTCTGCAGGAGGCGGGGCGGGATCAGTGGCGTGGAGCGCCCGGATGTGAAGGGAATGTTCTGCGCGACGCGCCCCGGTCCGCCGGGAAGTGGCGTTCCGCCAGGCGCTGTCGGAGGTGGCGTGGGTCATGGGCGGACCGGGCCGCGGATCGGGCTCGGGCCGTGGCGGCCGGAGAGCCGGCGGCGGCAAGAACCGGACCGTAGGGCCGACAGCCCGCTCCGCCCCGCCGTCGCCGCTTCCTCACGGCCAGAGGAGTTCCCTGGACCATCCCTCCCGCGGTGATCGCGGGGACCGGCGGTAGCGCAGGCGGGTGTGACGGCGGAGGGCGTCGCCCTGGAAGAACTCCACCTCGTCCGGGCGCAGGCGGTACAGGGTCCAGGACGGGGCCGGGGTGTCCGGCTCCCGCCGGGCCAGCTCCCAGGCGGCCTCCGAGGCGCGGGCCAGCTCCTCGGGGGAGCCGAGGGCCTCGCTCTGGCGGCCGGTGAGCGCGGAGGCCAGCGCCCCGGCCGAGCGGGCGCGCAGATCGGCCCGTGCCTCCTCGGCCGGGGCGGTGACGACGGGCCCGCGGATCCGGACCTGGCGGCCCAGCACCGGCCAGTAGAAGGCCAGCGCGGCATACGGGCGGGCGGCGAGGTGGCCGCCCTTGCGGCTGTGCGCGTGGGTCGCGAAGGACCAGCCGTCCGCGTCCGCGCCGTGCAGCATCACGATCCGGACGTCGGGCAGCCCCTCCGAGTCCGCCGTGGCCAGGGACATGGTGTGCGGTTCGGACTGCCCGGCCGCCACCGTCTCGGCGAACCACCGCGCGAACAGCGGCAGCGGTTCGGCGGGGGCGGCGGCCGGGTCGAGCACCGGCAGCTCGGTGAGCTCCGGGTCCCACACCCGCAGCGATGTCAGCAACTCGTGAAGATCGGTTCCCATGCCCCGATTGTTCCCGCCCGCCGCCTCGTCGTGCGGACCGCCGTACGGGTCCTCGGACGGGTCCGCTCTCACACGGATCCGAGGTCGGAGGAGACCCAGCGCTCGGGCCGCATGCGCAGGACGACCTGCTCGCCGTGCTCCTTCCAGGCGAAGGCGACATAGCCCTCGACCTTGTCTGCCGGGAGATAGCGGGAGGCCAGCTCCCGGAGCTGCTCGAGGGTCGCCGGGGTGGTCTCGACGACCGGTCCCTCGACCGACACGTAGCGGATGGTGGGGTCGAGGCGGTCGACCATGAGGGAGAACCGGCCCGCCGCGTCGATCAGCCGGTTCTTGTGGGAATCCAGTCCCGTCATGATCCATACGTCGCCCCCGGGCGTGTACTGGTACCAGATCGGCACGGTGAGGGGCGCGCGCCCGGCCCCCGCGTCAACGGCGATCGCGGCGACATGGGGCTCGGCCAGGAACTGTTCGCGCTCTTCGTGGGTCAGGGCCATTCCGGTTCCTCCTGCGGCGTCTGCGGCGTCTGCGGCTTGCGGGCGGCTGTGGCTGCCGGGTATCACTCGGGCATGCGCTTGTGCGGTCCTGTCTGCACGGAGTGCTCAACGAGAGCGCGCGCGGACGTGTTCCCCTTTCACCGATATGGACCCATCGCCTCCGCTCCGGGGTCTCCGCCTCCACTCCCGGCTCCTGCGAGATTCCGCGGGGCCGTTTTCGTGGGTATGACTGCCCGTCAGGCATGGGCGGGTGGCCGGGAAGCGCGACAAGCGGTGGCTCACCGGAGTGAACCACCGCCTGTCAGACAGGACGCGGAAAGCTGTGTAAGCGGGGGGACGGGTCGTGGGATGCCTCGCCTTACTTGGTCGGTTTCTTGCCGGTGACACCCAGGTGTACCAACAGGGCCAGATTGGGCTTGAGTTCGGCCTGCTTCACGCCCCATGAGGTGAAACCCTTCTGGTGCGAGGCGACGGCCGCCAGCATGGTGACCAGGGAACCGGCCACCGCCGCGGGGTTCACGTCCTTGTCGACCCGGCCCTTGGCCTGCAACTCGGCGACGGCGTCCGCCAGGGAGCTGTTCACCGAGTTGAGAATCTTCATGCGGAGCTTGTAGAAGCGCTTGTCGCCCTCGGCGGCACCGAGGTCGACGACGCGCAGGATCGCGTCGTTGCGCTTCCAGAAGTCCAGGAAGCCGTCGACGAGTTCCTGCGCCGTCTGCCAGCCGGCCTTGCCGGCCCAGGAGCGCCCCTCGAGCAGTTCCGCCAACCCGGCTCCGTCGGCGACCACTTGCTCCGCGATCTCCAGGACGGCACCCTCGACGTCCGGGAAGTACTGGTAGAAGGTCGCGGGCGAAGTCCCCGCCTTGCGGGCGACATCGATGACTTTGACATCCCGGTAGGGGGAGGAGCTGAGCATCTCGCTGAGGCAGTCGAGCAGCTTCTGCCGGGTCGCCTGCCCTCGTCGGCCGGCCACGCGGCCGTCGACGGTACGCACTTGTCCTGTCATGAAGTCAGCTTACCGAGGGGTGATGGGAGCGCTATTCGGCCGACTGCAAATGGGGTGTGAGGGTCGGCCGTGCCTGGTGTGCCTGGTCTGCGCGGTGCGTGCGGCACCGCTACTTTGGCGGCATGGCCGAAAACAGGGCATCGGAGTACACAGAGGGCACCCCGTGCTGGGTGGACGCGCAGCTTCCCGACGTGGAGGCGGGCAAGCGGTTCTACGGCGAACTCTTCGGTTGGACGTTCGAAGACCAGCCGGAACAGCCCGAGTGGCCCGCCCCGGCCTCCCGGCCCGAGCGGTCCGTGCAGCCCTCGCCGCCCCTGGGGACCGTGCGGGCGCTGCTCGGTGGCAGGCCGGTGGCGTCCCTCGCGCACAAGACGGACGGCCGGCTCCCCACCGTGTGGACGGTGTCCTTCGCGACCCCCGACGCCGAAGCGCTGTGCCGGCGGATCCTCGCGGCGGGCGGGCAGCTCGTCTCCGCGCCACGCGCGGTCGGCGAGCTCGGCGTCACCGCGCTCGTCACGGACCCCGAGGGCGCCGTCTTCTCCCTGTGGCAGCCCGGCGAGCGTCCCGGTTTCGGCCGCCGGCACGAGCGGGGCGCCTTCACCTGGGTCGAGCTCTACACCCGCGACACCGAGGCGGCCAACACCTTCTACGGAGGCCTCTTCCACGACGCCCTGTTCGGGAAGGACGCCGAGCCGGACTTCGGCCGGGCCCCGGTCTCCGACGTCTTCCCGGCCGAGATGCCGCCCCACTTCCTCGTCCACTTCGCCGTCGAGGACCTCGAGGCCACCATGGCGGACGTGACCCGACTCGGCGGCCGCGTCCAGGTGCCGCCCTTCGGGACGTCGTACGGCACGGTGGCCGTGGTGAGCGACAACCAGGGCGCGTCCTTCGCCCTGCTGCCCCGTTGAGCGGCCCCGACGCATTCGTTCACCTGGCGACGGCCGCCCCGCCCCGGGAAGCCCTCGTACCGCACGCCCCGACTCCTCCGGATGCCCGTCGGGCCACCCCGGCACGGCCCTTCGGTCCCCCGCCGGCCGCCCTCCCGGACACTCCTCCGGTCCCGTCGGCCGCCCGCCCTGCCCCCTGTCCACCCCATTACTTTGTATATAAGACTAGACACCCCCTATGTCGTCGGGTTCGCAACCAGCGCCCCGGACAGGAAGAATCAGGGTGCGTGCCGCCACGGGGCCGCGGTGGTGAGACGCTGCACTTCGGTCGCGCACAGGTGGTGGCGCGATTCGTACGGGGAGGTGGCAGGCAAAGTGGTGGATCAGCTGACGCAGCACGATCCGCGGCGTATTGGGCCGTTCGAGGTGCTGGGACGGCTGGGTGCCGGCGGCATGGGGCTGGTCTATCTCGCGCGCTCGGCGTCCGGCCGGCGCGTGGCGATCAAGACGGTCCGCACCGAGCTGGCCGAGGACCAGTTGTTCCGCGTCCGTTTCACACGCGAGGTGGAGGCGGCCCGCGCGGTCTCCGGTTTCTACACCGCGGCCGTGGTGGACGCCGATCCGCGCGCCGCCGTGCCGTGGCTGGCGACCGCGTACGTTCCCGCGCCCTCCCTCGAGGAAATAGTGAACGAGTGCGGGCCTCTCCCCGCCCAGGCGGTGCGCTGGCTGGCGGCCGGTGTGGCGGAGGCGCTGCATTCCATCCACGGCGCCGGGCTCGTCCACCGGGACCTCAAGCCGTCGAACGTCCTCGTCGTCGAGGACGGTCCGCGGGTGATCGACTTCGGAATCGCCTCCGGTGTGTCGAACACCCGTCTGACGATGACGAATGTCGCCGTCGGCACCCCCGCCTACATGTCTCCCGAGCAGGCCAAGGACTCCCGCAGCGTCACCGGCGCCAGCGATGTGTTCTCCCTCGGTTCCACCCTGGTCTTCGCGGCCACCGGACACGCCCCGTTCCACGGCGCGAACCCGGTCGAGACGGTCTTCATGCTGCTGCGCGAGGGCCCGGACCTGGACGGTCTCCCGAACGAGCTGCACCCGCTGATCGAATCCTGCATGAAGATGGAGGCTCCGGGTCGGCCCAGCCCCGCCGACCTCCAGTCCCAGCTCGCCCCGCACCTGTTCGGCTCCGGCTCCGACGACAGCGGTACGGCCTCCGCGTGGCTGCCCGAGCGGGCGGTGAGCCTGATCGAGGGCCGCCGCAACGGCCGTCCGCCCGCCCGTCCCGCCCCCGTCGGCGGCCGCAGCGCCGGCGGTGCCCGGCCTCCGGCGCTGCCTCCGGTGCCGCCCCCGCCCCCGCACGACCCCGTCGTCCCGCCGCTTCCGCCGGTGCCGGTCGGTGCCCCCGACCCGGGCCCGGTCCGGCTGGCCGGTGCCGCGGTGCCCATCGGCCCCGGCCCGCGCGTCGCGGACGTGCGCGCCGCCGCCGTCAAGTCGCCTCCGCCGGAGGCCGCCCTCGCCGGCTCCTGGACCACGCTCCGCCCCGGCGCCAACGGCGCCGACCCCGCCCCGGCCGGAGCACCCGCCGCGGCGCCGGAACAGCCGAGCGGCTGGCGGCCGTGGCGCTTCCGGATGTCCAACGATGTCTGGGGCACCCCGTCCGTCGCCGGTGACCTCGTCTACGTCACCTCCTTCGAGGTGCACGCACTCGACGTGGCCACCGGACGGCGCCGGTTCAAGACCCGGGACGTCGCCTGGTCGATGGCGGTCGCCGACGGCCGGATCCACGCCTCCGACGGCCCGACCCTGTTCGCCCTGGACGCCCGTGAGGGCGGCGACCTGTGGCGGCTGCCCACGGACGCCTGGGTGTACTCCCTCCAGGCCGACCGCGGCACCGTCGTCACCGGCACCCGCGGCGGCGGCGTGCAGGGGTGGGAGGCGTCCACCGGCCGGAAGCTGTGGGAGACCATCGGCTGCCAGACCGACTTCGAGTCCCCGGAGGCCGGCCCCGCCGTCCACGACGGCACGGTCTACGTCTGGCAGGACGCCCGCCTGCGCGCCCTGGACGCGCGCACGGGCGACGAGCGCTGGTCGTACCCCATCGGCGACGCGGCCTCCTGCGGAGGCGTCCCCATCCGTCTCACCCCCGCGCCCGACGGGTACGTGTACGTCTCCGCCGGCACCCGCGTCCTCGCCCTGGACATCGCCGGCGGACACGTCCGCTGGCACTTCGAGGCCCCCGCGGTCTTCCTCTCGCCGCCCGTCTTCGTCCCCGGCCCGGCCGTCACCGGCGGCGGCGTGTACCTCGCCGACTACCTCGGTACGGTCTACGCCCTCGACGCCACCGACGGCCGCGACCGCTGGCGCATCGCCACCGAGGCCCGCTCCTCGGTGCAGCCGGTCCTGGTCGCCGCCGGGCACGTCCACGTCGGCAGCGGAAAGGGCCTCTACACCCTGGACGCCGTCACCGGCACGCCCAAGTGGCGCTTCCAGGCCGGCGGCGACATCGTGGGCGCCCCCGCGGTCGCCGAGGGCCGGATCCACTTCGGCTCCACCGACCATCTCCTCTACACCCTGAAGGCCGACGACGGCCGGCTGAGATGGAAACTCGCGACCGGCGGAGAGATCACCGGCTCCCCGGTCGTCCGGGACGGGGTCGTCTACGCCTGCAGCAAGGACCGTTGCGTCTACGCCCTGGACGCGGAGAAGGGGACGGGGACGGCGCGTACGACGTGACGGGCGCCGGCCTGCGACGTGACGGGCTCTGAGCGAGGGAGTGCCGACGGGTGCTTCGGGAGGCGGGCGCCGGCGATGGGTGCGCGACGGTCGCCCGTCGGTGACGCGCTCGTGACAGGCGGCCGGTTGGCTGTGCGTATGCGGTCACGGGGGAACACACTCAGGCTCACCGCGGTGGCGACGCTGATCGTCCTCGCGCTCACCGGCTTCTCGACCGGACGCGGTCACGGCGGCAGCAGTGGTGGTGACAGCGGCGGCGGTTGCAGCAGTTCGTCGCAGAACCACGACTCGTCCTCGACGTCCGGAGGCGGAAGCCACCGCGACTACGACGACGATGACGACTATGACGACGACGCGGGCGGCAGCAGCGGAGAGAGCACGTCCCAGTCCCTCCTGGACGCCTCCGTGGAACTGGTGAGCTGCGCCTCGGTCGAGACCCCGTACGCGACGGTCACGGTCACCAACCCCAATGCCGTCGACAGTGTCTTCACCGTCACCGTCGACTTCCAGGACCCCGCCGGGGACATCCTCTCCACCCGGTCGCAGGAGGTCGCCGTGACCGCCGACGGCACGAAGGCCGTACGGGTGGAGCTCGGCGACGACAGCGATCTCGCCGGCCGGATCTCCACCTGCGACCTCGGCATGTACGCCCCGATCGCCGGCTGAGACCCGCCCGGAAAATCCTGAAGTGGCCTGTCCGGGGAGGCTTCTGGGCGCCTGACAGCGACTGACAGCGTCCGAACGGTGATGGGCGCGCGGCACGCGTGAGCCCGAAGCGCTGAAACGCGAACGTGGAAGGGGGGGGGGGGGCGGCCCCCCCCCACCCCCCCCCCCCCCCCCCCCCCCCGCGCCGGGCCCGGGGCCCCCCCCCCCCCCCCCCCCCCCCCCCCCCCCCCCCCGGGGGGGGCGCCC
>NZ_JBIAIV010000101.1:0-9550 GCF_042871645.1 Streptomyces sp. NPDC005774 | reverse complement strand
ACGGAAGCTCCGCTGCAGCACCAACCGCATCACCGCGATCGTCCAGGCCATACTCGTCCTCCATCACGCGTCAGCATGAGGTTGGAAAAGGCTCATTTTCTCAACGGTGATCATTTCCAGACTCCGTTGAGGACGAGGGCTACACGGGCGACGTCGCAGATCCGGCTCGGGCTGAGGGGCACGTGCTGCAGGGTGCGCCAGTGTTGCTTGAGTCCGACAGCAACGCGTTCACCGAGTGCACGGATGCTTCTGATCGGGCCGTTTGTGATTCGTGTGTCCACGTGCAGGGCCCCGGCGAGACGGCGGGGACGTCCCTGGGCGTGGCCCGCCCTCCAGCGAAATGATCCCCCGAGCGAGGCCCGGCGCTGCCGCCCCGGCCTCACGCCTCGACTCCCTCTTCATCCACGTGAGCAACCACGGTTTTACGCAGCTCAGTTGGATGCGCTGGTTGAGCACACGCCCCGTGGCATACCGTTGGACCGGCCGTTCGAAGCGGTCGTCCGGCAAACCCGAGCAGACCTGCGGTCGGCCTGCCGGTTACCTCGACCCGACAGCGGGAGCGCGCTCGATGCCCAGGACCACGCAGTTGCGTACGTACACCGTCCGGGACGGTCTGCTCGACGAGTGGGTGGAGCGGTGGCGCAGCGACATCGTGCCGTTGCGGCTGGATCTGGGTTTCGAGATCGGCGGGGCCTGGGTGGACCGGGAGCGCAACCAGTTCGTCTGGTTGATCTCCTACGAGGGCCCGGAGACCTTCGCGGAGCGCAACGCGCTGTACTGGGCGTCGCCCGAGCGCAAGGCGATGGGCCTCGACCCGGGCGACTACCTCCTGCACACCGACGACCGTACGGTCGAGCAGCGCTACTGACCGCCCGCAGGGTCCGGCGGCAGCAGGTGCTGCCGCCGCTCCTCCGCGTCCAGCGTGCGGAACACCCGTCCGCGCGCCCGCGCTTCCAGCCGGTCGTAGTCCGGGTCCGCCGGCCACACCCGCGCGGTCCCGTCGGCGGACGCGGTGAGCAGCAGCGTGCCGTCCCGGGACCATGCCACCGATGTCACCTTGTCCCGGTGGACGCCGATGACGGCGAGTTCCTCGAGGGTGGTCGCCGACCAGAGCCGTACCGTCCGGTCGTCCGATCCGGTCGCGATACGGCGGCCGTCCGGCGACCAGGCGACGGCGCGCACCCGGCCCTCGTGGCCCTTCAGCACGTCGACGCGGCGGCCGGTCGCCGCGTCCCACACGGCGGCCGTCCAGTCACCGGACGCCGTGGCCACCCGTGTCTCGTCGGGCGACCAGGCCACGTCCTCCACGTAGTTGCCGTGGCCCCGGAGCACGGTCAGCTGGGTGCCGTCGGAGGTGTCCCACAGGCGGCAGGTGCGGTCGTCGGAGCAACTGGCCAGCTTCCCGCCACTCGGAGACCAGGCCACACGTCCCACCCAGTCCTGATGCCCGGTCAGCTTCCGTAGCTCCGTACCGTCGACGGCGGACAGGACGCGTACGGTGCCGTCGTGCCCGCCGGTCGCGATCCGACGGGCGTCCGGGGACCACGAGCAGCCCTCGACGGGTGCACCGCGCAGGTCGAAGACCGTGCCGCCGGTGCCGTCCAGAACGCGGAACAGGCCGTCCGCCGTACTGAGGGCGAGACGGTCGCCGTGCGGCGCCCAGGCCAGGCTCCACACCCGTTCCCCGGGCGTCGTCACCGGACCCGCGGGCGCACCGGACTGCGCGCTCCACACCCGCATGGTCCCGTCGTCCGAGGCGGTGGCGAGACGGGTGCCGTCGCCGGACCACACGGCCTGGTTCACCGGCCCGTCGTGCCCCTGCACCAGGACGGACTCGGCTCCCTGCGGCTGAAGGTCCCACACCCGGCCGGTGCCGTCCGTCGACGCGGTGGCGAGCCGAGTGCCCGACGGCGACCACACCACGCTCCACACCGTGTCGGTGTGCCCGCGCAACACCGCCACCTCCTTCGCGTCCTCGGTGCGGACGACGCGGACGGTGCGGTCGGAGGACGGGGTGGCGAGCAGTCGGCCGTCCGGCGAGAAGGCCGGGTTCCACACGTAGTCGGTGTGGCCGCGCAGCAGCAGCCGCAGTGCCCCCGTGTGGGCGTCCCAGATCCGGGCGGTGTGGTCACCGGACCCGGTGGCCAGGCACTCGCCGTCCGGTGACCACGCGATGCCCTCGACGAACTCCGTGTGCCCGGTCAGGGTCGTCGTCGCCGCTCCCGTCGCCGCGTCCCAGACGATCACCGTCCGGTCGTGCGACGCGGTGGCCAGCCGCGAGCCGTCCGGCGACCATGCCACGCCCCAGACGTCGCCCGTGTGACCGCGCAGCTCCCGCACGAGACGTCCGGTGCCGGCCTCCCACACCCGTACGGCCTGGTCCTTGAACGTGGCGGCGATCCGTGACCCGTCCGGCGACCACGCCACCTGCCGGCCGATGTCCCCGGCGCCGGTGAGCCGGCGGACCGGTTCGCCGGACGCGACGTCCCAGACGCGTACGACCTGGTCGCGGCCGGCGGTGGCCAGCCGGGACCCGTCCGGAGAGAAGGAGACCGACTCGACCATGGCCCCGTCGCACGGCAGCACACACAGCTGACGCCCCGACTCCGCCTCGTACACACGGGCGGTACCGTCTCGGGACGCAGTAGCCAGCAGTTGCCCGTCGGCGGACCAGGCGACGTCGCGGACCGTGTCCGCGTGCCCGTCCAGCCGGATCCGGGCGTGCCCCGCGGCCAGCGCCGCCATCAGTCCACGCCGCGCGGCCGATGTCGGCGCGCACTCGCCGAGCGCGGCCAAGGAGAGGAGCAGCGCCCGCTCGGGCTCCGTCTCCGCGCCGGTGAGCACCTGATGGCCGATGCTGTCCGAGACACGGCTGAGGAAGGCCAGGTCCCGGCGCTGCGAGGCCTCGACGAGCGCACGGGCGGGCGCCGACGCCTGCCCGGCCTCCTCCAGCGCCACCAGCCACCGCTGCGCAACGGCGAGCCGTTCCCCGGTGAGGAGGTAGTCCGCGCTGCGCCCGGACCGCTCCCAGTCGGCGGCCCACCGCTCCAGCTCGGCCCGCTCCCGCAGCCGTTCCGCCCTCGCTTCCACCTCCTGACGCAGGGGCGCCCACTGGCGGAACAGCGCCTCGTGCGTGACCTCCGCGTACGCGTCTCCCGCCGTTCCTTCCACGGTGTCGGAGCGGATCAGGCGCGCGTCGATGAACGCGTCCACCACGTACCGTTCCCGGTCGGTCAGTTCCGACAGCCGCACGGGACGGCGGGCGAGTTCCCTCTCTTCCAGCGTGACGAATCTCAGTAGCACCCGCAGCGCGAAGTCGATGCCGTCCGGGGTGCTGAGCGCCGCCACGGTACTGTCGGCCTGCCGCGCGAGCGCCCCCGCCACACCCCCGAGCTGCCGGTACGTCTCCTCGGTCACCGTGCCGCCCGGATTGCAGGCGAAGTACAACTCCTGGAGGAGATAGGCGAGAAGGGGCAGTGCGTCGTCCGTGCCGGTGTCGTCCACGATGGTCCCGACGAGACCGGGAGCGAACGACATACCCACCAGAGCGGCCGGCCGCTCGACCACCTGCGCGAGCTGCGCCCTGTTCAACGTGCCGAGGGCAACCGGGTGTTGGAGGAGCTGCGCGTGATCGGTGCCGAGCAGCCGTCCCAGCAGGTCAACCCGGCACGTGGCCAGGACACGGACGGAGGATTCCTGCCGCAGGCACGCGTGCAGCGTCTCCAGGAACTGGGCCTGTTCCCGCTCGCTCGCAAGGGTGACGAGTTCCTCGAACTGGTCGATGACCAGCAGCACCCGCTGGAACTGCCCGCCGCGCAGCCGCGACAGCTCGCCCCCGAGGCTCTCCGGCCCGTGCCGCAACCGTCGCAGTACCGCACCGGCCGGCTCCCGGCCGCCACCGGCCACGGCCAGGGAAGCGGCCAGGGCGTGCAGCGGGTTCGCCCCCGGCGAGAACGTCGGCACGATCGTCCACCGACGCCGTCGCAGCCGGGGCAGCACCCCGGCCCGTACGAGTGAGGACTTGCCGCTGCCGGACGCCCCGGTCAGCAACAGGAACCGGTCGGCAGGACCGGGCGCGGAGGCGTGCAGTCTGCGCGTCAGCTCGGCGGCCTGCGCCTCCCGGCCGAAGTAGACGGCCGCCTCCTCCTCGCTGTACGCGTCCAGCCCCGGGTACGGAATCCGGTCACGGGGCCACTCCGTCTGTGCTGGCGCCGGATTCTCCAGCCGGTACACGATGACCTGCCCGATCACCATCGCGACGATCAGCAGCCCGATGGCCGGCACGGACCCCCGCCGGATGACCTCCAGCATCCAGGGCGCGTCATCCGTGCTGGTGGCGTAGTTGGTGGCGATCCCCAGCAGACAGGCGACCAGCGCCAGCAGGATCTGAAGCACCACTTGCAGACGATGCCTCATGAGACACCGGCCCTCTGCAGGCCGGCTCGACACCCGCGCAGCACTGTGACGCCCCCGTCCTGTCTGTCCGCCATACCGCCCTGAGTCCCCTCCGTGCACCCGACCCGCACCGAGCCCACGGGCAGGGCACGCGGGAAACAACGGTGAACATGATCCAAGGGTGACCGGGCGGGAGACAAGGAGGCCTGAGGAAACCAGCCATACGACGCACTGCCCGGACCTCTGGGGCCACTCCTACGACAGTGACGTCAACGCGACACCGAAACCGATCACCGCCGGGCTCTGCGTCAACGCCGTACGCCACGGGCGGGTGCCCGGCCGTTCCGTACCGCTTCGTACACCGTCGTGTGCCGCCGCGTACGAAGGGTTCGCGTCGGCGCGCCACCACTGGTCACGCCAGGCCACGGCGCGCCACTGTGAGTACATGACCGCAGCACAACCACCCCTGACGGTGAACGTTTCACGCTGCGGCTGAACCGGAGCCGCGCCGCAGGCCGGCAGCCGGCGCCCGGAAGAACCCACGACACCACGACCTTTCCGCCCACCAGGAGGCACCGATGTTCGCCCACTCCGACCGGCTCCCCACCGGGACGCCGCTGCCCAACGGCATCAGCACGCCCGCGCCGTGGGGGCTGCGCCGCATGGCGCCGTACCCCGCCCTCGCCCCCTCGTACGCCCGCGTCGAGTTGGACCCGGCCACCCAGACCGGCCGCTACCTCGACGCCGCCGGACACGTCATGGAGATGCCCGGCCACGGGACCAGCACCGGCACCAAACCCGCGACCAACACCGGCAACCCCTCCGACGGCTCGGGCCCCGGCGGCAGCGGCAGCGGCGACCAGGACTCCGGGAACGACACCGACCAGTGACCGACACGAGTCCGGTTCTGGTCGTCACCAACCTGGACGACCCCACGACCGACCTGGTGATCGACGAACTGCACCGCCGGGGCGTCCCGGTCTCGCGGTTCGACTCCGGGGACTTCCCCGCCACCCTGTCGATCGCGGCCACCATCACGTCGAACGGGATCGAAGGCACGCTGACCACGCCCACGCGTACGGCGGACCTGTCCCGCGTCCGTTCCCTGTACTACCGCAGGCCCTCCGGGTTCACCTTCCCCCACCTCGACGGTCAGACGGCGCGCTTCGCCCTCACGCAGGCCCGTTACGGCCTCGGCGGAATCATGGCCTCGCTGCCCGGCTGCCGGTACGTCAACCACCCGCACCGCATCGGCGACGCCGAGTTCAAGCCGTCCGGGCTCGCCGCCGCGGCCGCGTGCGGATTCCGTCTGCCTCCCACGACGATCACCTCCGACCCCGGCGCCGCGCGCGCCTTCGTCACGACCCACGGTCCGGTGATCTACAAGCCGCTGTCCACGCCGCTGTACCGCGTCGACGGCGTCTCCTGCACGGTCGAGGTACGCGAGGTCACCGCCGACGAGATCGACGACGCGGTGACCGGCACCGCCCACCTCTTCCAGCAGCGGATCGACAAGACCGGTGACGTGCGCGTGACCGTCATCGGCGACCAGGTGTTCTGCGTCCGCATCGACTCGGACCTGCTGGACTGGCGCACCGACTACGCACGGCTCCGGTACAGCGTGGTCCAGCCGCCGCCGAGCGTCTCCGAAGCCTTGCGCGCCTACCTCGACCATTTCCGTCTCGTCTTCGGCGCTTTCGACTTCGCCGTGGACCGCCAGGGGCGATGGTGGTTCCTGGAGTGCAATCCCTCCGGGCAATGGGCGTGGATGGAACCGGAGACCGGGCTGCCGATGGTGGCGGCGATGGCAGATCTCCTGGAGAGGAAGACGGCATGAACGACAAGGAGTTGAGGGCCCGGCTCGTCGAGCGACTGACCGGCAGCGGACATCTGCGGACCGGGCCCTGGCGTGAGGCCGTGTCCGCGGTCCCGCGCCACGAGTTCCTGCGCGGAGGCTTCTTCCGCGAGGTCGCCGGCTCGACGCCCACCGCCTGGACCCCGGTCATGCCGGACGATCCACGGTGGCTGGAGGCTTGTTACGACGATGTCTCCCTGGTGACGCAGGTCGCCGGGACCGTCGTGCCCGGGGACGTCCACGGGGAGATCCTGCGCGCCCCCACCTCGTCCAGCACCCTGCCCGGCCTGGTCGTGCGCATGCTCGAGGACCTCCAAGTCGACTCCGGCCACCGTGTCCTGGAGATCGGCACGGGCACCGGCTACTCGACCGCCCTGATGTGTCACCGGCTCGGCGACGACTCGGTGACCTCCGTCGAGGTCGACGAGAACGTGTCCACCCGCGCCCGCGCCGCGCTGGGGCACTGCGGTTTCGCCCCGGACCTGATCGTCGGCGACGGCCTCGCCGGGTACAAGGACGGGGCTCCCTACGACCGGGTGATCGCCACCTGCGGGCTCCTCACCGTCCCGCGTGAGCTGATCGAGCAGACCCGCCCCGGCGGGATCGTGCTCGTCACCCTCTGCGGCTGGCTGTACTCCTCCGAACTGGCCCGGCTCACGGTCCACGAGGACGGCACGGCGTCCGGCCGCTTCCTCGGCGGGCAGATCTCCTTCATGCTCGCCCGGCCCCACCTGCCGCCGCCGCTGGGGCTGCTCCCCGACCTCGACGAGGGCGACGAGCGGCCGGCGGCCTTCGGCGCCGACGTGATCGACGACTGGACCACCCGGTTCGTCGCCCAACTCGCCGCGCCACGCGCTCAGTACGTCACCCTCACCCGCGAAGGCCGCACGGAGCACCTGTTCCTCGACGTCGACACCGGCGCCTGGGCCGTGCTCCGGGAGCACGACGGCCGGTGGACGGTCCGGCAGAACGGGCCGTTCCGCATCTGGGACGCCGTCGAGGCGCACCTCACCCGGTGGCGCGCCGCCGGGGCCCCGCCGTTGGAGCGGTTCGAGATCACCCTCACCTCCGAACAACCGACGATCACCTGGCCCGGCCGCTGACCCGCGTCCCACGCGTGCGCTCCGCCTCACCGGCACCACGGGGCGGAGCGCTTCGCTCCGACGAGAACCCGAAGACCGATCACCCCATCACGCAGCCCCTAGTACTCCAGTCTGACTTCGTGATCTTGCGTCAGGGCCGACTGGGAATGGGTACGGCCACCGCGTGATCATCGGGGGTTGTGTGGACTCCTGAAGATCGTGCGGTGGCCGCGGGCCATAGCGTAGACCCTGCCCGCTGGCGAGCGATGTTCGATCAGGTCATGGCCCGGATCGCGGGCAGGTTCGGGCGAGTTGAGCCCAGGGCCGCGGCCCGCTCCTACCTGCTCGGGCTGCTGTCGGGCGTCGAACAGAAGAACTGTCCCCGGAGGGGGCAACCCCCAGGCAGCCGGCCGAGCAGGCGGGCCATCCGCGGCCCGGGCCGATGCAACGCCTGCTGCGCTACGCCCGCTGGGACGCCGACGCCGTCCGCGACGACCTGCGTGCCTACGCCGCCGAACACCTCGGCACCGACGGCGGCGTTCTCGTTCTCGACGAGACCGGCTTTGTGAAGAAGGGCCGCTCCTCGGCAGGGGTACAGCGGCAGTACACCGGCACCGCGGGACGCATCGAGAACGCCCAGGTCTGCGTGTTCCTCGCCCTGGCCACCAGCCGGGGCCGGGCCTTGATCGACCGACGGCTCTACCTCCCGGAACACTCCTGGTCCTGTGATCTGGAACGCGGCAACGCGGCAACGCGGCCGGGATACCCGAGATGGTGCAGTTCGCCACCAAGCCCCGTCTGGCCTCGGAGATGATCACCGCCGCGCTGGACGCCGGGATCACCGCCTCCTGGGTGACCGGCGACGAAGCCTACGGCCAGGACCCCCAGCTCCGCGCAGCCCTCGAGGCACGCGGCATTGGCTACGTGATGGCCGTCGCCTGCTCGATGCGAGTGAGGATCAACCACGGCCGCACTCCCGTCCGCGCGGATACCGTCGCCGGCCGCCTGCCCGCCACGGCCTGGCAGCGGCACAGCGTCGGCAACGGCGCGAAGGGGCCGCGGTACTACGACTGGGCCTGGATCCACGTCGGCACGGGCCGTCATCGGCACCTGCTCGTCCGCCGCAACCGGTCCACCGGCGAACTCGCCTTCTACCTGTGCTGGTCACCCATCAACGTGCCCCTGTCCGAACTGGTCCGCGTCGCCGGTGTCCGCTGGAGCGTTAAGGAGTGCTTCCAGGCCGCCAAGGGCCAGGTCGGACTCGACCACTACCAAGTCAGGCACTGGACCTCATGGCACCGGCACATCACGCTCGCCATGCTCGCCCTGACCTTCCTGACCGCCCTCGCCGCCGACGCGGCACCGCAGCGGCCGGCCGATGCGCACCACCCCGCCCGCAGCCGCGATCCCATCACGCTGGCCGTCCCGGAAATCCGCCACCTGCTCGCCGCCTTCAACCCACCGGCCGTGACAGCGCCCGGGCTGCTGCACTGGTCCACCTGGCGCAGACGCCACCAGGCAACAGCCCGACGCAGCCACTACAGACGACGGACCGCCGGCGAACCCGCTGGATAGATCACAAGCTCGCACTGGAGTACTAGGGTGCATACGTTCGTGGTCAGTGAGTGACGCCTGACAACCCGCCCCCTTCAACGACCAATCCGGAAGCCCTCCTTGATGTCGATTGACCGCAAGTTACGTTTGTCACCTCGCCACCTGGGGGTCGAGACAACGTTCATGGCAGAAGCCGCCCCCCTGCGTCGCGCTGTTCTCGTCTGGCTGCTTCCGGTGTTGTGGACTATTGCCCTCGGCCTGTGGGGGCTGTCGCGGCAGGACAGTGTATGGCGGGACGAGGCCGCGACCTGGCAGGTAGCCCGACGCTCCACGGTTGAGATCTGGCACATGCTGGGCAACATCGACGTCGTGCACGGTTGCTACTACCTGCTGATGCACGTGCTGTTCGACTGCTTCGGGCCCAGCACCACAACCCTGCGGCTGCCCTCGGTGCTGGCCACGGGGATCGCGGCGGCTTGCGTGGCAGTCATCGGTCACAGGCTGGCCGGCGTGTGGGCGGGCTTGGCGGGAGGGATGGCGTTCGGGCTGCTGCCTGCTGTGCAGTTCTAGGGGGTTCCCCCCGAGAAGTGGACACCAGTTCGTGTTGTTATGCGGCGAGTGTCATGTTAGCCGACTGCTTCTCGTAGGCGACGGGGCTGAGCTG
>NZ_JBIAIV010000100.1:0-9558 GCF_042871645.1 Streptomyces sp. NPDC005774 | reverse complement strand
CCCACCACGCTTGGGTCGGGCACCACCCCGACGCATCACCGACCGCCCTCCACACCAAAGGGACGGCTCATCGCCCATCTTGCCACGGCGCACAGACAACCACCGGTCTGCATTTCATCCGAACCGGGAGTCGACGCGGGTTTTCCAGTCACCCTTTTTGGCCCCGCCTCATACCGTCTCGCCCCGCCTCATACCGTCTCGCCCCGTCGCGTTTCGGAGAACTCACTACGCTCTAACTACACCCTCACTACGGGAGGTCTCGCCCCGTCGCGTTTCGGAGAAACTCGCAGGCCAGGGCACCGAGTTGACAGGGACGCACATCTGGAACATCTGGCGCCCCACCATGCAAGAATGGACCAAGTCTGAACACGGGTTAACCACCGTGGCGGACACCAGGGCGGCCCGAGCAGAAATGCGAAGGGCCCGGAGTTAGCCGCTCCGAGCCCCTGCATAACAGGGCCGGGATACCACCCCCGGCCGAAACACCGACTCACCACCAAAGCGAGGCACAGTGCCTTTTCAGTCTGCCGTACCCGCGCCCAGCGGCCAAGCTGGGCTCGGGCCACGCTGCACCGGGTGCGGTGCCGCCATCGCGCGCACCCCCGGGAAGCGCACCCGCCTGTACTGCTCGGACGCCTGCCGCAAGCGTGTGAAGCGGGCGATTGCCCAGTTCCCGGCCGGGCCGGAGGCCCCCGCCGGCACCCCCGGAAACCGCACGGGCAAGACCCCCTCAGCAAATCCGGACAGGCGCCTAGGTACTACATACGGAAAGTACGGAACCCTAGAGCACCCCAACGGGGTAAACCCGCAGGTCAGAGCCGGTCTCGCGCCGCGTCCGGTTATGACGCCTCTCGCGCGCCGGGACTCCCGCTTCGACCTGCTCGACGGCCTCCAGCTGCTCACCACGTCGAAGCGTCTGAAGTCGTGCCGCCGGATGCTGAAGTCAGGGACCGGCGCCGCCACCCTGATGACCGGGAACGCGGGCGGATCGTTCGCCGGGGTGTGCGTCTGCGGCGCCGTGCACCTGTGCCCGATCTGTTCAGCGAAGATCCGGGCCGCCCGCGCCGAGCAGGCCGACACGTGGGTCGACGCCTGGACGGCCGCCGAGCACGGCGTCGTGTTCTGGACCCTGACCATGCGCCACTACAAGCGCCAGCCCCTCGGATCGCTGCGGAAGCGGGAGCGGCACGGCCTGGTCGCCCAGCAGCACGACGCATGGAAGCAGGCGTTCGGGACCAACGCGGGCCCGGCGTGGAAGCGAACCACGCGCTCCCACGGCGTGGTCGGCTACTACCGGGTGTGGGAATGCACGTGCGGGGCGAACGGGTGGCACCCGCACTTCCACGTCCTGCTCTTCACCGAACGTCCGTGGAGCGAGGACACCCGCGCGTCGTTCGAGGCCGCCGCCGCCGCCCGTTGGTCGGCGGCCCTGGTCAAGTCCGGGGGGTACAAGCCGAACGAGGCCGGGTGCCGCGTCGACACGGTGCAGGGTGCCGACCAGGGAGCCGCGGGCCGCTACCTGTTCAAGGAGCAGGACGGCCGGGGCGGTGTCCAGCGGATCGGGCAGGAGATGGCCCGCGGTGACATGAAGAAGGCCGGCCGTGGGGGACGGGCCCCGTTCGAGGTTGCCGAGTCCGCCGTCGCGGGCGTCGCCGACGACGTGGCCCTGTGGCACGAGTTCGAGGCTGGCACCTTCGGCCTGCGGCTCATGTACCTCAGCAACGGGATGAAGGCGAAGCTGGACGCGCTGGTGGAGACCGACGACCGGACCGATGAGGAGATCGCCGCCGACGACGGCCAGGACCGCACGCCCGTCGCCATGTTCCCGTCGGAGACGTGGCACGGCCACGTGGCCCGCGTCCGTGGCCGCCGCCTCGCACTGATCAAGGCCGTTGAAGCGGGCGGGCAGTCGGCCGTGCGCGCCCTGATCGAGTCGTGGGGCCTGGTCTGGGGCCGGGACGTCCTGGACCCGCCGCCGTCCGTCGAACAGGAGCAGCGATGACCGACAGCACACCGCAGGGACGCAGGGTGCCCCTGCGGTTCATCAACGACGCCGGCCGTCCGGTCGTCGCCACGAACACCGACCGCACGGAGCATTGGGAGAGCGACCCCGAGGAGTGGGCCAGTCTTCCCGAGGACACCGTCGATCAGTGGGACGCCACGTGCTGGCTTCCCCTGGGCACTGCCGGAGAGGCCGGCCGACCCGAGATGCTCCCGATCCCGCTCCGGCCCGGGGGTGCCCAGTGAGCGACATGACCCCCGAGCAGGAAGCCGAGTTGCTCCAGGGCCGCGCCGATGCCGCAGGCCTCGCCCTGGCGTGGGCCGACAACCCCGATGGTGCCCGGGCCATGCTCGGCACTGTCACGTTCGGCGAAGCGGCCCGGCTGTTGATCTCCCTGTGCGGCACCGTCGCCGACATGGTCCGCATCGGCGACAAGGTCACCGCGGGCGGGCACGTCCAGCCGTCCGCGCGCGAGCAGCTGGCCGCGCTCATTGAAGCCGCCCATCAGGGCGTGCGAGACTGATCACGAGCCCCTGACGGGCCGGTCCGCCGCCACCTTCGGTGTCCGCGTAGACCGCCGTCAGGTGCCCGAGCCCCACGACGCGAAGTCGTGTGAGGGCCGCCGCCGCCAGGCATCCGCCGGCCGCCGCGAAGCACTCAACGCCGCCCCGTGGTGGAGATAACCGTTACTCCACACCGAGGCCGCACGCTGCGGCCGGATCGGACCACCATGCCCACACTGCGCGAGCAGCACCGCCAGGTCGTCGACCGCGTCCGCGAGATCGCCGAGGCGGCCAAGAGTGAAGAGCGCGACTTCACCGAGGCCGAGATCAAGGAGATCAACGAGTTGTCGGCCAAGGCCGATGCGCTGGAGGCGAGGGTCAAGGCAGCGGACGACGCTCAGGCCGAAGCCGCCCGGCACTCGGGGAGGCGGCAGGAAGGCCAGATGAAGGCCGAGCAGCCCGATGGCCTGGCCCGCGCCTTCACCGACACCATCGCCGCCCTCGGCATGACGCACGGACAGAAGGCGCTGCTGCCCACCTCCGGCTCCGTCATGCTGCCCGTCGACATCGGCACCGTCGTCCTGCCCTACGCCTCCAACGGGCTCGCCCAGGTCATCAGCACCATGGAACTGACCGGGGGCGACGCCTTCACCTACATGCGGCAGACGGCCCGCACCCACAACGCGGCCACCGTCCCCCGGGGTGCCCAGAAGCCCACCTCCCCCTACTCCCTGGACAGGGTCCCCGGGCAGGTCATGACCCTGGCCCACCTCTCCGAGGAGATCCCCAAGCAGTGGCTCGCGGACATGCCCGCCCTCCAGGACTTCCTCCGCTCCGAGATGACCGCCGGCCTCCAGCTCGAAGCGCACTCGGTCATCCTCAACGGCGGCACCGCCGAGGACGGCACGGCCGTTCCCGGACTGCTCGGCACCACAGGCGTCCGCACGCAGGCCTACGTCACCAACCCGCTCATCACCACGCGCAAGGTGCTGACCACGCTGCAACTCGCGGGGGAGAAGCCGACGGCGTGGGTGTTCAACCCGAGCGACTGGGAGGCCATCGAGCTGCTGCGCAACGAGCAGGACCAGCCCGAGATGCCGGGCACGCCGACCGGCCGCGCACCGCTCCAGCTGTGGAGCGTGCCCGTCGTCCTGGACGCCGGCATGGAGGCCGGGACCGGGCTCGTCGGCGACTGGTCCACCGTCACCCTGCTCACCCGACAGGGCGTCAAGATGGATTGGTCCGAGGCTGGCCCACTGTTCGAGAAGAACCTGGTGAAGTTCCGCGCTGAGGCCCGCATCGGTGTCGCGTTCAAGCGGCCCGGAGCGCTCGCCACCGTCGACCTGACGGCCGCCTGATCGCACGCCGGGCCCCGGGGGATAGGGAGTCTCAGTCTTCAGACCGAATCGCCGGGGGCCCGGCGCTGTCAGCACGGCGCGTGCGTGAACAGAACGGTGAAGGGGGGTCTACGGGCCCCCTGTGGGAGGCACTTCGGCACTCCGGTCCGCGGGCCGCGCCGTTGGAGAAGTTTCGGCGGTCGGGAAATGTCGCATAGAACGCCGCCGGTTCGCCCTGGTTGATCCACTTTTAGAACCGCCGATCAGGGCCTGACTGGCGATAACATTCCTTCTCACGAGCCAGGATCGGGAGTTGGGGGAACCGTGTCAGAGATCGCCGTCCGCACCGCCGCCGCCGTGGAGCCCGCCGAGGCCGACCGGCAGCTGACCGCCGCCGCGCGGCAGGCCGTGCTGGACGGCATCCCCGACTCCACCCGCCGCGCCTACTCCGCCGACATGACCGCCTTCACCGCCTGGTGCGCGGGCGTCGGCCGCCGGCCGCTGCCCGCCACCCCCGAGACGCTCACCGAGTACGTGGCGCACCTGACCCTGACCCCGTCGCCGCGCACCGGCCGGCCGCTCGCCCCGTCCAGCATCGAGCGCGCGCTGGCCGCGATCCGCACCGCGCACAAGGCCGCCGCCCTGCCCACCCCGGAGACCAAGGGCGCGCGGAAGGTGCTCTCCGGTTACCGCCAGCGCCTGGCCGTCACCAAGGACCCGGCCGCCCGCCCGCGCCGGGCCGCCCCCGCCACCCCGGACGCGCTGCGCGAGATGCTCGCCACCCTCGACCGCGCCACGCTCGCCGGGCAGCGGGACGCCGCGCTGCTGCTGCTCGGCTACGCCTGCGCCGCTCGAGTCTCCGAGCTGGCCGCGCTCGACCTGGACGACGTCGTCGACACCGAGGACGGGCTCTTGGTGAACGTCTACCGGCGCAAGCTCAAGCGGCACGACGAAGTGGCCGTGCCCTACGGCTCCAACCCCGCCACCTGCCCGGTGCGGGCCGTCCGCGCACTGCTCGCCGCGCTGGCCGCCCAGGAGCGCACCGCCGGGCCGCTGTTCGTCCGCATCGACCGGCACGGCCGCATCGCCCCGCCGATGACCCGGCACGGCCAGACCATCGGCGACCCGGCCGGGCGCATCACCGCCACCGCCGCGGCCGCCGTCGTCACCCGCGCCGCCACCGCCGCCGGGTTCGAGGGGAAGTGGACGGGCCACTCCCTGCGCCGCGGGTTCGCCACCGCCGCCCGCCGCGCCGGCCACACCCTTGAGCGCATCGGCCGCCACGGCGGATGGGCCGACGGCTCCCGCGCCCTGCTCGGCTACCTCGAGGAGGGCGACCGCTGGGAGCGCAACCCCGTCGCTGGCCTCTGACCCACCGCGGACGCGCGCTGAGCGGAGCGCCCACGACGGGCCCGGCCACATCGCGGCAGCAGCTGCTCCCCCTCAGCCCAGGGCGGGCCGTCCGGTCCGCTCACGCTCGCGCGTCCGTGACGGAGGCGGTACGGCGGCCCGCCCCGGTCGGCCGGCGCACCCGGCATCCGGTGCCCAGACGGCCACCCCTCCCCTCCCCGCTGCCCATGTCCACGCGCACAACGGCGAGAGCGGCAGTCGGCGGACGGCCCGCCATGTAAACCCCGGCGGGTGGCCGCGGGCCGGGACCGTGCGGGACGGAGGCAGGAGCGCGGGCACGGCCCGCGAGGGAGCGGAGCGACCGGCTTGATGGAGTAGAGAAACTCTTACCGCGCCTTGCGCACCCCGCACGTCATGTGTCAGTCTGAACCGCATGACGCAGAAGACACCGGCTCAGCTTCGGGCCGACGCGGAGGCCGCCCTGACGGGGCCGGGTCAGCGCCGTATCCGGCTGCTCGCCGAGCTGGAGGAGGTAGAGACCGAGCTGCGCCCCCTGATCCGGTCCGCCCGTGAGGTCGAGCTGCCGATTCGGCGGATCACGGAACTCACGGCGGTCGCCCCGAACACGATCCGAGCCTGGATGAGGGAGGACGCATGAGCGCACTGGACGGACACCGGCGCTACCTGGTCGAGAAGGCGCGCGAGGCGCTCGCCAAGGTGGACCTGTCGGACGATCGGGAGATGGCCCGGACGATCGGTCGCCTGGAGATCTCACTGGAGCAACTGCTGGAGATCGTCGACCCGGAGGGCTCAGACGGCGCGCAGAGCGGCTGAGGGTCCCGCGAGGCTGATCCGGTCCCCCGTCCCGGGAACGGGCGGGAGACGGCCGCCTAGGGCCACTCTCGGTAGCGAATCCGGGTTTCCCTCGCGCGTAGGCGCGTAGGGCCCCCCGGAGCCGGAACCGGAAACCGGAAACCAACTACACAACGTAAGCGGGCGACACCCCTTGCCGGGGGCGCCGCCCAGCCCACGGACACCTTGGGAGGAAACCCCGTGGACAAGTCTCAAGTCTCGCACGCGATCATGAAGGGTACGTCCGCCGCTGCCCACTGGACGGCGGACCGCTACCGGACCGAGGCGGCCCGCCGGCGGAAGCTGCGGACGGAGCGCAAGCCCCTCGTCGCCGACGCGCGGAAGGCGCTGGCCGTCGCCCGTAAGGCGGACCCGGAGCGGACCAAGGGCGCCACGCACCGCGCGGAGCGGGAGCTGTCCGCCGCCAAGCGTCGCGTGCCGGACCCGATGTGGCTGTTCGCGTCGAAGGCCGTCGTCGTCGTGGCGGTCGCCGGATACGTCGGTCTCCCGCGCGTGCCCGAGTCGGTGTGGCTGTGGTCGGCGGTCGCCGTCACGGTCGCCGCGGTCGGGTCCGTCGTCGTCGCCGTCGTCGCGGCCGGCCGGAAGCCCAAGGGTCTCGTGCCGACCGCCGAGGAGCGCCAGTTGCTCAAGCGTCTCGCCCCCGACCACTGGCGCGGACACTGCGAGGGGCGCGGCCTGGCGGGGACCATCACCGGCACGCCGAAGCTCACCGAGTCCGGCATCGTCACGGACGTCCGGCTGGACGGCCAGTGGACCGTGGGCAAGCTCCGGTCGGCGTCCGAGCACGTACGCGCGCTGCTGGGCTGTGAGTCGGGCCTGCGCCTGGAGATCAAGGGCGGCAAGCGCGGCGGGTGGGCCGTGGTGACGCTGCGGACCCGGTCGGCGGCGGACGGGATGGATCTGTCCGGCTGGTTCCCCGGTGCCCCGTGGGGAGTCGACACGGTCACGGGCGAGCCGGTCATGGTCCCGCTGGGCCGTCGGATGCTGATCGCGGGGACGTCTGGGTCGGGCAAGTCCTGGTCGACGCGCGCGCTGTTGGCTGAGGCGTCGGAAGCCGAGGACCACCGCCTGGTCGTCATCGACCCCAAGAGGGTGGAGGCGATCAACTGGGAGCACCGCGCCCGTACGGCCATCACCCGGGACGAGGTCCTGGAGGTGACCGACGAACTGGTCGTCGAGATGCACGACCGGCTGCAACTGGTGCCGCGTGGCCGGGACACGATCGAGATCTCCGAGGAGCGGCCCCGGATCACCGTGTTCGTGGACGAGGGCGCGGAAGTGATCTCGATGGCTCGGGTCAAGGGATACGACCGGGTGATGGAGAACCTGTCGACGCTCGCCCGGATGGCGCGGGCGGCGGAGATCATCCTGATCTGGGCCACGCAGAAGCCGACCATGGACAGTAAGGGCGGCATCGACCCGCAGATCAGCGCGCAGATCACCTACCGGGCCGCGCTCGCGCTCTCCACCAGCAGTGAGTCCCGCGTGGTGTTCGGGGAGGACGCCACGGAGAAGGGGTGGCACGCGCACGAACTCCCGATGCCCGGGGTGGCGATGCTCCGGTCTGGCCCGAAGGCGAAGCCGCACCCGATCAACACGCGCGCGTTCAGTCCGGCCGACGTGATCGCGCTCCCGGACCGCCCGATCTGGCACGGCGCCACGGTCGCCCCGGTGATCTCCATGCGGAAGCCCCCGGCCCCGCCGGCGCCCCCGGTCGAGTCGACGGACGAACGCGTGCTGCGGGTCGTCCAGTCGGGCCCGGTCCGGCAGAAGGACATCGTCGAGAAGGCGGGTCTCCCCAAGGGCACGGTGTCCAAGGTGGTCGCCCGTCTCGTCGAGAAGGGTCTTCTCGTCCGCCAGGCCGACGGCACCGTGAGCACGGTCCGGACGGGGGCGACGGCATGAGCACCGAGATTCAGCGCGCGTCCGCCGACGCCGTCCAGGCCGCTGTCCAGGCCGACCGGTACGCGGAGATCCTCGCGGTCGTCGCCGCCGTCCAGGCCGCCCAGGTCGCCCCGCAGCCGCACCAGTCCTGCGGCTGCGCCCCCGCCAAGCCCCGGCGGTCCGGCGGTGAGGTCGCCGCCCTCGCGGCCGGTGCGTGCGCGTGCGTCGGTGTGGCCACGGCCGCGCTGCTCGCGGTCGCCCTGGTCGCCGTCGCGGTCGGTGTGTCCGCCGTCGTCCTGCTGCTGCTCGTTCGTCAGCTCCGGAGGAAGTGACCATGTCCAAGATCAAGCGGTTGATGACGGTCGGTCCGGCCGTCGCCATGACGATCGTGTCCATGGTCCTGACCCTCGCGGTCGTCATGATGTGGCTCGGGGAGTCCATGCCCGTGGCCGTCGCCCTGGTGGTCGGTCTCGGTCTGGACGGCGGGTGGCTCGCGACCCTCGCGTACGAGCGGCGCCTTGCCGCACAGGGCGACCACAGCAACGCCGTGACGGCGGTCGGCTGGTGCTTCGGTCTGGTGGCGACCGGCGTCCTGGTGGCGCACGCGTTCACCGCCGACGGAAGCGCCGTCGCCTGGCTCGCCGTCGCCTGGCTCCCGATCGCGGCAAAGGCGCTGTGGCTGGTGCACGGAATGTGGGAGCGGACCGCGCTCACCCCGAGGGCGCTCGATTCCATCCGGGAGATTCAGCAGGAGGCCCGCGACCGGGCGGCAGTCTCCCGCGCCCAGCTCCGGGCGGAAGCGGGTACCGAGGTGACGCGGCTGGAGGCCGTGACGGCGGCCGGGGCGCGCGTCGCACGGGTCCAGGCCAGCACCGCGGCGACCCTCTCCGGGGCGTGGTCGACGCTGGAGGCGGCCCGCCAGGGAGACGGCACCGCACGGGCTCTGACCTGCGTCACGGAGCGCGTCACGCCCGGCGTCACGGGCGTCACGGCGGCCCGCTGGGACCTCCCGGTGTGGGCCCCCACGGAGCCGGTGGCCGCCATCGAGGCCGCGCCCGCGCTCACCGATGACGAACTGGACAGGATCGTCATGGAGCTCCGGCACGGGGAGGTGCCGCCGCTCACCTACCGAGAGATGGCCGACCGGTTCCGCGGGGCCGGCCACTCTGCCGGGGAGACCCGACTCCGGTCCGCCTGGAAGCGCGTCACCACCGAAGCCACCACCGGCTGATTCCTGAGCCGCTCGCTACAGGGGCCGCCAACCTGGCGGCCCCTGTCTCTTACAGGAGGGGTTCCTTGTCCCTGATATGCGACCTGCTGTGGAAGCTGGCCGACAAGTCCCGGGCCAGCGCCGACCGCATCGACGACATTGGCGCCGGCGCCCTGCTGATCTGGATGGGGGTTGACCGTCGCATGTGGCGGCTGGCCGACAGAGTGCGAGCCGTCGCCGGACACGTCGACGACCTTGCAGCCATCGGGAGATGAGAAGGGCCTCGGAGTTAGCCGCTCCGAGGCCCACCACGCTTGGGTCGGGCACCACCCCGACGCATCACCGACCGCCCTCCACACCAAAGGGACGGCTCATCGCCCATCTTGCCACGGCGCACAG
>NZ_JBIAIV010000099.1:0-9941 GCF_042871645.1 Streptomyces sp. NPDC005774 | reverse complement strand
CGTCGTCGTCATCGACTGCACCGACACCGGTGCGTCCCCGCCCACCGCCACCGACCCGACCTGGATCTTCCGGCTCTTACGGCGCGGGGCGAGCGGCCGGACCGGCACCTCGGGGACCCCGAGGGAGACAGCCGTCATGGCGTCACTCCCTGTTTCCCGAGACCGTCTCGCGCATGGCGCGCAGGGACTCCTTCAGGGACCCCATGGTGGCGAGGACGGCGGTGGGCTCGTAGCCGCAGTGCGCCATGCAGTTGGCGCAGCGCGGGTCCTTGCCGCGGCCGTACTTGTCCCAGTCGGTCTCCTCGATCAGCTCCCGGTACGTCGGCACGTATCCGTCGCTCATCAGGTAGCAGGGGCGCTGCCAGCCGAAGAGCGAGTAGTTCGGGATCGCCCACGCCGTGCACGGGAAGTCGACCCTGCCCTCGAGGAAGTCCAGGAACAGCGGCGAGTGGTTGAGCCGCCAGCGACGGCGGTTGCCCCCGGCGAACGCCTTCCTGAACAGCTCGCGGGTCTGCTCCACACCGAGGAAGTGCTCCTGGTCGGGGGCCTTCTCGTAGGCGTAGGCGGGCGAGATCATCATCTCGTCGACCCGGAGGTCGTCGTTGAGGTAGTTGAGCACCTCGATGATGGTCTGCGGGGTGTCGGTGTTGAAGAAGGTCGAGTTGGTGGTGACCCGGAAGCCGCGCCGCTTGGCCTCCTTGATGGCGGCCACCGCCTCGTCGAACACGCCCTCCTTCGCGACGGACTCGTCGTGCCGCTCGCGCAGTCCGTCGATGTGCACGGCGAACGCGAAGTACGGCGACGGGGTGAACTTGTCCATCTTCCTGCGCAGCAGCATGGCGTTGGTGCACAGGAACACGTACTTGCGCCGGCCCACCAGCTGGCGGACGATCTCGTCGATCTGAGGGTGCATCAGCGGCTCGCCGCCGGCGATCGACACCATCGGCGCCCCGGACTCCAGCACCGCGCCCACGGCCTGCGCGACCGGCATGCGCTGCTTGAGCACCCCGGCCGGGTGCTGGATCTTTCCGCAGCCCTCACAGGCGAGGTTGCAGGCGAAGAGCGGTTCCAGCTCGACGATCAGCGGGAACTTTTCCCGACGTCGGAGCTTCTGTTCGGCCAGGTATGTAGCGACCTTGATGGACTGACGCAGCGGCATGGCCATCTGGCTCACCTCCAGGGGAGCAGCAAGGAACGGTGCCATTCGAGATACGCGGGAAGAACGGAACGAAGAACGCGGAAAGCCGATATTCCACCGCGCAGCGTGCCGATCCGGACCAGTTCATGTTCAGGAGCGTCCACGACCACCCGTACGGCCGCAACCGGGCGCGCACCCGCGCGGACGGCGCTCAGGAGCGTGGCCGCGGACTCCATGTCGACCGCGATCGCGCCGGTGGCGAGCAGCTCGTACCGTTCGTGCCCCCGGACCACGTGCTCGGAGCCGGTGAGCGGCCCGGTGTGGACGGTGCGCCCCGGTGCGACCCGCGCCAGCTCCTTCACCAGCAGATCGGTCCCGACGCACGGCACGCTGCCGCGCGGGTCGCGGGTCTCCCCGGCGACCACCAGGTCGCCGGGGTGCATCCCGGGGGCCAGTCCGGCGCAGAAGCCGGTGGCCAGTATGGCGGCGTCGCGCAGCGCCGGGCCGGCGAGCGCCCGGGTGACGGAGCGCTCGGCCGCCGCAGGCCCCATGCCCGTGCGCAGGACGGTGACCGGTCCGCCGATGCCGCCGCGGCCCCTCTCGCGCAGAGCGAGCTGCTCGATGCCGAGCGCGCAGGCGATCAGCAACGGCGCCGGGGCCGCCCGGGGGCTCATCAGTTGCCCTTCGCCTCGGCCGGCCGGTGCCGGTGCGCAGCGGCACCGGCACCGGCACCCGCCCCCGCCACCTCCGCCGGCGGCTTGGCGAACGGCTCCCCGTTCACGTACCGGCCGAGCGCGGTGAGCGGGAAGACCTGCCGGTAGAGGTGGTAGTTGATGGAGAAGTCCCAGGGGAACCCGGTGCCCGTGAAGTAGGGCTCGTCCCAGGAGCCGTCCTCGTGCTGGGTGGCCGCCAGCCAGGCGATGCCGCGTTCGACGGCCGCGGACTCCTTCTCACCCGCCGCCAGCAGGGCCATCAGCGCCCATCCGGTCTGCGAGGGGGTCGAGGCGCCCTTGCCGCTCCACTCGCGGGAGTCGTGGTAGGAGCGCAGGTCCTCGCCCCATCCTCCGTCGTCGTTCTGGACCGACTCCAGCCAGGACACGGCCCGTCGGACGGCCGGGTGCGAGCCGGGGAGGCCGGCGGCGACCAGTGCGGGCACCACGGATCCGGTGCCGTAGAGGTAGTTGATGCCCCAGCGTCCGAACCACGAACCGTCCGGCTCCTGTTCGGCGAGCAGCCACCGGATGCCGCGTCTGGTGCGCGGGTCGTGGGCGAGTCCTTCGACGGCGAGCATCTCCACGACGTGCGCGGTGACATCGGCCGACGGCGGGTCGATGACCTCGCCGAAGTCGCAGAACGGCAGCCGGTTGGGGAACGGGCTGGTGTTGTCGACGTCGAAGGCGCCCCAGGCGCCGTTGCGGGACTGCATGCCGAGGTTCCAGCGGACCCCGCGGCCGATGGCGTTGTCCACCCGCTCCGGGTCGTGGTGCTTGACCCGGCGTAGCGCGAGGACCACCTCGGCGGTGTCGTCGATGTCGGGATAGTTGTCGTTGTGGAACTCGAACGCCCAGCCGCCGGGTGCCAGTTGGGGCCTGCGTACCGACCAGTCGCCGGGCCGTACGACCTGTTCGCCGAGCATCCAGTCGGCGGCTCTGACCAGTTGGGGGTGGTCGGCGGGCAGACCGGCGTCGGCGAGGGCGATGGTCGCGAGGCAGGTGTCCCACACCGGGGACTGGCAGGCCTCGATCATCCGGGCGCCGTCCTCGCGCCACACGGCGAACCGGTCGAGGGAGCGGAGTCCGGCGCGCATCACCGGGTGGTTCAGGTCATAACCGAGCAGGTGCAGCGCGATGACGGAGTAGACGGCGGGCGGCTGGATGCCGCCCCAGCAGCCGTCGTTCTCCTGCCGCTCGATGATCCAGCGGGCCGCGGTGTTCATCGCCGCCCTGCGCAGCCGGCGCGGGACGGCCCGGCGCAGGGCGTGCAGGCCCTTGTCGAGCCGCTGGAAGGCGCCGTCCCAGCTGGCCGCCGGCGCCATCCGTCCGGGAGGGTTGGGCCTGGCGGGGTCGGTGTGCAGTTCGTCGAGCGGAAACGGGGCGGGCCGTACCGGCCGCTCGGCGGAGACGATCGTCAACGGGACGATGGTCTGGCGGGCCCAGCAGCCGAAGTCGTAGATGTTGAGCGGCACCCAGGTCGGGAACCAGATCAGCTCGGGCGGGAGTTCGGGCAGGTCCTCCCACTTCCACCAGCCGAACAGGGCCAGCCAGATCCGGGTGAAGACCCGGGAGGCGGCGATCCCGCCCCGGTCGCGGACCCAGGCGGCGGCGCGCGCCATGTGCGGGGCGTCCGGCGGGTCGCCGGCCAGCCGCAGCGCGACGTACGCCTCGATGGTGGCGGAGAGGTCGCCGGGCCCGCCGTAGAAGGTGGCCCAGGTGCCGTCCTCGCGCTGCTCGCCCCGGATGAACAGGGCGGCGGCCCGGATGGTCTCGTCCTCGAGGATGCCCAGGAACTGACGCAGCAGCAGGTCCTCGGCGTCCATCGTGACGTTGGTCTCGAGGTCTCCCTTCCACCAGCCCTGGTCGTCCTGACGGGACAGCAGGAACTCGGTGGCGCGCCGCATGGCGCCGGCGGCGATGTCGGGTACCCCGGCCGCCACGGGGATGTCGGTGTCGGTGTCGCTGGCCGCGGCCACCGAGGACGGCCACGCCGCCCCGGTGCTTCCGTCGGTCGTCGCTGTCATGGCTTCCCCTTCGTGCAGTCCTGCAATGTGTGCGTCTGCTGTGGGTCCGCCGTCGGCCGGTGCCGTACTCCCCGCAACACCGGCCGGCGACTACGCGAGGGCTATTCGACCGATAGTGATCATCTCTTTCGTACGACGACGAAGTCCGCGAGCGCCGTGAACTGCTCCCGCACCCTGTCGGGCATGTCGACGGCGTCGAGGGCCTCGATGGCGACGGTGTGCTGACGGCGTGCTTCCCCCGCGGTCCACTCCCGTCCTCCGGCCTGCTCGATGAGGGCCGCGCGGGCCGCGAACTCCTCCTCTGAGAAGTTCGCGAAGTCGCTGCCGCCCGCGTCGGCGGCGAGGATCTCCGCGAGCTGCTCGGAGGCCGGGCCGCCCTCGGCGAGCGCCGCCACGACCGGGAGGGACTTCTTGCGCTGGCGCAGATCGCTCCAGGTCTGCTTGCCGGTGGCCGCCGGGTCGCCCCAGATGCCGAGGAGGTCGTCGACGGCCTGGAAGGCCAGACCGAGGTGGTAGCCGTACTTCTCCAGGGTGTCGGCGGTGTGCGGGTCGGCGCCGCCGAGCACCGCGCCGACGGAGCTGGCGCAGGCGAGCAGGGCGCCGGTCTTGTTGCCCTCCATCTCCAGGCATTCCTCGACGCCGACCCGGTCGCGGTGCTCGTAGGAGATGTCCTGCGCCTGGCCGTCGATGAGGGCGCGGGTGGCGGTGGTCAGCCGGCGGGCGGCCCGGCCGGCCTCGACGGTGCCCAGTTCCAGCAGCACCTCGTTGGCGAGGGCGAACAGGGCGTCGCCGACCAGGATGGCCTGGGCGGGACCGTGCACCTTCCAGACGGTGTCGCGGTGCCTGCGCTGCTCGTCGCCGTCCATGAGGTCGTCGTGCAGCAGGGAGAAGTTGTGGACGAGTTCGACGGCGACCGCGCCGGGGACGCCGACTTCCGGAGCGGCGCCGGTGACCTCGGCGGACAGCACGGCGAGCGCGGGGCGCACGGCCTTGCCGCCGTCGCCGTCGGCGGGCCTGCCCTGGGCGTCGATCCAGCCGAAGTGGTAGGCGGCGACGGTGTCCATGGGGGGCGCCAGGCGGTCGATGGCCGCCCGCAGTACCGGCATGGCCAGTGTCCTGCCGCGCTCCAGGAGCGCGGGCACGTCCGCCGCGGTCCTTCCAGCGGCCTTCGAGGCCGGGGGCACAGTGGGCACAGTCTCTCCTCTTGTTGCGGTACCGGGGGTGCGGGGACCCGCCGTGGCGGGTGCGTCGGCGCTCACCGGAGTCCCTCTCGCACGGCGGGGCCCGGGGCGTCGCGGCCGGCTGCCCCGTCCCAGGCGAAGAGGTGACGGGGGCGTGGCCGGCCCAGGGCACTCAGCGCGGCGTCCGCCGCGCCGACGCCGCTGCGGACCGCACCCTCCATGGTCGCGGGCCACCCGGTGGCGGTCCACGCTCCGGCCAGGTACAGGCCGGGAGCCTTGGTGCGCGCGCCGGGCCTGAGCCGTCCGACGCCGGGAGCGGGGGCGAACGTGGCGGTGCGCTCCCTGGTGACGAAGAAGTCCCGCACGGTGGCGCCGCGGGTGCCCGGCAGCAGGCGCTCCAGTTCGGGCAGGTAGCGCTCGCGCAGCACGGCCACGGGCTCGTCGATGTCGTTCTGGGCGACCGACTGCGAGACGGCCAGGTACTGCCCCTCCCGCAGGCCGGAGGCCCGGGTGCGGTCGAAGACCCACTGCACGGGGCTGCCGAGGGCCGCGAAGAAGGGGCTGGTGAGCACCGTGCGGTCGTAGACGACGTGGAGGTTGAGGATGGGCGCGGTACCGATGCCGAGCAGTCGCCCGGGGTCGTCGAGCGCTCCGGCGGGCAGTAGGTCGTACGCCTCGCGCTGCGGTACGGCGAGGACCACGGCGTCTGCGTCGAGGGTCTCGCCGGGAACCTGCACGCTCCAGCTCCCGTCGCCGCGCCGGGAGACGGAGGTGACGCGGGTACGGACCTCGGTGCGGACGGCCGCGGAGTCGAGCGCCTTGCGGGCCAGCCGGTCGTGCAGTTCGCCCAGGGGGACATGGGCCCAGCCGATGTCGGCCGCGCCCGGGTCGGACAGCAGACCGGTCTTGAAGACCATCGCGGCGAGCGCCAGGGACGCGTCACCCGCGACCGCGTTGAGGGTGGCGACCCCCACCAGGTCCCACAGGGCCTCGACGGCGCGCGGCGACTGGCCGTGCGCGGCCAGCCAGCTGCCGAAGTTCTGGTCGTCGAGGGCGGGATCGGCGAGGTCGAGTCCCTTGAGCGCGAGCGCGGCCCGTCCCACGTTCGCCCGCTCGGCGAGCGAGAGGTGCGGGTAGGCGGCGAGGCTGCGCCCCAGGTGCAGCGGTACGGGCAGCGGATCGCGGCGCAGCCGGCCGAGCCGGCGCCCCTCGGGTCGGTCGGCGTCGATCACGGGCACGTCGAGACGGTTCTGCAGCGGGGCCAGGGCCGCCCCCTCGATCCGGTCGAGGAACCAGCGGTAGGCGGTGCAGCAGCGCAGGTAGACGTGCTGACCGTTGTCGACGGTCAGGTCACCGCGCTGGAAGGAGAAGACGAGCCCGCCGAGCCGGGGACGGCCTTCGAGCAGGGTGACGCGCACGCCGGCGTCGGCGAGCGCGAGCGCGGCGGTGACACCGGCGAGGCCGCCGCCGACCACGACGGCGTGCCGCCTCGCCGGTGCGTCGTCGCCGGCGAGTGGGTCCCCGGAGCTGGTGACACGGGTCATGGCGCGTCCTCCCCTGTCCGGCCGCCGCGCCGCCGGACCGGTGCGCGGCAGGCCGTCCTGGTCAGGGACGCGGGGCCGCGGCGGAGGGTTGCGCCCCGCTTACCGGCGGCGCCGTCGAGGGGGAGTGAGGTGTCCATCAGGCGCGCCTCCTGACGGTCCGCCGGGTGACGTGCCGGGTGTCCAGGCCGGACAGGCCGCGCACCGCGACGTAGGCCTTCTCGCGGCCGGGCAGGGAGACCCGGCCGCGCAGCACGGCCTCGGGCTCGCGCTCGATGCGGTCGAGGAGACGGCGGTAGATGCCGGCCATGGCGGCGACACAGGCGCCGCTGCGCCGGTCGAGCAGGGGCAGCAGCCGGTAGCCCTCGGCGAACAGGGCGCGGGCCCGGCGCACCTCGAAGTGGACGAGGCCGGCGAAGTCGGATCCCTCCGGCGGGGTCGGCCCGCCGAACCCGGCCGAGCAGCCGAACTTGGCCAGGTCGTCGGCGGGCAGATAGGTGCGCCCGTCCTCGGCGTCCTCCCGGACGTCCCGGAGGATGTTGGTGAGCTGAAGCGCGAGCCCCAGCGTGTCGGCGTACTCGGGGGCGCGTTCGGCGCCCCGGGCCCCGGGTTCGGTGCCGAAGACGCCGAGGGAGACCCGCCCGATGGCGCCGGCGACGCAGCGGCAGTAGACCTTCAGGTCGTCCCAGGTCTCGTAGGTCTCGCCGCGCAGGTCCATCTGGACGCCGTCGATCAGCTCGTCCAGGCCGCCGAGCGGGACCGGGAACCGCTGCGCGGTGTGCGCGAGGGCGACGGCGACCGGGTCGGTGTCGTCCTCGTCGACCGCCCCGTCCCGGACCCGGGTGAGCAGCGCCCGGGTGTCCTCGAGCCGGGCGGCCTTGACGTCGTCCGGCAGCGTGCCGTCGCCGATGTCGTCGACGCGCCGGGAGAACGCGTAGAGCGCCGACATCGCGCGCCGCTTGGGCGTCGGCAGCAGCCGGATGCCGTAGGCGAAGTTCCGGGCCTGCTGTCCGGTGACGGCCTCGCAGTACCGGTAGGCGGCGAGCACCGGCGCCGACGTGTGTGTGTCCGGCTCCACGGCCCGG
The DNA here is from genome assembly GCF_042871645.1 of Streptomyces sp. NPDC005774. NCBI lineage: Bacteria > Bacillati > Actinomycetota > Actinomycetes > Kitasatosporales > Streptomycetaceae > Streptomyces > Streptomyces sp. NPDC005774. The sequence goes on along the minus strand of NZ_JBIAIV010000099.1, from coordinate 2,259 downwards.
ATCACCCCTCTCCTCGCAGCGTCGTGCCGGCCTCGCGCAGCAGCCGGACCTTGCCGGGCTTGGGCGGGCCGGGAAGTACGTCGTATTCGGCGGCGGCGATCGCGCCCAGGGCCGCCCGTCCCCCTGCCACGAACCCCGCGAGCAGCAGCTTCAGCCTGCCGCGGACGCTGTCCACCAGGGGAGCGCCCTCGTCCAGGAGCTCCCGGGCGCGCTGCGCCTGGAACGCGATCAGCGCGCGCACCGACGCGCCGGCGTGCGGCGCGGCGAGGTCCGCCTCGTCGACGTGGAAGCGTTTCATGTCCTCGGCGGGCAGGTAGACGCGGTCGCGGCCGAGGTCCTCGGTGACGTCCTGGAGGTGCTCGACGATCTGGAGGGCGGTGCAGACCGCGTCGGAGCGGCGGATCCGCTCGGGGGTCGAGGTCCCGGTGACGCCGAGGACCAGGCGGCCGACCGGGTTGGCCGACAGTTCGCAGTAGGCGAGCAGGTCGTCGTAGGTCTGGTAGCGGCTGACGACCTGGTCCTGGCGGTTGGCGGCGATCAGGCCCAGGAAGGGTTCGGGGGGCAGGCCGCGGCGGCGGACCGTCGGCTGGAGCCGGCGCAGCAGCGGATGGCGCGGGACCGAGTCGAACACACGGTGCAGATCCGCCTCGAAGGCGTCCAGCAGCGCCGTCCGGTCGTCTGCCCGGTCGGGGGCGACGCCGAGCAGTGCGGCGTCGGCGCCGCCGGGGGCCAGATCGCCGTCGCCGATGTCGTCGACGAGCCGGGCGTAGCCGTAGACCGCCATCAGGTCGGCGCGCCAGGCTCCGGGCAGGAAGAACGGCGCCACCGGGAAGTTCTCGGCGGCGGCCTTGTCGAGGGTGGCGCGTTCTGCGTCCAGGGGGGCGCGCCCGGCGTCGGCCGCGCGCGTCGCGCCGGTTCGTGTCATCGCGGGCTGCCCTGGGCGGGGACGGCACACACTGCGTTGAGCAGGGGAGTCTCCGTAGCCATTGCCGTCACATCTCCCGTTCTACACTGCCGACCCAATGCATACTATTTCGGACACGCCGCTCACACTTTCGCCCGGCCGGGTCGCCGGTCGGTGTCGCGCGTTATGGCCCTGATTGCCGTCTTTAGGCACCGGTACAGCTTACGTTGTACAGCGCGGTACGGACCGCCGGGGTGTCCCCGCGCTTCGGAACAACGCACCGGTCGGTGTCAAGATTCCTGCGTACGGCAGGAGTTGACGCTTCTTTTGCAGGTGTTGGACCCTGTCGGCCCGTTCCGGCGGGTCCGGGGCGGACCGGGCTACTTGCCGGTGAACTTCTCGTACTCCTTGAGCACCTCGTCCGTCGGGCCGTCCATGCGCAGTTCGCCGCGCTCCAGCCACAGGACGCGGTCGCAGGTGTCGCGGATCGACTTGTTGTTGTGGCTGACCAGGAAGACGGTTCCGGCCTCCTGGCGCAGTTCCCGGATCCGCGCCTCGGAGCGCTTCTGGAACTTGCGGTCGCCGGTGGCCAGGGCCTCGTCGATCATCAGGACGTCGTGGTCCTTGGCCGCGGCGATGGAGAAACGGAGCCGGGCGGCCATGCCTGAGGAGTAGGTGCGCATCGGCAGGGTGATGAAGTCGCCCTTCTCGTTGATGCCGGAGAAGTCGACGATCTCCTGGTAGCGCTCCTTGATCTGCTCGCGGGACATGCCCATGGCCAGCCCGCCGAGTATGACGTTCCGTTCGCCCGTCAGGTCGTTCATCAGGGCCGCGTTGACGCCGAGCAGGGAGGGCTGGCCGTCGGTGTAGACCTTGCCCTTCTCGGCGGGCAGCAGGCCGGCGATGGCCCGCAGCAGGGTCGACTTGCCGGAGCCGTTGGAGCCGATCAGGCCGATGGCCTCGCCCCGGTGGGAGACGAAGGAGACGCCGCGCACGGCGTGCACCTTGCGCACGCCCCGTGCCTCGTCGTCCTTGCCCCGCCGTATCATCCGGCTGAGCGCCGCCGTGGCGCTGCCGCGGCCGCCGCGGGCGCCGTTGACGCGGTAGACGATGTGCAGGTCGTCCGCGATGACGGTGGGGATGTGGGTGTCCGTCCTCTCCTCAGCCACGGCCGTACCTCTCTTCCGCCTTCCAGAAGTAGATGAAGCCGATCACGCCGGCCAGCAGCGCCCAGCCCACCGCGAAGGCCCACACGTGCGACGGCAGGTACGAGGAGCCGTAGTCGTCGATCATCGCGAAGCGGACCAGGTCCATGTAGACCGCGGCCGGGTTCCACTGCAGGACGTCGGCGAGCC
>NZ_JBIAIV010000098.1:0-10196 GCF_042871645.1 Streptomyces sp. NPDC005774 | reverse complement strand
CCTTCGAAACTCAGCCCAACCCCCCTTGACCAACCTCCGAAAACTCGACCCTCACCCCCTTGACCACCTCCGACTTCCGCCCCGACCTGCACCCCTGGAAACTCCAAGACCACCCACACGGAACACGTGGAGAGTGGGTGGTCTTGGAGGTGGAAGGGCGTCTGTGCAGGTCGGGGCGGAAGTCGTCCGGGGGCTCTGTCACACGCTGGTGTACGGGTCGGTTTACACCCTGGCGACAACCCCGAGTTGTCGCCCTGCACCCCGGCCGCGCTCGGTCAGGGTGCTGCGGTCCGCCCCCCGGGTGGACCGTCCAACGGGATAACTTGCTGCGCTTCGAGACCGGTCTCGTGTCCGGCGCCGAGGATCCGCCGGCCTTTCCGCGCGGCCACGTCCTGGTGCTCGACGTCCACCAGCTCGTCCCGCTCGCCGCGCTCGACGGGCAGCAGCCGTGGGGACGTCGGCGTGCTCCTGGTGGTGGATGTCGGACCGGTGCCCAGCGGGCGGCGCGTGCTCATCGGGCCAGTCTGGAGTTCCCCGGCGGGGGAACTCCCTTTGTCCATCACCCGAGTCTGATCAAGGTCCGGCGGGGGGCGGCTTGCCCTACAACTGGCCCTACAACTGGCCCGTCAACGTGCTCTACAACTGGCCCTACGGCTTGCCGTACAACTTGCCCCACGGCGACGGCCGGGCGCTCTCTGACGTGCGTGTCGAGGGGTCTGGCCGCGCCGACTACTTCCCCACGACACCCTCCGGCCGTCCCCGGCCGACCCGTTACTGACGTCAGTAACCCACAACTCGCTGCCGTGATCTGTGGCCCGTACCGGCACGCGCGGCGTGACGATACCTTCGTCCTCCCCGGTCGGCCTGGTCCCGTTTCGGGTTCCGTTCGGACCTCCGTTTGGGCTCCCGTTTGGACTTCCGTTCGGGGTTCCCTTTGGGGTCCTCCTCGACCTCGCGGCGACGTCGCGGCCGTGTCGCTGTGACCTGCTGGACAAGGGGGCCGGAGCGTCGTCCGCCGGGCGCCGACTACTTCCCTGCGGGACCCTCTGCGGTCCTGGCGAAGGGGCTCGGGCGGTAATGCCTGAGCTGTGCTCGTGTTGATCGTGTGGAGTCCGGGACGTTGAGAATGCCTAGGTGTGTTCTGTACCGGGCTTTGTAGCAGTCGCCGGAATGCAAGAGGTGTGCCTGTTTTCGTCGTGCGGCTGAGGCCGGTCTCGTGTGCACGGGTGTGCTCGTGCACGAGTGCACGCGTTGGTGGTCGGCCATCGGGTCGTGATGCATAGGTGTGGGCGATCCGTTCGAGTCGTCGGCGTGCAGCTGCTCGTGCTCCTGGTCGTCGTCGGCGTACGTCATCTCGGAGACGTACGGGCCGGACCGATGACGTACGCGGCGACGGCGGCCGGGCTCGATCGGGCGGAAGTGCCGGCGCTTCGAGCCGGAGCAAAGTTGTCCCGTACGACGGTCTTCGGCGGCTCGACGTGGGCGGCGGTGCAAAAGTGCCAGAGGTGTAGCGCCGCCCTTCCTCGAGGAGCGGTCGGCGGCTCGCAGCATTTGCCCGGCCGCGCGGCTCGGTACGGTCGGCGGCATGGACGAGACGACGGCACCGATCGAGGACGCGGACGGCAACCGCCTGTGCATCTGGTGCGGCGGACCGGTCGTGCAGCCGGAGACCGGCCGCAGGCGCGACTACTGCTCGCGCAGCCACCGCGAGTACGCGTACCGGGAGCGGACGGTCCGCCGGCGCATCGGTGACGCGCTCGGGCTCCGCTCGGGCGGACAGGAGACGACGTGACGACCTTCGAGAGTCCGCGCGATGCGCACGGCAACCGGCTGTGCGAGTACTGCGGCGACCCGGTGCCCAAGTCGCTGGGCACCAAGCCGAAGCGGTACTGCAAGCGGTCGTGCCGACAGCGGGCGTACGAGGCACGGCAGAAGCGCGAGGCGATCGTCACGGCTGTGGCCACGGCCGTCGCACGCTCCGGAACGTCACGTGACGTTCCGGAGCGTGCCCGCCCAACGTCACGTGACGTTGCAAAGCCCCCGGTCCCGGCCGCCGACCCGGGCGACGGGTGGGTGCGGTCGATAGACGAGGTGGACGAGCAACTGCGGGAGCTGGAAGCGCGGCGGCCGGTGGTGCCGCCCGCTCCGCAGCAGAAGCGCCGGCGCTTGGCCGCGCCTCCGGCTGCCGAGGCTCCGACCCTCTTCGGGCCGGAGGCCGCCGACGGCGAGTAGGCCGCGGCTGCGTCGGCGCGTCTTGGCACAAGGGGGCTGAGCGGGGGGTCGGTCCCTCCGGTCGGGCGGCACTCACGGTGGAGGCCGTGCGGGCGTGCGGGGTGGTGGAGCTTGCGGAACCGCCCCGTGCGTTCGTGCGGCATGGTGCGGAGGGACGACCGGCCGGAGGGATCCGGCACCCCGTGACCCCCCGCACCACCCACCGGCCCGCACTCCCCCACCGAGCCCCCGGCCCCTCTGGGAGCGGTGGCCGGGGGGCTCGGGGGGCGGAGCCCCCGGATACCGCCCGCTTGCGGGTGGTGAAGGCCCCAACGAGGGTGCGCCGCCCGGTCGGGGACTCGGTGGGGCGTGAGGCGCGCTGTACGGCCCGCAGACGGCCGGTTGGGGTTCCCGTGGGCTGAGAGTCGCGGGGCAGGGAGAACGCCGCTCAGCGGGCCAGGGGCGGGCCCCTGCGGGTACGTTCGGGAGTTGGCACGACGAAGCCCCCCGCCGAATTCGGATCGGCGGGGGGCTTCGGTGTCTGCCGGGCGGGGCTATGCCTCGTCGTCCAAGGGCGGGTCGATGTCGAGCACGAGCGAGCCGTTGACCTCGCCACGGTTGGTGGGGTGGGTGAACACGGCGGTCAGCCGGGTGCCTCCGTCGAACTGCTTGGACTCGCGCGGGGCACCGGCGTTGACGACCCGGCACCACTCGTCGAAGACGAAGCGGCGGTCGTTCTCGCCGAGGCGGCCGAACTTCCCGACCTCGCCGCGCAGGGCGCCGTTGCTGGTGACCATCCAGTCGAGCGGGTACCGCTCCGCCTTGATCGCGGCCTTCACCAGGCTGTCGAGCACGCCGACCGCGCGGTACTGCCAAATGTTCAGGTCGGTGGTGGTGATCTCTCCGAGCGACATATGGGTTCCTCTCCCGGGTTGGTGGGCTTCGGCGTTGGGCGGTCAGCTCCGGTGTACGCGCCAGCGGCCGGCGGGCGCGACGGATTCCCCGACCTCGACCGTGTCGCCCTGCGCGTCGACGTACACGTTCCGGCTCAGCAGGACCGGCGAGCCCGGCGTGACGCCCAGCAGGCTGGCGTGCTCAGGGGTGGCCGCGTCGGCGGTGGACGCTTCCTCGGACGCCACGGCGCGACGGCCGGTGACGGCCTCGATGGCGGACGGGGTGCCGCCCACGATCCGCTCCCGCAGGAGCAGGGCGGGCACGGTCTCCGCGAGTTCGGCGGCGAACCAGCTCGTGCTGGCGCTGACCGGTTCGGCGTCGGCGTTGTGCGTGACGCGCTGGCGACGCAGCGCCTGGCCGTCGCCCTCGACGCCCAGGAGGTCCGCCACCCACTCCGGCGGGGCGGACAGTTCCGCGTTCGTGATGACGGCGTACTCGCCATCGGCGTAGATCCGCCCGGTGGTGAGGGCCGCCTCCAGCCGGTCGGCCGCCGTGCGGTGCAACGTCCGGCGCGTGCTGACGGTGGTGGCCGCGCCCTGGCGGGCCTCCGCGAGTCCTTCGGCCTTGAGGGTGCGGTGGACCTTCTGCGCGGTCGCGGTCGAGATTCCGTACGCGGACGCGAGCTCGCGCACCGACGGCAGCGCGTCGCCGTGCGACAGCTCGCCACTGACGATCTTCGACTTCAGGGCGGCGACGACTTGGAGGTACGGGGGCGTGCGCTCCAACGAGGACATGAGGGCTCTCCTTCGGCGGTGAACGGTGCGGTGATCTAGCACAGCATCCAATGCGGTGATCTACCACAGTGTAGGGCTTGACACAGCAACTGTGCTACCACAGTATGGATGTTGTTCGGCGGCGCCTTCCGAGGGGCCGCCGAACGGCTCGAAAATCCGGGGCCCTCGCGCGCACACGCGTAGGGGCCCCACCCCGGAAACCACCGCAACACCGAAACCCGCAGGTCACACGCTTGCGGGGGCGCAACCACCCGCAAGGGAAGTTGCGCCCCGGGGGTTGCGGGATCAACCGCCCAAAACAGACGGGCCGGAACGCCGCGCGAACGGCAATCCCGGCCCTGATCCACGACACCTGAAGGAGCGATTCGTGGACTACGCAGCAGCATGGAACAAGATCGGCACTGGCACCAAAGCGACCCTCGGCTTCTCGACGGACCGGATCAACAAGGCGACGGCCGCCACGGGCCGCGCCCTCGACGCCGCCGCTCCCGCCTGCGCCCCGTTCGCGCACCGCTGGGACGTGGAGGCTGACCGCCGGACCAAGCTCCGGACGCCGGAGAACCTGAAGGCGCTGATCGCCGCCCAGCGTGTGAACACGTCGGCGCGCTCGACCGCCGCTACCGCCGTCAGCCAGCGGAAGGCCGCGAAGGCCGCGAGCAAGAACCCGCTCAACGGCGGCCGCCGCGCCGCGCGCACCGCCGACAAGGCGGCTCGCGGTCACGCGAAGGTCGCCCGCACCGACCTCAAGACCGCCCGCCGGAACTACCCCGCGACGATGCGCCAGCTCGCCGTCCGCGCGCACGCCGCGCACACCATCCCGGCCGGGCTCGCCTCGTACGTCATGTCGTCGGCGGAGCACTGGACGATGTGGCCGGCGGGAACCTCGCTCAGCCTGATCGGGCTGAACGTCGCTGGTCTGTGGATCGGCCGCCGCAAGGTCGTCGCGGACGTGGACGACTCGATGACGGCGGAGGAGAAGCGGCTGGCTTCCCGGCTCGACCCGACGTACTGGGTGCCGAACGCGGACGCGCGCGGCCTGTCCGGCACGGTCCCGACCCCGGCCAAGCTCACGGCGTCCGGTCTCGTCTCCCACGTGCGGCTGGACGACCGGTGGACGCCCAAGGGGTTCCAGGCAAAGGCCGACGAGATCCGGGCGCTCCTGGGCGCGCGGACCGACCTGCGGGTGGAGGTCAAGTACGGGTCGCACGGCGACCGCGCGACGATCATCCTGCGGACCCGCAGCGCTGCGGACGGGATCAGCCTGTCGGGCTGGAAGCCGGGCGACTGCTGGGCCATCGACACGGTGACCGGCGAGACGGTCCCGGTGCCGCTCGGCAAGCGGATGCTGATCGCCGGTACGTCCGGCGCGGGCAAGTCGTACTCGGCCCGGCCGCTCATGGCCGAGGCGTCCGAGCACGCTGATCACCGGCTCGTGATCTTCGACCGGAAGTACATCGAGGCCCGGAACTGGAAGCACCGCGCCCGCACGGCGGTCGAGCTGGACGAGATGCGCGAGCTGGTCCAGGAGCTGATCGCGGAGGGCGAGGAGCGGCTGCAGGTCCTGCCGCGCGGCGAGGACGTCGTCTCGATCAGCCCGGGGCGCCCCCGGATCACGGTGTTCGTCGACGAGATGGGCGAGCTGCTCCAGGACTGCAAGACCAAGTACGAGGACGAGGACGGCAAGAAGCGCGACTACCAGGACGTGATCGAGGGCCTGCGGACGATCGCGCGGAAGTACCGGGCCGCCGAGATCATCCTCTGCCCGGCCACGCAGAAGCCGACGCTGTCCGGCGACGGCCACGGCCTCGACTCGCAGATCGCGGGCCAGATGACCATCAAGCTCGGTCTCGCCGTCGCCAACCAGACCGACGCGATGACCGTGTTCGGCCGCTCCGACTGGCCCGCCCACGACCTGCCCATGCCCGGCTACGCGCTGCTCTTCGACCAGGACAAGGGCCCGAAGCAGCGGCGGAATCCGATCAAGCTGCGGTTCATGACCCCCAAGGAGGTCATCGGCCTTCCCTCGCGCCCGATCTGGTCCCGGTCGGCGGTGTCGGCCGTTCCGGCTCCGGCCCCCGCGCCCACGCTGCAACTCGTCAAGGAGCAGGCCGAGCCCGCGGCTGCGGTCCCGGCGGACCTGACCGACAACCAGGTCGCCGTGCTCAAGGCGGTGCAGGGCGGCACGTCCACGAACGCCGAGATCGCCAAGGCGGTCGGCATCAACCCCGGCTCCGTCGACCGCGCCGTCAAGGCGCTGGTCAAGCGCGGGTTGCTCGCCAAGGACGGCACCACGATCCGTACGGAGGTCGCCGCATGAGCGCCAACCTCGCCCAGGCCGTGGCCGACGCCCGCGCGGCGGAGGCCAACACCGACCGGATCGCCGAGATCCTCGCCGTGGTCCAGGCCGTGCAGGCGGCGACCCCGGCCCCGGCCGCGCACGCCTCGTGCAGCTGCTCGACGCAGAAGGCCGGCGGATCCGCCGGGAAGGTCGCCGCGTGGATCGCGGGCGGCGCCGCCTGTGCCTGCGTCCTGACCGCGCTGTTCCTCGCCGTCGCCCTGGTCGCCGTCGCCGTGACGGTCGGCGGCTGCGTGTCGTACCTGCTGATCCGCGAGATCCGGAAGGGGAAGTGACCATGACGAAGCCCAACTTCAAGCGCCTGCTCACCGTGGGCCCGGCCGTCGCCATGACGACCGTGAGCATGGTCCTCACCCTGGCCGTGATCGTGATGTGGCTCGGTGGCTCGATGCCGTGGGGCATCGCCCTGGTCGTCGGCATCGGCCTCGACGGCGGTTGGCTGGCCACGCTCGCGTACGAGCGGCGGCTGGCCCGGCAGGGCGACCACAGCAACGCGATCACCGGAGTCGGCTGGGGCTTCGGGGCGGTGGCGACCGGCGTCCTGGTCGCCCACGCGCTCGGTGAGCCCTCGCCCGGTCCGTGGCTGGCGGTCTCCTGGCTGCCGCTCGCCGCGAAGGCGCTGTGGCTCGTGCACGGCCTCTGGGAGCGCACCGCGCTGACCCCGGCCGCCCTCGACCGGATCGCCACGATCCAGCAGGGTGCCCGCGACCAGGCGGCCATCGCCCGCGCCGAACTCCGGGCTGAGGCGGGCACCGAGGAGACCCGCCTCGACGCCGTGACGGGCGCCGGGAAGCGCGTCGCAGAGGCACAGGCCAAGGCCGCCCGGCGGCTCTCCGGGGCCTGGTCGGAGCTGGACGGAGTTCGGCAGGGCGACGGCACCGGCAGGGCTCTGACCTGCGTGACAGAGCGCGTCGCACCCGCGTCACAGGACGCGTCACAGCCCCGCTGGCAGCTCCCGGTGTGGGGCAGCTTCGAGGAGCTGGCCGCCATCGAGGCACCGGCGCTCACGGACGACGCGATCGACGCGATCGTTGCGGATCTGCGGGCCAGCACCAACCCGCCGATGACGTACAACGCCCTCGCCGCCGCGTTCCGCAAGGCCGGTCACAGCGCTGGGGAGACCCGGCTGCGGGCGTCCTGGAAGCGCGTCACCACGGCCGAGGCGGTGGCCCAGTGATCGCCCTCGCCTACCTCGCCACCGTGGCGGTCAGCCTCGTGGTCCTGGCGGTGGCCCTGCGCCGCCGCCCGGCCCCGGCCCCCGCGCCGCTTCCGCCGGCCAACCCGCTCCGACTCCTCACCGAGGGCGAGCCGGAGATCCGGCTCATCCTCGCCGCCGCCACCCAGCTCGCCCACCGGATGGGAGCCGCAGCATGAGCCGCCGACCCGCGATCCACGACGCCGAACCCAGCCTCGTCACCACCCACGGCGCCGACTTCTTCGGGCAGGACCGCCACCTCCTGGCGGACGTCGTCGCCCTCGCCGCGTGGGTGACCAACGCCGTGCCGTACAACGACCGGAAGTCGGTGGCCCCGCTGGTCGCCGCGATGGAGGGGCGGCAGGCCCTGGCCTTCCCGGCCGCCGACGCCGCTCACGTCTCCGAGGTGCTGATGAAGGTCTCCCGCACCCGGCAGATGAAGCCGCGGGTGTCCGCCCTCGCCCGCGCCTTGGCCGACGCCGCCGCTCGCGCCGCCGCCGACGGCGAGCCGTGGGAGTGGACGGTCGAAGCCGCCGCGTAACACCGGAGCCCCGCCGGCCTTTCGGCTGGCGGGGCTCCCTACGGCCCATCAAGTCACAACTGACCCAGGGCCATCGTCCGCATATCGGCTGGTCGTCCCTCACTTTGTGGCAGGCTCAACGCCACAACCTCAGACAACGCGAAGGGCCCGCCGGTAGCACGGCGGGCCCGAGCGAACACCAGCTCCCCAGACTTCTCACGGACCAGGATTGGTGCTCACGTAGTGCATTCCCATGATGCAGGACTCCAGGCCCCTGTGGCGACCGCTCCCTCGGACGCGTCGCTGACCGGGGCCGTTCGTGTCTCCAAGCCCGCCGCCCGGCCGCGCTGCCGCCGGAAGTCGTGCGGCCGACGCTTCACCCGCGCCCGCGCGGGCCAGATGTACTGCTCTCCCACCTGCCGCAAGGGTGACGCGAAGATCACCCGTAAAACGGCCTCTGACCTGCGGGAACAGGGCACCGAAGGTGACCACCTTGGTAGGAAGGGAAAGAAGTTTCCCGACCCCGACCCCAAGACCCCGGCGGAACTGGCCGCCGAGGCCGCTGACCTGCGACGCAAGGAGCGGGAGCGCCGGAACTACTCCGGGCTGTACTTCCAGTGGGACCACTCGAAGCTGAAGTCGATCCGCGGCTGCCGCCGGTCGGCCCGCGACGAGGGCGCGGGCGTCACGCTCACCGTGTCGGCCGACGGCCAGCAGGTCGGGCGCAAGGGCCTGAACCGGTGCGCTTCGGTCTGGGCCTGCCCGGTGTGCGAGGCGGTCATCCGGGGCCAGCGGGCCACGGACGCGGACACCGCGATCACGGAGCACGTCCGGCGCGGTGGGATGGTCCTCTTCGTGACCTTCACCGTGCGGCACTGGTCGAACCACGACCTGGAGGACCTGATCCGCGTCCAGGTCCGGGAGGTCTGGAAGGGCCTGCTGCAGGGCCGGAAGTGGGCCCGGTCGAACGCGGGCAACCTCCGCAACCGCCTCGGGGTCGTCGGCACGATCCGCGTGATCGAGGTGACCGTGGGCCAGATCAACGGCTGGCACCCGCACCTGCACGTCGCCGTGTTCCTCGGAGGCCGCCAGGACCCGAAGCCCAAGCGCGGGTCCGGCGAGAAGTGGGACCCGACCGTGCGCTCGTACTTCCGGCCGGCGGACGCCGACCTCGACCTCTTCGAGGCGGAGTGGAAGGCCGCGTGGATCGACGGCGTCACCGCCGCGAACCCGGACTTCCGCCCGTCGGCCCGCGACGGCGTGGACTTCAAGCGGGTCTACACGGTCAAGGACGCGGCGGCGATCGGGAAGTACATCAGCAAGGTGCAGGGCACCGACGTGAACTCGGACTGGTCCGTCGGTGCCGAGCTGGCGCGCGGCGACGTGAAGCAGGCGCGTGGCGGCAACATGAAGGCGATGGACATCCTGTTCCGCCTCGCCGCGCTGCGCGGCGGACAGGTCGCGGACGATCTGCCCGGCTGGGGCTCCATCGACCAGCTCGCCGTGCTGTGGTCCGAGTACGAGCTGACCACCAAAGGCGGCCAGAACATGGCGTGGTCCGAGGGCCTGAAGCGCGCGTACGGCATCGGCACCGACGAGGACCAGGACGCCGCCGACCGCCAGGCCGTCGACGCCGAAGACGCCGGGGCGGGCGACGACCGGATGCTGCACCTGTCCGCCCGGACCCAACTGGAGATCGGGCGCAGGCGCGTCATCGTGGAGGTGGGCGAGGCGGCCCGCGACGCGGTGAAGGCCGACGAGGACCCCGTCATCGCGGTGCGCGCCCTGCTCGCCCTGGTCGGCATCGACAGCATGGGCGTGTGGGCGCTGACGGCCGACGAGGACGAAGCGAAGTGGAAGGCGTCGGCTGAGAACGCGGCGGCGCGCTCGGTGGAGTCCGAGGACGCGCGGGCGAAGCGCAAGCTGCGGGAGGCCACCGACCTCCGCACCGCCCGCACCGACCGCAGGCGGCTCGTCTGGAAGACCGCCGCCACCACCCCCCAGAAGTGACCCGGCCGACCCCGGCCGCCGCGAAACTGACCCCAGTTCGCACTAACTCGCTCAGCTCCTCTGCTCCCCGAAACTCCTCCGCACGCCACCACCCAACCCACCGCTCGAACTCCCCTCCCCACCTTCGAAACTCAGCCCAACCCCCCTTGACCAACCTCCGAAAACTCGACCCTCACCCCCTTGACCACCTCCGACTTCCGCCCCGACCTGCACCCC
>NZ_JBIAIV010000097.1:0-10218 GCF_042871645.1 Streptomyces sp. NPDC005774 | reverse complement strand
CCTCAACGCATTCCAGATCACCTTCGAGGGCCGGCTCACCCCGGCCAGCAACTGAACCTCAACAACCAAGATCAGCCGTTAACTTGACACACCCGATCAGGAGGGCGGCTGTTTACAGGCGGTGTGTTATGAACAGGCAATGGTTTTGAAGATCGAACGGACTGACGCACGCACGTGGCAGGATGAGCATCTGAAGGAGCTCTTCAGCGAAGGTTTCCCGGAGTTCATCACTGCTGACCAGCTGGTGAAGGAGTACATAGGCAAGGTCGGAGAGTGGTTCGCCGACTTGAACCTCATGTTGGTGGATGACCACGATGTGCCGGTTGCCTCGGGCTGGGGTGTGCCGATCCACTGGGACGGACTGCCTCAGTCTCTCCCCACGGGGTATACCCAGGCGCTTGTTCGCGCCGTCGAGGGCCGCGAGCAAGGAGCCGAACCCAATACTCTGGTGATTTGCGGAGCGATCGTCACGCCGTCACTGAAGGGACGAGGACTGGCGGGGGAAACGCTTAAAGCGCTCCGTCAGACAGCGAGACAAGCCGGATGGGACCGGGTCATAGCCCCGGTCCGTCCGACGACGAAGGCCCAGTATCCGTTGACGCCGATCGAGACCTTCATGCGGTGGAGCCGTGAGGACGGGATGGCTCTTGATCCTTGGATCCGAACCCATCAGCGTCTTGGCGCCAAGATACTGTCGGCAGCTCCGGCTTCGCAGACCATGACCGGCACGGTTGCTGAGTGGGAACGTTGGACCGGAATGGCCTTTCCCGAGTCGGGTGACTATGTGATCCCTGATGGACTCAGCCTCCTGCGGATCAGCCGCTCGGCCGATCAGGGCGTGTATCAGGAGCCCAACGTCTGGATGCAGCACAGCTGAACTGGGTCACCATACGAGTTCCATGTAGCCCAGCTCGTTGATGCAGAGAAGGCCGACGCGGTCGTAGCGGGCGGCAGGGGTGTCGATGGCAGCATCGGCGGCCTGCTCGGTCAAGCCTCGCTGGCGGGGCAGGGTCACTGTGCTTCTCCCTCCGGGTGGTCACCGCCGCTGACGCGACGACGTCGGAGCAACTGGTCATAGGGGGTCACCGAAGGCGGTGGCCCGGTATCCGGCGGGAGATGAGACAGCTTCCACTCGTGCAGGGATGTCACGTCCGCCGGCGGTTTGCCGGGCGACGGCTGTCCCGCCGGGGCGGGTTCGGTCTCCGCCTGGGTAGCCTTGCGTGCCTCCAGTGCGACTGCGTCAGCGGTCATCGCCCCGGCCCGCAGGGCCGCGGCCAGCCCGGCGACGATGTGCTCGTGCGGCAGGGCCGGCCCAGCAGCAGGACCTCGATCAGGGCCCGGGTGCCGTCCCGCTCACCGTGGACCTTCCGAGCCTGAGCCCACCAGGCGTCGTGGAGCGGGGTGAACCTGCCTGCTGATCGGGCCTGTTCGAGGGCGGTGGACCCGGGAAACGCGCCGGGCTTGGGGACCAGGACCTCCAGGTAATGATCCAGCTCCAGGCGGACGGCGCCCTTGGCGATCAGCCTCGCCACCAATAGAACTGGAGCGACGACGACTGCACCGACCGTCACGGCGAGCCGGACTGCCTGGACCCCGACCACACTCTCTATCCGCATCGCTCCAGTCTGCCGACCAGAAGAGACTCGTCCACCGCTCTCACGGAGTTGACCACTTCGGGAGGCACGAGAGTCTGGCGCTGTTCGATTGCCGGACGGCTAGAAGAGGTCGGCCGGCCTGTCCTGCGTGAGGTTCTCGAGGATCGTGCGCAGCCACGGGCTGCGAACGGCCGGCAGCCGGACCATGGTGTGCTGGAACGTTCCCCGGTCGGCCCGGAACAGGTAATTGGGGCGCGGCGGGAGCGGGTCGTCGCGAAGGACGTCCTGGGGTATGCCGCCCGACGCGGGAACCGGCACGTACGGCTGGGGAGAGACCAGCCACAGCCACACCCCCAGTGGCAGCGGCACCGGGTATGCGGATGCAGCCGGGCCGGCGGGGGTCCAGGTCTGACCCGTCTGGGGATGGACCGGTACGAGGAGGATGTCGACGCCCGCGTCGGGGGCGGGCCGTCCCGGGCCGGCCAGGACGGCGCGCCGCCTTGGCGGGCCTGCGGGCAGCAGGGCGTCGAGCGCGCGTTGGAACACGTCCGCGGTCAGACCGTTGGGGACCTTCACCGGTTGTCCTTCGGAGGCCGCCAGCAGGTGGGCGAGCGCCCGGCCGGCTGCCGCCTCCCATTGCGGACTCCACGACCAGTAGTGGCCCGGCCCCAACCGTCCTCCCCACGTGGAAATCGGCTCGAACGGGGGCGTGCTCTCCCTCTTCTCCGTCAGCTCCGCCCAGGAGAGCGGCGCAGCATGGACACCGTCAACGAGGACGCGGTGCACCGCGTCCGGGCTGAGCCGCACTGCCTGCCAGAGCGAGCAGTCGTCAACCCTGGTCGCCACGGGCAGGTCGCACGCCTCGCAGGCCATGTTGGGGCCGTCGGCCCCGTCGAGGCCGCAGCAGGCACCGCCGTGCTTCTCGGGGATCAGCCGGGTTCCGCGGATATCGCCGGGCGCGATGACCATCGCCCCCGGCACGCTGTCGGACAGGGCGTAGACCGGTGCGTAGATGCCGCGTGCCTCCGCCTCGCCCGGATCGATCTCGTCCCACATCCGCCACGGCCGCCCCCAGGGTTCCGGGTCCACGGCAAACGTCCCTGCCTTCATGAGCACCGGAAGCTGGACCCCATTCCCGTATATCTGACGGGCGTGGGCCGGAAGGGAGACCTGGGACAGCGGGACGGTCAGCTCGGCACCGCACCTCGCACAGACGAATACGAACAAAGGTCCTTCGCATGGGAAACAGCTGCATCGTCGCAGCTCGGCGGCAGCCGGCCAACGTGTTTTCTCGTCTGTCGTGGGGATGGCGCTTGCCACCGTCGTGGAGCATCAACGTCATGCGGGCGAGTGCCAGCCGTCGTCTCCGACGGCGGCAAGCCTGCAGAGTCCAGCGGACGTGGGTCCGCATGCTTTCGAGGATCTCCGCACCTTGGAACTGCGAGTCCTGAGTGCCCATGGTCGCCCCTCCTGTCACACGGGGTGCGCATACCTCAACCTGATGGTGCAGTGAAGAGTCTTCCCGTGGCGTGATGGAAGAACCAGATCAGCGAGCCTGCCGCTTCACACGCCCGCCTCCCTCAGGAACGGGCTGGGTTCGCCCGACCAGGAGACGTACAGGCTGTCGCGGGCCCGAGTGCAGGCGACGAAGAGCAGGCAGCGTTCGGACAGCAGGTCCGTCTCGTGCTGTTTGGCGTCCACCTCGGGCGGGGTGACCGCCTTCGGGAACGGCAGGGCCTCCCCGGTGACGCCGACGACCGCGACGCAGCGGAACTCCAGTCCCTTGAAGGAGTGCATGGTGCCGACCCGTACCGCCGTCGGCTCCTTCGCGGTGTCGGTGGCGCGCAGGGTCTCGGCCGGGATGCCGGCGTCCTTCAGCCGGGCCACCGCCTTCGAACCCGTCCGCTTGAAGCGGGCGCTCACCCCGATCTCCCCGGCTCCGACTCCCGCCTCCAGCCACGCCTTCACCTGCGCGACCAGCGCGTCCAGTTCGGCCTCCTCGGTCGTCGCGGCGTGCACCGCCGGTCCGTCGCCGTGCAGGGCGGAGCGGTACCCGAGCAGGGTCTCGTTGCGGCCGTCGTCCTCCAGTTGGGCGATCGGACGGCCGATGAGCAGCGCGGTGGACCAGCGCAGGATCTCCTGCGTACTGCGGTAGTTCTTGCGCAGCTTCACCGCCCGCCCGGTCACCTTGATGCCGAGCGACTTCAGGGACACCTTCGAGTCGTAGATGCGCTGGTGCGGGTCCCCGGCGACGAACAGGTCGTCCGGGCGGGCCGGGGCGGCCGCGCGCAGCAGTCGCCACTGCGCCGGGTGCAGGTCCTGCGCCTCGTCGACCACGACGTGCCGGTACCGCGGCCCCTTCTCCGCCAGCAGCCGCGCCGCCTCGGCGCACGTCTGCAGCCAGGTGCGGGCCCCGTCCGCGGCGAGGTCCGCCGTGAACCGCTCCACCGTCTCCCACACCAGGGGCCGCTCCGCCGCGGTCAGCCGGCTCCCGCGTCCGCGCCGGTCCGCCGCCTCGTACGCGGCGAGGGTGCGGATGTCCTGGGCCAGCACGACGTGCCGGTACTCCTGGGCGAGGAACTGCGCGCTGCCGTCGAAGCCCGTCGCCTCGGCGGCCTTCGCCCAGCGGCTCTCCTCCTCGTTGGACTGCAACGGCCGCAGCGCCACCGCGTCCGGCACCTCGCCGACGACACGGCTGGCGAATCCGTCCACCGTCGAGATGTCCACCCGCGCCCGCAGTTCCGGGTCCTCCACCAGGGAGTCCAGGCCCGCGCGGAGGGCGTTGACGAGCGCGTTGGTGTACGTCGTCAGCAGGATGCGGTCCCCGTCGCGCAGGTGCCCGAGCAGGTGCTTGACCCGGTGCAGCGCCACGACCGTCTTGCCGGTCCCCGGGCCGCCCGTCACCTGGGCGGGCCCCGAGTAGGACGCGCGGTAGGCCACCTTGCGCTGGGAGGGGTGCAGGAAGACCCGCCAGGCCGCGAAGGGCTTCTCGAGGATGTCCCGCAACTCCTCCGACGCCGTGACCAGCGCGATCCGCGCCCGGCTGTGCCGGATCGCCGTCTCGAAGTCCTGCGTGTCGACCGGCTGCGTCGCCGCCTGGAGGGCGGGCGCGACGATGTCCTGCCACACCTCCTCCACCGTGCAGCCCTCCGCGAGGTACTGGAGTACCTCGCGCTGGTCCTGCGGCAGCAGCGGCGCGAAGACCTCCAGTTGCTCCTTGTCGACGAGCGACCGGGCCTGCCGCAGGGTCTCGGCGTCGATGCCGAGCGCGCTCAGGTCCCCGTCGGAGAACTTCTCGAACAGCCGCGCCTTCGGCGAGGCTTGTGCCACCCGCTCGTACGCCGGCGTGATCTCGTCCAGGGTGGCCGCGTCCCGGATCTCCACGGCCCGGGTCACCGTGTTGATCGTGGACTTCTGCTTCCTGGCCCAGGCGATCGCCTTGTCGTGCTGCATGACCCGCAGCAGGACGAAGGTGTCCCCGCTCGTCGGGGCGAGGACGACACCGCGCCAGAACTGGTCGATGCGGATCGTCCGGATCTGCTTGTCCTTCGGGTTCGTCAGGCTCTCCAGTTTCAGCCCCGCGTCCTTGAAGAGCTGGTCGAGACTGAGCCGGTCGAACTTCTCCCAGGCGTCGAGCACGCCCTTCCTGACCGGCGGCTGGAGCTTGGGGAGTTCGGCGAAGAAGCCGACGTCGAAGGCGAGCTGCGGCATGGAGCGATCCTAGGGGCCGGGGGAGTCGTCGTGCTGTGGGCGGAGGGGGGCCGGGAAAGGGGACTCACGTGGGTGAGCCGGGGCCGTCCCCGTCGAGGTCCAGGCGGATCACCGCCAGCGTCTCGGCGACCTCGGCCGTGAGTTCGTGGTGCGGGCCGAACACCAGGCACAGGTCCGCGTGCAGCGGGTCCAGGACGTCGAACGCGTCCGCCGTCCGCCCCTGCGCGAGCAGCAGCATGCCGATGTCGCGGCGCAGCTCCACGGCGTTCTCGCTCACGTCGCTGTCGATCGACCGTACGGAGTCCAGTACGCCCCGCAGCCCGGCCAACGCCTCGGTCACCCGGCCCAGTTCGCCACGGCAGCGGGCCGCCTGGGCCCGGCAGTCCAGTGTCGCCTCGCTGTGCGGACCGGCGATCCGGGCGTAGGCGTCGGCCAGCGCCTCGAACTCCGGCAGCGCGGCCCGGTGATCGCCCGCCAGCTGACGGCTGAACGCCCGGCGCCTGCGCAGTGCGAGAACCGGCTTGCTCTCCGAGCCGAGCACCAGGGCCGCCGTCTCGATCATCTCGCCGACCACCTCGGCGGCCTGCGAGAACCGCTCCTCCTCCATCAGCGCGGCGTAGTGGTCGTGCACCTCGCGGATCTGCTCCCGCAGCTCTTCGCGCTGGGCAGGTGGCAGCACCGGTGCCGGAACGGCGTCGGGCCCGGCGTCGGCCGCGGTCGACCGCGCGCCTGCGGCTCCGGCACGCGAGCGGGGCGCGTACGGGCGGCGGAACACCCCGGTCGGGTCGGGCGCCCCGGCCGGACCCGCCTCGCCCGGCAGCAGCGAATCCTCCGCCTCGTCCGCCGGTGACGGCAGGAACGGCCGCAGCCGCTCGTACACCGCCTGCACGTCCACCGGGCGCGCCTCGGGCGCCTTGCGGAGCAGGTCCAGGACGAGTTCCTCCAGCTCCGCCGGCACCTCCGCGCGGAGCTTGCGCAGCGGCGTCGGCGCGGCCGACACATGCTGCATCATGAGGTAGTACTCGCCATCCCCCTCGAACAACGGCCTCCCGCAGAGCAGTTCGTGCAGCACGCATCCGAGCGCGTACAGGTCGGTGCTCGGCGTGACCCGGGCGCCCCGCACCTGCTCCGGCGCCATGTAGTGATACGTCCCGATCGGGCTCCCCGTCGCCGTCAGCTTGGTGACGTCGGTGCGCAGGATGGCCGCGATGCCGAAGTCCAGCACCTTCACCGTGCCGTCCCGGGCCACCAGGATGTTGCTCGGCTTGAGGTCCCGGTGCACCACCGGCACGTCGTGCGCGTGCGACAGCACCGTGGCGACCTGCGCCGCCACGGCCACCGCCCAGCTGATGGGCAGGAGGTGGTCCGGGTGGACGTACGCGGTCAGCGGGACGCCGTCGACCAGTTCCATCACCAGGAACAGCTGCTCGTACGACTCGTCCAGGACCGCGTCGTACACCTGCGGCACGCCCGGGTGCTGGATCCGTGCGGTGACCCGAGCCTCCCGCCGGAACCGCTTCTCGAACTCCTCCGCCAACCGCTGCGACGTCACGGCCTGCGGCCGCACCAGCTTCACGGCGACGGGCCGGTCCAGCACGGCGTCGAAACCACGCCACACGTCGCCCATGCCGCCGTGACTGAGAGGTTCGAGCAGCTCGTAGCGATCCGCGATCCGTCGTCTGTCGTCCGGCACGTGGTCCCGTCCCGCCCCTCGTCCTCGCCCGTCGAGCGCCTGATGTGGTGCAGGGGGCATCTTGGCCGGTAGGTGACGAGAGAGTCCAGTTGGGGCGGGCGAGGGGACGGTCTACGGGAGCGGGGGCGGTGAGATCAGGCCAGGTGCGGCGCACTCCGCCCAGACCGTCTTGCCGGGGCCGCCCGAACGGCGCGGGCAGCACCCCCACCGGTCGGCCAACGCCGCGACGAGCAGCAGCCCGCGCCCGCTCTCACCGTCGGCCGACGGCGGGGACGGAAGCGCGGGCAGACCTTCACCGCGGGTGTCGCTCACCTCGATGCGTACGGTTCCGGTCGCGGCGTCGGCCGTCAGCAGCAGGTGGAAGTCACGGCCGGCCACGTGCCCGTGCTGTACGGCGTTGGCGCACAGTTCGGCTGCGACGAGCGTGACGACATCGTGCGCGTCGCTGCCGTACGGGATGCCCCAAGCGTCGAGGCGGTGCCCGCACAGCCGTCTGGCGAGACGGGCACCACGCGGGGTGGAGCTGAAGCGCATCGTGAACCGGTGCACCGTGAGGGGGGATTGTGTTGCGGTCATGCATTTACGGTGGCGCTTCGTGGCACAACGTGACCAGCGATGACGCGCCGACGCGGGCCCTTCGTACGCGGCGACATCCGGCGGTGTACGGCGCGGTACGGAGAGAGCCTCGGGACAGAGAACGATGGCCTCTCTCTTTGCAGTTCATGCAGGAAAGCGCAGCTTGACGGGTTCTGCTGTCGTGAGAGGGCTTCTGTCCTCGACCGGGGACAGAACCCGGTGACGCATAGGCGACTTACCTCACAGACCCTAAAGGACCTCCGCCCGCTGTGACACGACTGTGACGGGTGGAGTGGCTTCCGCCACAGCCGGTCCGGTGCGGTGCTGATGAGGTGGCCGCATGCGTGCCGCCCCCCTCATCTCTCAAGCCCTGCCCCCGCTCGGACGGGGGTGACGGGCGTGCTGCTGGTGGGTTTAGGTCTCTCCGCGGTCTGTGCCCTCGGCGCGCTCATCGCCACGGTGGGGGTCGTCGCGATGGCGTTCCCCGGTCGGCCCGAGCCCTGGGCGGTGCATCTGCTGCGCCGTGCGGCGGGAGCGGCCGGGTGGGCGGCCGTGGCCGTCTACTCTCTGGGGCTCTCCGGCGTTCTGCTGTCGGAGCACGCGTTCGGCAACGGCGCGGACTCGATCCCGGCTCCTGCCTGCCGCGACGGCTTCGACGCGGAGACGAGACAGGGCCTCTCCCACCACCGGTCCTCGTACCTGCCGCTTCGTTTCGACTGCGTCCGCGACAACGGCACCGTCTACTCCAGTGATCCCAGCTACCTGTGGATGAACTGGGCGACCGCGTCCCTCGCCCTGGCCGCCGCCCTGCTCGTCATCGGCGCGGGCTACGTCATCGAGCTCCGCGCCCGGAAGACCGCGGTGGTGCCATGACGCTGCTCCCGGTCTTCGTCGGGCTCGTGGTCGGCTGGGTCGCGTTGCGTGGGCTGCTGGCGCATCCGCTGCTGCCGCTGTGGGTGCGGACCTCAGTGTTCTGGTCGGTGCCGCTCGGCGCCGTCACCTGGGTCGTGATCATGGTGGCGGACGACCCCTTCCTGTTCCCGGATACCGACCCCTGCCCCAGGGAGCCGATGCGGGAGGGCATCCTCGGGAGCGGGGAGGTCTCGGGAATCTCCACCCCGTTTCCGCCGCGGGCCTACTGCCAGTGGGAGGACGGCACCGTCTACAACCTCGCGCCCGGGGCCGAGTTCGTGTTCTGGGTCTTCTTCGCCATGACGGTCGTACCGCTCGCGGCGGGACTGTGGCACGTCCTGCGGGATCCGAAGTCGTTCCTGCTCTAGAAGGCCACTGTCGCCCCTGACGCAAGGTGGCCTTTTGGTGATTGCCGGCGACGGGGCGCGACGGTCTTGATCGGGTGCCTTACGGACTGCGTGCGGACTGCTGGAACTCGGTGCTGATCATTGACACCTGAAGGCCACCCAGGTGGCGGGTCCGCGCAGCCCCGTCCGGTTACGAGCTCGAAGGTGGTCTTGCATCGCCGGTCAATGAGCTGTCGCAAGCCGCTGGTACACCGTCACCTGCCGACCACGGACCTGCTCGTCAGCCACTGGCGTGAAGTACTTCTTCAGCACGGCGGTCTTCATTTTGTCCCGCTCGGCCGTCACCGGTTTCGCCACCTGCGTTGCGTCCGTCACCAGCAGTATCCGTTGCTGGGCCAGCATCGCAGCACGTATGTGATCCGGGCTTGCCTCCACACCTTTCAGGGTCCCGGACCTCTCCGGGCTCTCCACGAGAGCTATGTCTCGCAGCCCGGCAAAGGCATTCGGCGAGACGGACTTGGTGTCCCTACGCGCCGACGGGATGAAGAGCACCGCACTCCCGGTCTCTTTCATCCGCCGCACGTCCGACGCTATCGCCAGGACGTCGTCCACCCTGCTTGCCGGGGACCGCTTGGCCAGTGACTGCGGCAGCAGTGCCACCATCGCTGCGACGACCACTGCGGGGAGAATCCCCTTCGACGCTCTCGGGAGCCGGGGCCTGACCGCCTGTATCGCCGAGCCGATGGCAGTGCCGATCAGCAGTGCCAGCCCCAGCATGCTGTAGAGGATGTACCGGTCCAGGAACAACGGCTGGATCAGGGAAAGAGCGATGAGGCCGATCTGTGGCACCGCCAGCAGCGGTAACCCGACGGCTGCCACCGACAGCCGGCCTGCTCGGGGCCGATCCAGTAGTGCGCCGACGCCACCGATAGCCAGCAGAACCGCAGGGCCGATCAACATGTGCCAGGACAGCGGCGGTATCCATGACACCTGTGCGGACTGACTTCGGCTGAAGAGGATCAACGGCAGCACACAGGCAGTGGCGGCCGCGGAGGCTGTCGTCCAGCGTGTCCAGACTTCGCGCCCGGCTCGTGTCCACAGGAGAGTTGCCAGGTGTGCCGAGCAGATCACGAGCGAGAGCCAGTTCAGCAGCCCCATCAGCAGAATAGTGCTGCCGTATGCAGCCCAGCACAGCGTCCGGACACGCCCCTGGAGCGCGGTCACGAGGAGCAGTGTGGAGATCCCGGCACCGGCGGCGACCACTGCATAGGGCCGACCTTCTTGAAGGTAGGGGACCTCCCCCCGGGTGGTGGACACCCTGACCTCCGGCCCCGGTGGGGGCCGGGAGAGGGTGACCGATTATGGTGATGAAGGTCTATTCGCC
>NZ_JBIAIV010000096.1:0-10431 GCF_042871645.1 Streptomyces sp. NPDC005774 | reverse complement strand
CTAATGATCAGGCCACCTGTCAGCGTGAGGACCTCACCGGCGCATCACACCAGCTCCGCTGAACTGCGGAAACGAGCATGGCGCAGCCTCACTGAGGCCGCTGTCCAGACGATTCGTGAGATCGCGATGGAGTTCGGGGTGAGCATGTCCGTCACGGACAACATCGGCGCGGACCAGCCCTCGCGACGCACGTCGGCCGAGCTGTTCACCGTGTTCGATCCCGACGGCTCGCTGCCGCACGAGGCGTTCGTGGAGCTGGCGGGGTCGCCCGCCGTGAGCGTCCGGCTGTTCCCCGAGGACGATGCCAGGATCACCGTCGAGGGGGTGGAGTTCCACGACGTGCCACGGGACTCCGCCCCCAGGTTCCTCAGGTCCGTCTACGGCGGGCTCGCCACCACCAAGGGGCGGCTGTTCCCGCCCGGCCAGTGCCTCATCGTGCCGCTGCCCGGGGACGAGACGCACAAGGAGCTGATCCTGGACTCCAACCTCACGCCCTGGCTGGCCCGTAGCGCGCGGCGCCAGGTTCGCAGACGTTGCCCTTGCCGAATACCTCATCCATACAGGTGGGAGCGGGTTTCGGGGTGCTGTCCGTGGCCGATCGAGTCGCCGCTATCGTGCGGCGGCGGTGGGCGCGGCATGATGATCGGTCGTGCTGCTGAGACTGGCGTACCTGGGCGTGACGAACGCGTTCGCGATGCTGCGGCTGCTGCCAACGAGCGACCGTGAGAAGGACATCGAGATCTTGGCCCTGCGCCATCAGATCGCCGTCTTGGAGCGGCAGCTGGACGGGCAGCGAGTCCGGATGCACGCGAGCGGCCGGGCTTTCCTGGCGTCGCTGCTCCACGGTCTGCCAAGGGAAGTGCTGCGCCGGATGCGGTTGCTGGTGCGGCCGGACACGGTACTGCGCCGGCACCGCGATCTCCTCGCCCGCCGGCACGCTGCCCGGTCCAGGCCGAAGCGCGGAGGCCGGCCCCGCACCGTGCACTCGATCCGAGCACTCGTACTGCGCTTGGCCAGGGAAAATCCAAGTTGGGGCTACCGGCGCCTGCACGGTGAACTGCTCGTGCTCGGAGTGAAGGTGGCAGCATCCACGGTCTGGGAAATCTTGAAGGAGGACGGCATCGAGCCGGTGCCCGAGCGGGCCTCGAGCACCTGGGCGGACTTCCTGCGCTCCCAGGCCGACGTGCTCCTGGCATGCGACTTCTTCGAGACGGTCACCCTGTCCGGGGCCCGCTTGTACGTATTCGCCGCGATCGAGCACGCGAACCGCCGGATCCGGATCCTGGGCGCGACCGCGCATCCGACCGCGTCCTGGGTGGTCCAGGCCGCGAAAAATCTTGTCATGGATCTCGAGGGCACCGGCTGTCGGGCGCGCTGTCTGATCAGGGATCGGGACGGGAAGTTCCCGCGGTTGTTCGACGAGGTACTCCAGGACGCGGGTATCGAGGTGGTGCTCAGCTGCGTCCGGATACCGAGAATGAACTCGATCATGGAGCGGTGGGTGCAGTCCTGCCGGCGCGAGCTGCTGGACCGCACATTGATCTGGAACCAACGCCATCTCCTTTACGTCCTGCGCGAGTTCGAGATGTTCTACCACGAGCACAGGCCACACCAGGGCCTTGCGAACGCCCGCCCCCTCCGCCCGCTGCCCGCTGCCCGCTGCCCGCTCCGATCGAGGACCCGGACCGGATCGCCCATCTGGGCATACGACGGCGAGCGCGGCTTGGCGGCACCCTCCACGAGTACCAACATGCGGCCTGAGCAGCCTGGATGAGGTATTCGGCAAGCGCAAGGCCACCGACCGCCGGCGCGGTCAAGGCGCTGGTGCTGCGACTGGCCCAGGAGAATCCGCGTTGGGGCTGTCGACGGACCCAGGGCGAACTCGCCCGCCTCGGACAGCCGATCGGCACCACGACGGTCTGGGAGATCCCGACGGCCGCCGGCATCGATCCAGCCCCAGGCCGCAGCGGGCCGACATGGCGCGCGTTCCTGACCGCGCAGGCCGAGGGCCTCCTCGCATGCGACTTCCTGCACATCGACCTGGTCGACCTTCGCCGGGCCTACGCGCTGGTCTTCCTCGAGTACGGCACGCGCCGCCTGCACATCGCTGGTGTGACCGCGCACCCGACCGGGCAGTGGACCGTGCAACAAGCCCGCAACCTCGCCGTCGAGCTGGGCCTGCGCCTGGAGTCACTGCGCTTTTTGATCCGCGACCGGGACGCGAAGTACACCGAGTCCTTCGACGCCGTCTTCGAGGCCGAAGACATGGACGTGCTGCTCAGCGCGCCACAGGCGCCGCGCATGAACGCCCCCTGCGAAAGAGTGATCGGCACGATCCGGCGCGAGGTCCTCGACCACATCCTGATCTTGAACGAAGCCCACGCCCACCAGGTCTTCGCCGAGTACCAGGCGCACTACACCACGCATCGGCCACACCGAGCACGAGACCAAAGACCATCCGAAGCCCGGGAACAGCCAGCGGTATCGCACGATCGCGTGCCCCGCAGGCTCCTGCGCACCCGAGTCCTCGGCGGGGTCATCGACGAGTACCGATACACGGCTTGAGCTGCAGCGATGACTTTACGAGCCCCACAGGGTGAGCGCGTCGGGCGGGAAGCCCGCGCGATCCCGCCCCCTCGCAGGCGCGCCTACCGTAGAGGTATGACCAGCGGCGTGGTGACGCTGTTCGTATGCGGCGATGTGATGCTCGGACGCGGCGTCGACCAGATCCTGGCCCGGCCCGGTGACCGGCACTGCGGGAGCTGCGCCGAGGACGCCCGGTCCTACGTCCGCCTGGCCGAGTCGGTCAACGGTCCGATCCCGGCCCCCGTGCCGCCCTCCTGGCCATGGGGCGAGGCACTCCGGTTGCTGGACTCCGCTGCCCCGGACGTGCGGATCGTCAATTTGGAGACCTCCGTCACCCGCAGTGACGCGTTCGCGCCCGGCAAGGCGGTGCACTACCGCATGCATCCGGCCAACGTGTCCGCCCTCACGGTCGCCCGCCCCGACGTCTGCGTCCTGGCCAACAACCACGTACTGGACTTCGGCCGGGCGGGCCTGGAGGAGACGCTGGACACGCTCGGCCGCGCCGGCCTGCAGGTGGCGGGCGCCGGGCGGAGCGCCGACGAGGCGTACCGGCCCGCCGCCGTCCCCAACCCGGCCGGCGGCCGTGTCCTGGTCCTCGCCCTCGGAGCAACCTCCAGCGGCATCCCGCCCGGCTGGGCGGCGACCACCGCCCTCTCCGGCGTCGCCCACCTCCCCGACCTTTCGGCCGCCACGGCCGCCGCGGTGGTGCGGCGCATACGGCGGTTGAAGCGTGCGGGCGACATCGTGGTCGTGTCCGTGCACTGGGGCTCCAACTGGGGGTACCACGTCCCCCGCGAGCAGACCCGTTTCGCGCACGCTCTGGTGGACGGCGGTGCCGACCTCGTCCACGGACACTCCTCGCACCACCCCCGCCCCATCGAGGTGTACCGCCGGCGGCTGGTGCTGCACGGGTGCGGCGACTTCATCGACGACTACGAGGGCATCGGCGGTTACGAGGAGTACCGCGACGACCTCCGGCTCGCCTACTTCGTCACGGTGGCGGCGGACAGCAGGCGGTTTCTCGGTCTGCGCATGGTGCCGCTGCGGGCAAGGCGCATGCGGCTGGAAGGCGCCCCGCACCGGGATGCCGTCTGGGTACGGGCGACCCTGAACCGCGTCAGCACCGGAGTCCACCTGGACCTGGAGAGCGATGGCACGCTCTCGCTGGATCCACGCCGGCAACACCCCCGCCCCGGAGCCTCACGAGGTCCGCGATGACCACCGACGGCACGGTCCCGCGCTGATGACCTGGGGCAGTTTGTCAGTATTGCTTCGGTGTTGATGCGTCAGTGATCCGGGGTGGTGTTGGCCGTGGTCGGGACCGATGACGGCTGGTGTCGTGCCGCCGACGATGGTTGCCGGTACGACCGCACGCACATGCCGGGTAGACAGCCCTCCCGTCTGCTGCTGCTCCAGCAAATGACGCACTACCAACACCCTGGACAGCACAGCCCCACGGCCGGCCCTTACGTCTTGATCCACCCCACGATCACACCGGCCGTGCCCACCTCACCGCATAAGAAATCTTGAACCTGAGACAGCATCAGCTGCCATGAGATAAAGCGCCACGACAGTGGTCCCGCCCATCAATCTCTTACCTCACGAAAGCGACCAGCCCACCCATAAACAACCGCTGGCTTTGTTCACGGGAACCGACAGCACCTGTACACGAGATTGGGCAGCACTCGAAGCACTGCAGAAATCGAACAGTTCATGGCTTCGGGCACTGCGGGCCCCTGCCGAGTTGGCAGGGGCCCGCGGTGTAGAGAGTTGAGGAGGGCCGGGAGCTGTCCTCGACGAGCAGCATCCTGGCCGACACCGCTTACCGTCTGCTGCCGGCCTGGGGGTCCGGCTTCACTTCAGGTGCCGGTCCAAGAACCGGCACCCGTCCTCCAGCTCGAACCACGGGGTGCCGGTGTGCCCGCCCAGATTGGCGTGCAGCGTCTTCTCCTTGCTGCCGAAAGCGTCGAACAGGTCCAGGGCCCGTTGCCGGGGGTTCCCTTCGTCGTCCCACTGCAGCAGGAACAGCAGCGGAATGGTGACCTGCCGGGCCTCCTCGCGCTGGGCACGGGGCACGTAGCCCCCGGCGAAGAAGCCTGCGGCCGCGATGCGCGGCTCGAGGACCGCCAGCCGAATGCCGAGGGCGGTCCACCCCCCGGAGTACCCGACCGGGCCGCCGATCTCGGGCAGCTCAAGGAGGGCGTCCAGGGTGGTCCGCCATTCCGGGACCGCGTTTTCGACCAGCGGGCCGATGAAGGACTCGAAGATCTCGTCGACCGGCTCGCCGGCCTGCATCGCCCGGCGGAGGTCGGCGCGGGCTTGCTCGTCGGCGGCGGAACGGGACCGGTCACCGCACCCGGCGGCGTCGATGGTGGCCACCGCGTAGCCGCGCGCCGCGGTGTACCGGGCCCGGGCCACCAGCCGGGGTTCCGCCTTGGGCAGGCCGTTGTTGTGGGCCATCAGGATCAGCGGGGCCGGTGCGGATTCGGGCGTCCACAGGGTGCCGGGGATCTCGCCGAGGGTGAATTCGCGCTCGAGGACGCCGTCGTCGAGGCGCTGCTCGGAAGTGAATTGCATGGTCGTGCCTTTCGGGAGGGCGCTTGAACGGCGCTCCCGGACGACCTAGCGCCCGACCGTGACCCCGGAGGGGAGCACCCATGTCGATACTGCGTTCACGGGTACCACCTCCTCGTTCTCTCGCACGGCCTCCGGGAGATTAGCAACGGTCGCCGTGGTCCGCCAACGGGTTTCTGCAGAGGCTCCGTAGCCGGACGCCGCGGAGTCGGAACACTACGCAGAGCTACTTGGGGCCTCATCGCGACTTCCCGAGGTGAGGCCCTGCGACGGCGGGGCGCGCTGGGGCGCTGTCGTTTCTCATGAACATCGAACACGACGCGCCGCCGACGCCGCCCAATCTCGTGTACAGGTGCTGTCGGTTCTCGTGAACAAAGCCGCCCTGTCCCGCGCGGCCACGCTGAGGAGATCGCGGTCGACGGTGAGGCGGAGCCGGTGATCGTGAAGCTGGGCGTATGGATCTCCAACACCAAGCAGCGGCGGGACGAACTCGCCCAGGAACAACCGGGCCCACTGCGGGAGCTGGACGCGGAGTGGGCGTGAGACTCCCGGCAGGCCCTGTCATCGGTGCCCTCCCCGGGCTCTGCAGCCGATGCCGGCCGGTGCTGAAGCGCGGCGTGTCCAGCGGGCGCCTGGATACGCCCGATCGACAAATCTTCGGGCAGGTGTCGGGCGCTCAGGCGCAGGACCAGGCCGGCATCCCCTGGAGACGGGGCAGGCCGTCGATCGAGTCCCTGTCGAATCCGGAGCGGTTCAGGTGTGACGTGCACTGGTTCAGTTCGAGTGAGCATCCACGGAAAGCCTGCCTGTATGCCGCCCCCGGGTCGGGGCTGGGAATCACCACCCGGAGGGCTTCGCGGTGCCCATGACGCGGCTGACGGTGATCTCGATGACGACCCGGTTCGGGTTGACCCGCGGGGTCTTGTACCGCTCGGCGTACCGGCGCTCGGCATCGGCGACGGAGGCGGGATCGTCCTTGACCACGGCTGTGCCTTCGAGAGTGCACCAGCGCCGGCCTTCGACCTGCCCCACGGACACGCGTGCCTCGGTGCCGACGGCCAGGGCGGCCCGGACGTTGCGCGCCTTCTTGCTGCCGCCGTCGGTGATGACGCGGGCAATCCGTGCCTCGGGGTCGTACGTGACGCCGACTGGGGTGAGGTGCGGAGTGCCGTCAGGCCTGAGCGTGGTCAGGAAGCACGTGCGGCGCTCCCGCCAGAACACGTCATCCCCCTCAGCAGGCTGCGATGCCCTGATGTCCAACGTCGGTCTCCTCGGTGCAAACGGCTCAGCGCGACATCCACAAGCCCGAAGAGGCGGGGAGGCCGACGGTTCAACCGTAACGGGCCGCCCTGGCCGGGCCCCGCTTCCCCCGGCCCGCCCGGACAGGCCAGCAGATGGCCAAGGTCGAGGGAGATTCCCGCCCGCTGCACTCACCGAGCCGCACCCAGCCCCACCGCCACAACCCTGACCAGCAACAACACACCCCATGCTGTACCGACCGGCAACAAACCGACCAGGCGAGACACCAAAAACGTCTGCGCTGAATAGGCATCCGTGTCACCACCCGAAATCCCCCACCACAGCACACGAACAGCAGAAACCCGATACCAACCGCACTGACATCATCATGCCGAACCGCCACCGACAAAAACTTACAGATCATCACGTGCAGCTGGCGGTCGCCCTCCGGGGCGGCCGGGAGCCGGCCCGCGCGCAGGGTGTCGTAGTGCGTAAGGAGGGCGGAGAAGGCCGGCATCGGGATGCCCCGCCGGGCGGCTGAGGCCACCGTCTCTCGTCACGGGACCTGGACTGAGCACGGATCCGGAACCCGGTCCCACCGCGCCCGACACCCCGTCAGGCACTCATACGCTCCACAACGTGACAGCGCCCCGTCGGGTCCTCGTTTGCGTCACGCCTGCCCCTTCCCCGGTTGACTGCGCCAAGGATTCCGTATCCTTACGGCGCTATAAATGTCCGACCACCAGCGGGCCGTCGCGGCCCTGACGACGTTCCTCAGCCCGAGCGAAGTCAAGCCGGTATCACGATAGTTGGCCTACGGATGCACAGCTCTGTGTGAAGCTTTCCCCATGACCCACCCGCGTGAAGAAGTCAGGGCCAGGCTGCAGACCGATCGCCCGCACTCCGCCCGTGTCTGGAACTACCTGCTGGGAGGCAAGGACAACTACCCCGTCGACAGCGAGGCCGGTGAGGTCATCCTGAAGACCTTCCCGGAGTTCGCCGCCGTCGCGCGGCTGCAACGGAGGTTCCTCGCGCGCGCCGTGCGCTTCCTCGCGGGCGAGGCCGGTGTCCGCCAGTTCCTCGACATCGGCACCGGACTGCCCACCGCCGACAACACACACGAACTGGCCCAGCGCATCGCGCCGGAGAGCCGCATCGTGTACGTCGACAACGACCCCCTCGTCCTGGTGCACGCGCAGGCCCTGCTCACCAGCAGCACCGAGGGCGCCTGCGCCTACGTCGACGCCGACGTCAGGGACCCGGAACGCATCCTCGCCGAAGCGGCGAAGACCCTGGACCTCAGCCGCCCGGTCGCCCTGACCATGCTGGGCATCATGGGGCAGATCTCCGACGCCGAGCGCCCCGCCGACCTGGTGAGCACGCTGATGTCGGCCCTGCCCCCGGGCAGCTACCTGGCCCTGAGTGACGGCACGAACACCAACGAGGCGCTCAGCACCGCGGTCGGGGTCTACAACGGGCAGTCGGCCAACACCTACCACCTGCGCTCGCCGCAGGAGATCGCCTCCTTCTTCGCCGGTCTGGATCTGGTGGAGCCGGGGGTCGTGTCCACGGCCGCCTGGCGCCCGGACGCCGACCGGGCCGAGGAGGACACGGCCGACGTCTCCGTCTGCGGTGTCGCGGTCAAGAAGTGACCCGCTCTGCCGCTCGGTAGTCCCGCGGAGGCACCCCGCAGCGCCGGCGGAAGGCACGGCTGAAGTGGAAGGGGCCGGCGCAGCCGGATGCCTCGGCCACCCGGGCGACCGGCAGCGCGGTGCTCCACAGCAGCCGCGCGGCGTGCCGCAGGCGTGCCGCAGGCGTGCCGCAGGCGTGCCTCGCGCAGGGCCCGCATCGGTGTGGTGCCGGTCTGCTCGGCGAACAGGTGGGCGAAGCGGGACGGTGACAGCGGGGGCGTTGCGGACCGTGCCGCCGGCCGGGGAGCTGACCGCGTCACTGATCAGCCGGGTAGCGGCCCGCTCTGGGCAGAGATCCGGCGGCTGCACCAGGCTGAGCAGATGCCGATCCGGGCGATCGCGCGGCATCTGAGCATCTCGCGGGAAGACGGGGGCGGAAGCCTGTGGGTTTTGGCCCGCCCCGGGGAGGGTCAGAAGGGCTTGTAGGGCAGGTACTTGCCGTCCAGGGTGATGACCGCCCGCTCGCCGCCCGCGGGGTCGGCGACCTTCTTCACATCCAGCTTGAAATTGATCGCGGAGATGATGCCGTCACCGAACTGCTCGTGCACCAGGGCCTTGAGGGTGGTGCCGTAGACCTGGAGTATCTCGTAGAAGCGGTAGATCGTCGGGTCGGTCGGAACACTGTCCCCGATCGAGCCGCGGGTGGGGATGGTCTGGAGCAGCATCACCGCGTCGTCGTCCAGGCCCAGTAGCTCGGCGACGGCCTTCGCGGCGTGGGCGGGCAGGGCGTGCTGGCCCAGAATGGCGGCGGTGACGAAGGTGACCGACAGTCCTGCGGCGTCCGCGATCTGCTGCCAGGACACATTCCGGCGGGTCTTGGCCTCAACCGCGGCGATGGCCAGCTACTGACGGGCGGTGGGGTCGAACTGAGCGTGCACCATGAGAGGTTTTCCTTATCCGAGGTGCTGGTCCACAGGAGGGCGAGGCGGCGAGCTTGCGGGGCGGTGGGTGATCCGGGACCGGTGCTCGGGGATCAAGTCGTGCGGTCAGGCCGCCACAGCGGTGCCAAGGGCGCCAGCTTCTTCGACGGTGCCGGTGGGGCTATCGTAGACCCGGCCGTGCAGGGTAGCCGTGTTGTGCGCTAGGGTGATGCGCCAGAAATTTCAGCGGTAAGTCCGTATGCTGTTTCCATGTCGCATCGGGGTCCGCGGGCTGTCGAGATCGCGCTCTCCGAGGAGGAGCGCATCGAGTTGTCGCGCCGGGCGGCAGGCGGGTCAGGGGCCCGGTCGGCCGAGCGCGCGCAGATCATCCTGGCCTGCGCGGACGGAGCGTCAAGTAGCCAAGTAGCCGTCGGCTTGGGTGTGAACGTGGCGACGGTGCGCAAGTGGCGCTCCCGGTTCGCGGCTCACCGGCTGGCAGGCCTGGCCGACGAGCCGCGGCCGGGCCGGCGCAAACCGGACCTGGTCCTGACCGAGGCCGAGCATGCGCAGTTGACGCGCTGGGCACGGCGGGCGAAGACCGCGCAGTTCCTGGCGCTGCGCGCCAAGATCGTGCTGCGCTGCGCGGAGGGCGGGACGAACAAACAGGTCGCCGCCGAACTCGGCATCGCGCAGGCGACGGTCAACCGCTGGCGGTCGCGGTTCATCGCGGGTCGGCTGGACGGACTCGCGGACGAGCCGCGCCCGGGCCGGCCGCCCTCGATCCTGCTCGACGAGGTCGAAGACGTCATTGTCGCGACACTGGAGTCCACTCCGGGCCAGGACACGCACTGGTCGCGGGCCTCGATGGCGAAACGCACCGGGCTGTCGAAGTCCACCATCGGGCGGATCTGGAAGAGGTTTGACCTCAAGCCGCACCTGCAGGACGCGTTCAAGCTGTCCACCGAACCGCAGTTCGTCGACAAGGTCGTCGACGTCGTCGGCCTCTACCACAACCCACCCGAGAAGGCGGTGGTGCTGTGCGTCGATGAGAAGAGCCAAATCCAGGCACTGGACCGCTCGCAGCCGGTGCTGCCGATGATGCCGGGCATGCCCGAGCGCCGCACCCACGACTATCTGCGGCACGGCATCACCAGCCTGTTCGCCGCGTTCAACATCGCCGACGGCACCGTCATCGGCGAACTGCACCGCCGCCACCGGGCGATTGAGTTCAAGAAGTTCCTGGTCACGATAGACAAGGCCGTACCGCGCGAACTCGACGTGCACCTGGTGTGTGATAGCTACGCCACCCACAACACCTCCGAGATCAAGGCGTGGCTGGGTCGGCACTCGCGCTTCCACGTCCACTTCACGCCGACCGGCTCCTCCTGGATCAACCAGGTCGTGCGACACGAAAGTCGCTTGAGAAGAGTGGAAATCACCAAGGAGGTTCGACTGATGTCGAAGGTGTAGGACCCGAGCCA
>NZ_JBIAIV010000095.1:0-11371 GCF_042871645.1 Streptomyces sp. NPDC005774 | reverse complement strand
GGCGCGGGCCCCCCGCGGGTGGGGGCCCCCGCCCGGCCCCCCGGGTTGGGGCCCCCGCCCCCCCCCGTGGCCCCGCCCCGGCCCGGGGGGGCGGCCGGGGGCCCCCGGGGCCCCCCCGCCCGGCACACACCGTGGGGTGTTATCCCCGCGGCTTCTCGCGCATCTCGTAGGTCGCGATGACGTCGTCGGCCTTGATGTCGTTGAAGTTTCCGAGGTTGATACCGCCCTCGAAGCCTTCGCGGATCTCGGTGACGTCGTCCTTGAAGCGACGCAGACCGACGATGTTGAGGTTCTCCGCGATGACCTTGCCGTCGCGGATGAGGCGCGCCTTGGTGTTGCGCTTGACCTCGCCGGAGCGGATGAGAACACCCGCGATGTTGCCCAGCTTGGACGAGCGGAAGACCTCGCGGATCTCCGCCGTGCCGAGCTCGACCTCTTCGTACTCCGGCTTGAGCATGCCCTTGAGGGCCGCCTCGATCTCCTCGATCGCCTGGTAGATGACCGAGTAGTACCGGACATCCACGCCTTCGCGCTCGGCCATCTGCTGTGCCCGCCCGGCGGCGCGCACGTTGAAGCCGATCACGATGGCGTCCGAGCCCATCGCCAGGTCGATGTCGGACTCCGTGACCGCACCGACGCCGCGGTGCAGGATCCGGATGTCGACCTCTTCGCCGACGTCCAGCTGGAGCAGCGAGGACTCGAGGGCCTCGACCGATCCGGACGCGTCACCCTTGATGATCAGGTTCAGCTGCTGGATCTCGCCGGCCTTGAGCACCTTGTCCAGGTCCTCCAGCGACACGCGGCGCGTGCGCTTGGCGAACGCGGCGTTGCGCTCACGGGCGGCGCGCTTCTCGGCGATCTGACGGGCCGTACGGTCCTCGTCGACGACGATGAAGTTGTCGCCCGCACCCGGGACGTTGGTCAGGCCCAGGACCTGGACCGGCGTCGACGGGCCGGCCTCGGCGACGTTGTTGCCGTTGTCGTCGAGCATGGCGCGCACGCGGCCGTAGGCATCGCCCACCACCATCGTGTCGCCGACCCGCAGGGTGCCTCGCTGGACGAGGACGGTCGCCACGGCACCGCGGCCGCGGTCGAGCCGGGACTCGATCGAGATGCCCTGCGCGTCCTGCGTCGGGTTGGCCCGCAGGTCGAGCGAGGCGTCGGCGGTGAGGACGACGGCCTCCAGGAGGCTGTCGATGTGCAGACCCTGCTTGGCGGAGATGTCGACGAACATGGTGTCGCCGCCGTACTCCTCGGCCACGAGGCCGTACTCGGTCAGCTGACCGCGCACCTTGGTCGGGTCGGCGCCCTCGACGTCGATCTTGTTGACCGCGACGACGATCGGCACCTCGGCCGCCTTCGCGTGGTTGAGCGCCTCGACCGTCTGCGGCATGACGCCGTCGTTGGCCGCGACGACCAGGATCGCGATGTCGGTCGACCGCGCACCACGGGCACGCATGGCGGTGAACGCCTCGTGACCCGGGGTGTCGATGAAGGTGATCCTGCGCTCTTGGTCGTTGACCTCGGTCGCGACCTGGTAGGCACCGATGTGCTGGGTGATGCCGCCGGCCTCGCCCGAGGCGACGTTCGTCTTGCGGATCGCGTCGAGCAGGCGGGTCTTGCCGTGGTCGACGTGGCCCATGACGGTGACCACCGGCGGACGGACCACCAGGTCCTCGTCGGAGCCCTCGTCCTCGCCGAACTCCAGGTCGAAGGACTCGAGCAGCTCGCGGTCCTCCTCCTCCGGGCTGACGATCTGAACCGTGTAGTTCATCTCGCCGGCGAGCATATGGAGCGTCTCGTCGGAGACGGACTGGGTCGCGGTGACCATCTCGCCGAGGTTCATCATGACCGCGACGAGCGACGCCGGGTTGGCGTTGATCTTCTCCGCGAAGTCGGTGAGCGAGGCACCGCGCGACAGGCGAATGCTCTCGCCGCTGCCGCGAGGCAGCATCACGCCGCCGACCGACGGGGCCTGCATGGCCTCGTACTCCTGGCGCCTCTGCCTCTTCGACTTGCGGCCACGACGGGCCGGACCGCCGGGACGGCCGAAGGCGCCCTGCGTGCCACCACGACCACCGGGACCACCGGGACGGCCACCGAAGCCGGGACGGCCACCGCCGCCACCGAAGCCGGCGCCGCCACCGGGACGACCGGCGAAGCCACCGCCGCCACCGGGACGAGCGCCACCGGCGCCGCCACCCGGGCGACCGGCGAAGCCACCGCCGCCACCGGGACGAGCGCCACCGGGACGACCGGCACCGGCCGGACCACGGCCACCGCCGGGACCGCCACCGGGACGGGGACCGGCAGCCGGACGCTGCGGCATCATGCCGGGGTTGGGACGCGGACCGCCGGGACCGCCGGGACCGCCGGGACCGCCGCCGGGACGGGGACCGCCCTGCGGACGCGGCATCGAGCCCGGGGAGGGACGCTGCCCGCCCGGAGTCTGCGGACGCGGACCGCTACCGCCCTGGCCACCGGGGGCCTGGGGACGGGGACCGGCACCGGGGGCACCGGGACCGCCAGGACGCGCGCCCTGCGGGCGGGGCGCCTGCGGGCGGGCCATACCGGTGGAGCCACCGGAGGTGAAGGGATTGTTACCCGGACGCGGACCGGCCGGGCGTCCACCCGGACGCTGACCGCCGCCACCGGGACGCTGGCCCTGACCGGCCGGACGGCCGCCCTGACCACCCTGAACACCTTGGCTGCCCTGACCACCCTGGCTGCCCTGACCACCCTGACCGGCGGGACGACCGCCGGGCTTGGGGGCACCGGGGCGCGTTCCGCCGGGCTTCGGTCCGGCCGGAGCCGGGGACGGAGCCTGAGCGGCGGCCGGCGGAGCCTGAGCGGCGGCCGGCGGGGCCTGGAACTCCGGGGCCGCCGGTGCCGGACGCGGCGCGGGGCGCGGCCCCGGCGTCGGACGCGGACCGGAGGTCGTCGGAGCGGGCGCCGACGGGGCCGCGGGCTGCTGCTCCGCGGGGGGCTTGGGTGCGGCCGGCGGCCGCGGTGCTGCCGGACGTGCCTGCGCCGGGGACGGCGCGGGCCTGGGCGCGGCCTTCCTGGGCGCGCCGGGCTTGGCACCGGACTTGCCGTTGCCCCCACCCTGCTGGAACGCGTCGGTCAGCTTGCGTACTACAGGCGCTTCGATCGTCGAAGACGCCGAACGGACGAATTCACCGAGCTCTTGGAGCTTGGCCATGACGACCTTGCTCTCGACACCGAACTCCTTGGCGAGTTCGTAGACCCGGACCTTAGCCACTTCGCTCCTCTGAGGTCCGGGTTGCGTCCGGACCGTCGCTAGTTCATGGGCGTACTCATCGCGTACTCATCGAGTGCTCATCGCAATCTCGACCTGCTTTCGACTCGCGAGGTACCAGGCCGCACGGGTGGATCCGCACGGCATGTCTTCTTACGGATTGCTGTCGCAACCCTGTGCCTGCTCGACGTAGTGGCGCAACGCCTTTACGTCGAGCGGTCCCGGGACGCGGAGCGCCCGCGGAAACGCCCTTCGGCGCACCGCCTGGTCAAGACAGACCGGGGCGGGGTGTACGTACGCACCCCGGCCGGGCAGCGTACCGCGTGGATCGGGGACGCACGCATCCTCGATCGCCACGATCCGCAGCAGCCCGTTCTTGACCGCTCGCTCCCGGCAGCCCACGCAGGTGCGCTCGGGACGTGCGCGGGTAGGTGTCCGGCCAGACACAGCTAAGTCTACCTCCCCGGACCGACCTCACCCCTTTGGGGCAAGTATCGAACGCATGCCGCACGCGAGACTGTCGTAATCTCAGCGAGCGGCGGCTTGGATCTATTCCCCGGGCTGTTCCGTGTCCGGCCGGATGTCGATCCGCCAGCCGGTCAGACGGGCGGCCAGACGGGCGTTCTGCCCCTCCTTGCCGATCGCCAGGGACAGCTGGTAGTCCGGCACGGTCACCCGGGCGGACCGGGCCGCCAGGTCCACGACCTCCACCTTGGTGACGCGGGCCGGGGAGAGCGCGTTGGCCACCATCTCGGCCGGGTCGTCCGACCAGTCGACGATATCGATCTTCTCGCCGCTCAGCTCGCCCATCACGTTGCGTACGCGGCCGCCCATGGGACCGATGCAGGCGCCCTTGGCGTTCAGCCCGGAGCGGGTGGAGCGGACGGCGATCTTCGTACGGTGGCCGGCCTCGCGGGCGATGGCGGAGATCTCCACCGAGCCGTCGGCGATCTCCGGTACCTCCAGGGCGAAGAGTTTCTTCACCAGATTGGGATGTGTGCGCGACAGGGTGACGGACGGTCCGCGCACGCCCTTCGCCACCCGGACGACGTAACTGCGCAGCCGCAGCCCGTGCGTGTAGGTCTCGCCGGGCACCTGCTCCTGCACCGGCAGGATGGCCTCCAGCTTGCCGATGTCGACCAGAACGTTCTTCGGGTCGCGGCCCTGCTGGACCACGCCGGTGACGATGTCGCCCTCACGGCCGGCGTACTCGCCGAGCGTCGCGTCGTCCTCGGCGTCGCGCAGGCGCTGCAGGATGACCTGCTTGGCCGTGGTGGCGGCGATACGGCCGAAGTCGGACGGGGTGTCGTCGAACTCACGGGCCTCCTGGCCCTCGTCGAGGTCCTCGGGGTCCTCCTTCGCCCACACCGTCACATGCCCGGTCTCCCGGTCGAGCTTCACGCGCGCGTGGCGGCGGCTTCCCTCGGTGCGGTGGTAGGCGATGAGGAGGGCCGACTCGATGGCCTCGACCAGCAGGTCGAAGGAGATCTCCTTCTCCCGTACCAAACCCCGCAGGGCGCTCATGTCAATGTCCACGGCTACGCCTCCTCTTCCGTCTCGTCGTTGGTGTCGTCGGTGTCGTTCGTGTCGTTCGTGTCGTTCGTCCCGGTCGCGTCCTGTGCGGCGGACTTGTCGTCCTTGCGGTTGAACTCGACCTGGACGCGCGCCCTGTCGATCTCGTCGAAGGCGAGCCGGCGCGCGGTGGGCTTGCGGCCCTTGACCCCGGGCACCTCGAGGTCGAGGCCGTCGTCGTCGGTCCGCAGGATCCGGGCGACCAGTTCGTCGCCCACCGTCAGCCGGAAGCCCACCAGGCGGCCCGTGGCGCGCACGTAGTGCCGGTGCTCGGTGAGGAGACGCTCGGCGCCCGGGGTTCCGACCTCGAGGGTGTACTCGCCGCTGCCCATCGCGTCGGTCTCGTCGAGCTTCGCCGAGAGCGCGCGGCTCACATCGGCGATGCGGTCCAGATCCGCGCCGGTGTCCGAGTCGACCACGACGCGCAGCACCCGCTTGCGGCCGACCGTGTCCACGGCGATCTCCTCGAGATCGAGACCCTGCGAGCTGACGAGCGGTTCCAGAAGCTCTCGAAGCCTCTCGCTCTGGGTGCTGCTCATCCGGGTGACTCCTCGGCCGCGTGTGCTGTTGTGGGATGGGGCGCGTGTCTGGGTCAAAGGGTATCCGGTCGCGGGGGGTGATGCCGTCCACCCGGTCACGGGGGGATGCCGTCCACCCGGTCACGGGGGGGGTGCCGCTGAGCGCCGTCAGGGAGATCCACGGGTACCGTGATCACGGGTCCAGGTCCTGTCGTCGCCCGGCGGACGGGAGTTCGGCGGGAGCGCCTGGGACCCTTCTTCCGTCGCCACGTTCCGTACGAGCCCCCGAGGACGTCTGCCGTGCCGTTCCCCCATGCTCCGCGTGCCCGTCCGGGGCCGCGCAGAAGGAGCTTGCTCGCCGTCGCCCCGACGGCCCTGCTCGCGGCGGGCTGTTCCGCCGGGTCCCGGGACGCCGACCCCGCCGCCGGCAGCTCTCCTCCCCAGGCCTCCGAACGGGCACGCACGCGTGCGGCGCGCGACAGCAGGGAGCTGGCCGAGCGGTACGACGCCGTGATCGCGGCGCACGCCGGGCTCGCTCAGCGGCTGGGTCCGTTGCGCGAGGACGCCGTGCGGCATGCGAAGGCCTTCGAGAGTTTCGGGACCGCGGCG
Organism: Streptomyces sp. NPDC005774; assembly: GCF_042871645.1. Classification (NCBI taxonomy): domain Bacteria; kingdom Bacillati; phylum Actinomycetota; class Actinomycetes; order Kitasatosporales; family Streptomycetaceae; genus Streptomyces; species Streptomyces sp. NPDC005774. The sequence continues at coordinate 5,413 of NZ_JBIAIV010000095.1, read as the reverse complement.
GGTTCGGCGTCGGCGTCGCCGGAGTCGGCGGCGCCCGCCGGGGCGGTGCCGTCCGCCGGGGCGGTGCCGTCCGCCGGGGCGGTGCCGTCCGCCGGGGCGGTGCCGGTGCCCACGAAGGAGAAGGATGCCCTCTCCGGGCTCGCCGCCGCCGAGCGGGAGATCGCCGATCGGCGCCTGGAGGCACTGCTCGACGCACCGGCCGAGCTGGCCAGGCTGCTGGCGTCGGTGGCGGCGGCCGGCGCGGCCCATGTGTTTCTGCTGACGAAGGGCTGACGGATGAGCGAGGCGAAGGACCGGGAGCTGCGGGCGCTCCAGGCGGCCCTGGCGGCGGAGCACGCGGCGGTGTACGGATACGGGGTCGTCGGCGGGCGGATCTCCGACGACCGGCGCGCGGACGCTCGCTCGGCCTACGACGCGCACCGCGCGCGCCGGGACGCGCTGGTGCGCGAGGTGAAGGACACGGGCGCCGATCCCGTGGCCGCGGCCGCGGGGTACGCGCTGCCGTTCCAGGTGCCGGACCAGGCCGCGGCCGTGCGGCTCGCGGCGGAGCTGGAGAACCGGGTGGCCGGGGTGTACTCGGACCTGGTGCGCGCGAGCGGGGGCGAGCGGCGCCGTGCGGCGGCCGAGGCGCTGCGGGAGGCCGCAGTGCGGGCGGTGCGCTGGAGCGGGGGGAGCGTAGCCTTCCCTGGGCTCGCCGAGCGGGCCGGGCCGTCCTCGGAGGTTCCGTCGGTGCCGGCGGTGTGACGGAACCGCACGCGAGGGCGTGCCGGAGCGGCGTGAGGGGCCGGCGGCAGGGGCCGCGTACAGCACGACGGGCACGAAGGGAACGACTCGCGCATGGTCTTCGAACCGCCGCAGCGTCTGGTGAGGGCGCTGGGCGAGACGGCTCCCGACGGCGGTGTGGACTGGTTGGAGAAGCTGCCCGAGGCCGCGCGCGCGGCCGTCGCACTGCGCGGGCTGACCGTGGAACGGGTACAGGTGCCCGGGGGGCGCAGCAGCCTGGTGGCGCTGGTGCGGACGGCCGACGACACCGCCGCCGTGCTGAAGCTGGCCCCCGCGCGGGCCCGGCCGGAGAGCGAGCGGGCCGCGCTGGCCCACTGGAACGGGCTGGGCACGGTCCGGTTGCTGGAGCCCTCCTCCCCGGACGGGGCGCTGCTGCTGGAGCGGCTGCATCCGGACGTCTCGGTGCGATCGCTGCCGGAGGCGAAGGCACTGCTGGAGGCTGCCGGGACACTGCGGCGGCTGTGGGTCGAACCGCCCGTCGGGGACACCGCTCACGCCTTCGAGACGGTGGCCGAGCGGACCGGCCGGCAGGCCGAGGCGATGCGGGCGGGTGCCGCGGACTCCCCCGAGGTCGCACCGCTGGTGTCGGCGGCGCTGGCGGCGCGTGAGGAGCTGCTGGCCGGGCCGCCCGAGCACCGGTTGCTGCACGGCACGTTCCGGCAGAGCAAGGTGCTCTCCGCCGAGCGGATGCCGTGGTTGGCGGTGGGTCCCGACCCGGTGGTCGGGGAGTGTGCCTTCGACCTGGCCCGGCTGGTCCGCGACCGGGTGGAGGACCTGGTGGCCCAGCCGACCGGCGCGACGACGACCCGCCGCCGGGTGAAGCGCCTGGCGGAGTCCCTGGAGATCGACCAGGAGCGGCTGCGCGGCTGGACGCTGTTCCGCGCGGTGGAGTCCGGCGTGCGCGCCCGCCGTGTCGGCCGCGACCGGGACGCGGAGCTCCTCCTGGAGTTCGCCGGCTGGCTCTGACACCGCGCGGCGAGGCCGGGAGCCCGCACGGGGAACGACTCCGCGCGGGCTCTCGGTAGCGGTGTGGTCAGGCCGTGAGGCGGGTGATCGCTTCGGCCACGGTGAGTTCCTCGCGTTCGCCGGTACGGCGGTCCTTCAGCTCGACGATGCCCTCCGCGGAGCGACGGCCGGCGACCAGGATCTGCGGGACGCCGATCAGTTCGGAGTCGGTGAACTTCACGCCCGGCGAGACACCCGCGCGGTCGTCGACCAGGACGCGGACGCCGGCGGCGGCGAGCCGGGCGGAGACGTCGAGGGCGAGCTCGGTCTGCAGGGCCTTGCCCGCGGCGACCACGTGGACGTCGGCCGGGGCGACCTCCTTGGACCAGCACAGGCCCTTGTCGTCGGCGGTCTGCTCGGCCAGGGCCGCCACCGCGCGGGAGACGCCGATGCCGTAGGAGCCCATGGTGACGCGGACGGGCTTGCCCTGCTGCCCGAGGACGTCGAGCTTGAGGGCGTCGGCGTACTTGCGGCCCAGCTGGAAGATGTGGCCGATCTCGATGGCGCGGTCGAGCCGGAGGCCGGTGCCGCACTTGGGGCAGGGGTCGCCCTCGTCGACCACCACGACGTCCACGTACGCGTCGACCTCGAAGTCGCGGCCCACGACCACGTTCTTGGCGTGAGTGTCGGCCTTGTTGGCCCCGGTGACCCAGGCCGTGCCCGGTGCCACGCGCGGGTCGGCGATGTAGCGGACCTTCTCCAGGCCCTGCGGGCCGACGTAGCCACGCACCAGGTCGGGGCGGCCGACGAAGTCCTCGGCGGTGACCATCTCGACGGCGGCCGGGGCGAAGTGCGCCTCGACCTTGTCCAGGTCGACCTCCCGGTCGCCGGGGACGCCCACGGCGACGATCTCGCCGTCGACCTTGACCAGCAGGTTCTTCAGCGTGGCCGAGGCGGGGACGCCGAGCGAGGCGGCGAGGGTCTCGATGGTGGGGGTGTCGGGTGTCGGGATGTTCTCGGCGGCCGGGACGGCGGAGCCGTCGACGGGCTTCAGCTCGTAGGAGATCGCCTCGGTGTTCGCGGCGAAGTCGCAGTTCGGGCAGTCCGCGAAGGTGTCCTCACCGGCCTCGGCGGGGGCGAGGAACTCCTCAGACTTGGAGCCGCCCATCGCGCCGGCGGTGGCGGCACAGATGCGGTAGTCGAGGCCGAGGCGCTCGAAGATCCGCTGGTACGCCTGGCGGTGCAGACCGTAGGACCGGGTCAGGCCCTCGTCGTCGAGGTCGAAGGAGTACGAGTCCTTCATCAGGAACTCGCGGCCGCGCAGGATGCCTGCGCGGGGGCGGGCCTCGTCGCGGTACTTGCTCTGGATCTGGTAGAGGATCACCGGCAGGTCCTTGTAGGAGGACGCCTGGTCCTTCACCAGGAGGGTGAAGATCTCCTCGTGGGTGGGGCCGAGGAGGTAGTCGCCGCCCTTGCGGTCCTGGAGGCGGAACAGCTCGGGGCCGTACTCCTCCCAGCGGCCGGTCGCCTCGTAGGGCTCACGCGGCAGGATGGCGGGGAGCAGCACCTCCTGGGCGCCGATGGCGTCCATCTCCTCGCGCACGACGCGTTCGACGTTGGCGAGGACCTTCTTGCCGAGGGGCAGCCAGCTCCAGATGCCGGCGGCGGTGCGGCGCACGTAGCCGGCGCGGACGAGCAGCTTGTGACTGAGGACCTCGGCGTCAGCCGGGTCGTCGCGCAGCGTCTTCGCCATCAACTGGGACATGCGCTGGACCGGTGCGTTCGCCATGGTTCTCGTACTCCTGCTGCGTCTGGGTGATGACTGGAGGTTAGCCGGGCGGGACGGGCCGGTGGAAATCGGTTACGGCCCTTCCGGCCCCACGCGACGCAGTGGCAAGGGGGCACCCATCACGGCGTACGGCTTGGGGGCGCTGGGGAAGTGGACGCGGCGGGCGAGGTCCTCGTAGCCGAGGGAGCGGTACAGGTGGCGGGCGGGACTCTCGATGTCGACGGCGGAGAGGATCGAGCGGGGTTCGTCGGCGCCGTCGGTGATCGTGGTGATCAGGCAGCGGCCGATGCCGTGCTTCTGGTGGCGCGGGTGGACGTGCAGTTCGGTGATGACGAAGGAGCCGTCGAGCCAGTCGTCGTGGCCCCGGGCGCGCAGAGGGGGTTCGACGACCGTGGACCACCAGTGGGCGCGGTTGTTGGGCATGCCGTAGACGAAGCCGACGAGACGGCCGGTGACGGTGGCACCGAAGGCTCTGGCTCCCGGCAGGCTCATGTGGCGCAGCACGATCTGCCGGCGTACGGCCACCTCGTCGGGGCTGAGGCCGAACGCCTTCGCCTGGACCGCCAGCGCCTCGTCGACGTGGGCGGCGAGGTCGAGGGGGCCGATCACGATGTCGTCGGGACGGGGGTGCCCGTGACCGGGAAAGCGCAGCATGCCGGGGAGACTACAGGGCGTCGGCACGGGCCGGGACGGCTCCGCGCGGCCGCGCAGCGGCACTGGCGGGACGGGACGGGCCGGGGTCAGAACAGGATGCTCATGAACTCGCCGACCTCCTGGAACCCCACCCGCCGGTAGGTCCGGCGTGCGGGGGTGTTGAAGTCGTTGACGTAGAGGCTCGTCACGGGGGCGACGTCCGCGAGGGCGTAGCGGAGCACTGCCGCCATGCCGGGGGCGGCGACGCCCTTGCCCCGGTGTTCGGGTGCCACCCATACGCCCTGGATCTGGCAGGTGCGGTCGGTGGCGGCGCCGATCTCGGCCTTGAAGACGACCTTGCCCTCGGCGTCGAAGCGGGCGAAGGCTCTTCCGGCTCCGACGAGTTCGGCGACCCGGGCCTGGTAGAGCAGGCCGCCGTCGCCGGCCAGTGGGGAGATCCCGACCTCCTCGGTGAACATCGCCACGCAGGCCGGCATGATCTTGTCCATCTCGTCCTTGCGGACGCGGCGGACGTAGGGGTCCGGGGCAATGTTCCCGGGCAGGCGGTCGGCGACCATCAGGGGCTGGTGGGCGCGGACCTCTCGGGCGGGGCCCCACTGGGGTTCGAGCAGCCGCCACAGCTCGGCGGTGGGGGCCGTGGGGCCGACGACGGAGGAGCAGCGGCGGCCGGCCCGGCGGGCGCGGTCGGCGAAGGCGCGGACCGCCCGGGGGGTGGCGCATATGGGGACCAGGTTGGCGCCCGCGTAGCACAGGGACGTGAGCAGGCCGCCCTCGTACCAGCCCCACATCTCGCCGCCGAGCCGCCACGGGTCCAGGCCCGCGACCTGCACCCGGGATGCCACGAAGGCGTTCGCCACCGGCTCGCGGTCGAGGATGGCGAGGGCGGCGTCCAGGTCGCTCGGTTCGAGGACCCGGGAGGTGGTCTGCGTCAACACGTGCGGGGGGCCTCACACACTTGGGTCTGCTGGTTTCCGCACTGTACCCGTCGAATTCGTGTGCTGCCGCTCCGCGGGAGAGAAACGGTCCTACCCGGAGGTTTTCCGGGCAGGAAGGGCAGAGCGACCGGCCTGAGCGGGCGGACCGGCCTGACGGGCTTCGTCAGCCGGCGACCGAGATCTGGGGTTCGCCAGAAGTCACGCCGTCCTGCTCCATCTGTTCGGCGATCTTCATGGCTTCCTCGATGAGGGTCTCCACGATCTTCGACTCCGGGACGGTCTTGATGACCTCGCCCTTCACGAAGAT
>NZ_JBIAIV010000094.1:0-12116 GCF_042871645.1 Streptomyces sp. NPDC005774 | reverse complement strand
CTCCATCGCCATGTAGAGCATCTCCTCGGCGGGCCGGGACATGCGGTGGATCTCGTCGAGGAAGAGGACCTCACCCTCCTGGAGGGAGGACAGGATCGCGGCCAGGTCGCCCGCGTGCTGGATGGCCGGTCCCGAGGTGATGCGGATGGGGGCTTCCATCTCGGCCGCGATGATCATGGAGAGGGTGGTCTTGCCGAGGCCGGGGGCGCCGGAGAGCAGCACGTGGTCGGCGGTGGCGCCGCGCGCGCGTGCGGCGCGCAGCACGAGGTCGAGCTGCTCGCGGACCTTCTCCTGGCCGATGAACTCGTCCAGGTCCTTGGGGCGCAGGGCGGCCTCGACGGCCTGGTCCTCCCCGTCGGCGACAGATCCCACCAGCCGCTCGGCGGCAGCGGGGTCGGTCGTGTCGTCCCAGTTCACTGAAAGTCTCCTAGCCGGGTGGGGCGGGGCGGTACGAGGGGTGGGGGCCCTTATGGGGAAGGGGCGGCGGTACGGGCTAGCGGGCGCGGTTCAGGGTCTGCAGGGCCGCCTTCAGCAGCGCGCCCACCTGGGGTGTGCCCCCGGCCGCCTCGGCCTGGGGGGTGACGGCGGTGACGGCCTCGTCGGCCTCGCGCGTCGCGTAGCCGAGGCCGATCAGGGCGGCGTGCAGCTGATCGCGCCAGCCGGCGGTGGCGGGGCTCGCGGCGGTCGCCGTGCCCACCGGCGCGCCGAGGCGGTCCTTCAGCTCCAGGAGCAGCTTCTGGGCGCCCTTCTTGCCGATACCGGGGACGGCGGTGAGCGCCTTCTCGTCGGCGGTCGCGACGGCCCGGCGCAGCGCGTCCGGGGCGTGCACGGCCAGCATCGCCTGGGCCAGGCGGGGGCCGACGCCGCTGGCGGTCTGCAGCAGTTCGAAGGTCTGCCGCTCGTCGTCGTCCGCGAAGCCGTAGAGGGTGAGCGAGTCCTCGCGTACGACGAGGGAGGTGGCGAGCCGGGCGATTCGGCCGACCCGCAGCGTGGACAGCGTGTTCGGCGTGCACTGGACGGCCATGCCGACGCCGCCGACCTCGACGACCGCGGCGTCGGGTGCGAGCGCGGCGATCGTGCCGCTGACGAAGGCGATCATGCGGTGCGCCCCTTCGATGGGCCGGGTGATGGGTTCGGTGAGGGGATCGGTGCTGTGGGTGTTCTCGGGCCGGACGCCCTCGAGGCGGCCGTGCGCGCAGTGGTCGTGCGGGGGGCGGTGCGCGGTGCGGTGCGCGAGGCGTGCAGAGCGGCGGCCTGCTGGAGCCGGTTCTGCGCGGGGGCCCGCCAGATGTGGCAGATGGCGAGGGCGAGGGCGTCTGCCGCGTCGGCGGGCTTCGGGGGCGCGTCGAGCCGCAGCAGCCGGGTGACCATCGCACCGACCTGGGCCTTGTCAGCGCGCCCGGAACCGGTCACGGCCGCCTTGACCTCACTGGGGGTGTGCAGGACGACGGGAATCCCTCGGCGGGAGGCGCACAGCAGGGCGACGGCGCTCGCCTGGGCGGTGCCCATCACCGTACGGACGTTGTGCTGGCTGAAGACGCGCTCGACGGCGACGAACTCCGGCCGGTACTCGTCCAGCCACTGCTCGAGGCCCTGCTCGACGGCGACGAGACGGTGACCGAGGTCGGCGTCGGCGGACGTGCGCACGATGCCCACACCGAGCATGGTCAGCGGTCGCCCCGCGACCCCTTCGACCACCCCGACACCGCATCTCGTCAGTCCCGGGTCCACCCCCAGTACACGCACCCTGCACCCCTCTTCTCGGCTGATCCGCCGCCGCTCTCGCGGACCTGGTCGATCGCCGTCGGGGTTCCTCAATTGCTGGTTGCGGTCCGGCGGACGGTGATCCTTGACGTGTGCCAGGCTATCGGCTGCCACTGACAGGAGCGGCGGGGGGGGGGGGGGGGGGGGGCCCCCCCCCCCCCCCCCCCCCCCCCCCCCCCCCCCCCCCGCGGCATGTCCGGCCGGTTTGCTGATTTGTCGACACCCGGCGGGTGATTTCCGGATCCCCGGTGAAGGTTGGCTTCCGGGGCGCGTAGCTTTGGCGGCAACACGCGTCGGTAGGAGCAGTCTTGGCACGGAAGATCGGCAGCCGGTACACCGCCCACCAGATCCTCGGACGGGGCAGCGCCGGTACGGTGTGGCTCGGCGAGGGGCCGGACGGGCCCGTCGCCGTCAAGCTGCTGCGCGAGGACCTCTCCTCGGACCAGGAGCTCGTCGGACGCTTCGTGCAGGAGCGGACGGCGCTGCTCGGTCTGGAGCATCCGCACATCGTCTCGGTGCGCGACCTGGTGGTCGACGGCAACGATCTCGCGCTGGTCATGGACCTGGTCCGCGGTACGGATCTGCGCACCCGCCTCGACCGCGAGCGCAGGCTCGCCCCGGAAGCCGCCGTGGCGATCGTCGCCGACGTCGCGGACGGGCTGGCGGCGGCGCACGCCGCGGGGGTCGTGCACCGGGACGTCAAGCCGGAGAACATCCTGCTGGACATGCAGGGCCCGGTCGGTCCCGGCGGCTCGCACCGTGCGCTGCTGACCGACTTCGGGGTGGCCAAGCTCATCGACACCCCGCGCCGCACCCGCGCCACGAAGATCATCGGGACGCCGGACTACCTGGCGCCGGAGATCGTGGAGGGCCTGCCGCCGCGCGCGTCGGTCGACATCTACGCGCTCGCCACGGTCCTGTACGAGCTGCTCGCGGGCTTCACGCCGTTCGGCGGGGGACACCCGGGAGCGGTGCTGCGCCGCCATGTCACCGAGTCGGTCGTCCCGCTCCCCGGCATCCCCGACGAGCTGTGGCAACTGCTCGTGCAGTGCCTGGCCAAGGCGCCGGCCTCGCGACTGCGGGCCTCGGAGCTCGCGGACCGGCTGCGGGAGCTGCTGCCACTCCTGGCGGGGATGCCGCCGCTGGACGTGGACGAGCCGGACGCCGAGCCGGTGGAGCGGGAGGGCGAGGACACCCTGCCCTCCGGTCCGGCGCCGGCCGCCCGGGAGCCCGCGCGGCGGCGCGGCGCGGTCCCGCTGGTACCGGGAGCGAAACCGACCGACTCCAACCGGGACACCCACACGTCGATGCGTGTGCCGGGCCCCGACGAGCTGGCCGGAGGCGCCCGCGGCACGGCCCGCGCGCCCCGCGCGAGCGGCGCCCGCCGTCCCGGGTCGGCCCGCAATCGCGCGGTGGCCCGCCGGCGCCGGCTGACCCTGGCCGCGCTGACGGTGACCCTGCTGGCCGCCATCGGCGCGGGCGCCTGGCTGGCCGCCTCGGACGACGAGCCGGGAGCGGACCCGCGCGACTCGAACAACTCGGCCCCCGCCGTTCCCTGACCCCGGCCACGGCCCTCGCCGAGCCCCGCCCCTGGCCGGAGCCCCGCCGTACCCCGCCCGCCCCGACCTGCCCCGACGCCCGCGACAGGCCCCGGGGGGCGGGCGTCCGGCGTGGTACGCCCGGACGAGCCGTTACGCTGGGGGTGTGGCAGTCGTCGATGTTTCCGAAGAGCTCAAGTCCCTCTCCTCGACCATGGAGTCGATCGAGGTCGTTCTGGACCTCGACAAACTGAGGGCAGACATCGCCGTGCTCGAGGAGCAGGCGGCCGCTCCGTCCCTGTGGGACGACCCGGATGCGGCGCAGAAGATCACCAGCAAGCTCTCCCACCTCCAGGCCGAGGTCAGGAAGGCGGAGACGCTGCGAGGGCGGATCGACGATCTCGCCGTGCTCTTCGAGATGGCCGAGGAGGAGGACGACCCGGACACCCGCGCGGAGGCCGAGTCCGAGCTGGCCAGTGTCCGAAAGGCGCTCGACGAGATGGAGGTCCGCACCCTTCTCTCCGGCGAGTACGACGCGCGTGAGGCGCTCGTCAACATCCGCGCGGAGGCCGGTGGCGTCGACGCCGCCGACTTCGCGGAGAAGCTCCAGCGCATGTACCTGCGCTGGGCGGAGCAGCACGGCTACAAGACCGAGATCTACGAGACGTCGTACGCGGAGGAGGCCGGCATTAAGTCGACCACCTTCGCGGTGCTGGCGCCGTACGCCTATGGAACCCTCTCGGTCGAGCAGGGCACCCACCGGCTGGTGCGCATCTCGCCCTTCGACAACCAGGGCCGGCGCCAGACCTCGTTCGCGGGCGTCGAGGTGCTCCCCGTCGTCGAGCAGACCGACCACATCGAGATCGACGAGTCCGAGCTGCGGGTGGACGTGTACCGGTCGTCCGGTCCCGGCGGCCAGGGCGTGAACACCACCGACTCCGCGGTGCGCCTCACCCACCTCCCCACCGGCATCGTGGTCTCCTGCCAGAACGAGCGCTCGCAGATCCAGAACAAGGCCACCGCGATGAACGTCCTCCAGGCCAAGCTGCTGGAGCGGCGCCGCCAGGAGGAGCAGGCCAAGATGAACGCCCTCAAGGGTGACGGCGGCAACTCCTGGGGCAACCAGATGCGTTCGTACGTGCTGCACCCTTACCAGATGGTCAAGGACCTGCGCACGGAGCAGGAAGTGGGTAACCCCGAGGCCGTGTTCAACGGCGAGATCGAGGGCTTCCTGGAGGCCGGAATTCGCTGGCGCAAGCAGCGGGAGAAGTAACCCCGCGCGCGAACAGCGCTTTGTCGACAAGGCAACTGCCGCCCCAGGGGCGGCAGTTGCCTTTCGTGCGTCGGGGATGCCGGGCTTTTACATCACAATCACAGCTTCCACTCTCGGCAAAGCGCGCTTACGTGGACATCGCGTACGCAACGGCCTTGACGTTCATTTGAAAAGTGGGAAAGGTGAGGATCGGCATGCGTATCTCCGGGGCGCATGTGAACCGGGGGGCGTTTCATCGCAGTTATCCCCGTTGATCACGGCCCCGAGCGCAGCCTCATTGACGATCAGCTACTGGGGGTAGCACGCATATGACGAAGAAGACGCGGATTCGCGTCGCACGCATCGCGGCCGGCGCTGTGATCGCCGCGGGTGCGTCGCTGATGGTGACGGGTGTCGCGCAGGCCGACCCCGGCGACCCGCCCTGTGACATCGTCGTCGATCCGGAGTGCGGCGAGGACCCCGAGGTTCCGACGGACCCTGAGGTTCCCACCGATCCTGAGATTCCGACCGACCCCGAGGTTCCGACGGACCCTGAGGTTCCCACCGATCCTGAGGTTCCCACCGACCCCGGGGAGCCGGGCGGCGAGGACCCTGTGGAGGAGCCCACCGAGGCCCCGACCACCCCGGGTGGCGGCAACGGCAACGGTGGCGGCGGCAACGCCGCCGACCCGGCCGGCGGTGCCGGCCCCTCAGCCCAGGAGGAGGGCTCCTCGGCCCTCACCGACACGGGCGACGCGCCCGCTCCGTCGGCCCAGGGCAACGGCAAGGAGCTGGCCGAGACCGGTGCCGCCGAGATCACCTTCCTGGTGATCGGCGCCGCCACGATGATCGCCGGTGGCATCGGCTTCCGCGTGCTGCCGCGCCTCATGGGCAACCGTGGAGCCGCTGCCGCCTGACGGTGACGGCACGCGTACGTACCGTACGCGCGGCAGGAGACAGGTCGAGGGGCCCGGAGCGTGTTCGCTGCTCCGGGCCCCTCGGGCGTTCCTGTCCGCTCCGTGCGGGAGCCGTGCCGTACGAGTCCCGTGGTCCGGGTGCCCCTGCGGTCCGGGTGCCCCTGTGGCCCGGGCGCTCCGCGCCTTCAGACGGTCTGGTGGGCGAGCAGCGCCACCGCCGCGACCAGCACCACCAGCAGCGCGATCAGCGCCGTCGGGTTCAGACTCGTGAAGAAGTTCACCTGCTGCAGCCGCTCACGGTTCGCGCGGCACACCGGGCACCGGCCCTCGTTCACGGGTGCGGCGCAGTTGGCGCACACCAGCCGGTCATACGTCATGCGCTCACCCTCCTCACACCGGTTTCGGTCAGTACAACGCCCACGACCACGCGAACGTTCCCTCTACCACTGTGCCAGGTTCCGCGGCAATCGGCGCGACCCCCTGTGTCCTGCCCGCACATCCGGTATATAGCGCGCAAGTGTTACGCAACCCGGGCCGGTGACTGCGATCGGCCTTCGGGTTCGCGTAAGGTCACGCACATCTACCCCCGGCGACCCGTGGTGCACCCGTGATCCGATTCGACAACGTCTCCAAGGCCTACCCCAAACAGAACAGCCCAGCCCTCCGGGATGTCTCCCTGGAGGTCGAGAAGGGCGAGTTCGTGTTCCTCGTGGGGTCCTCGGGCTCCGGCAAGTCCACCTTCCTGCGGCTGATCCTCCGCGAGGAGCGGGTCAGCACCGGGCAGGTGCACGTCCTGGGCAAGGACCTCGCGCGCGTCTCCAACTGGAAGGTGCCGCAGATCCGGCGCCAGCTGGGGACGGTGTTCCAGGACTTCCGCCTGCTGCCCAACAAGACGGTCGCCGAGAACGTCGCCTTCGCGCAGGAGGTCATCGGCAAGTCCCGTGGCGAGATCCGCAAGTCCGTGCCGCAGGTGCTCGACCTCGTCGGGCTCGGCGGCAAGGAGGACCGGAGGCCCGGTGAGCTCTCCGGCGGTGAGCAGCAGCGCGTCGCCATCGCGCGGGCCTTCGTCAACCGGCCCAAGCTGCTCATCTGCGACGAGCCCACCGGCAACCTCGACCCGCAGACCTCGGTGGGCATCATGAAGCTGCTCGACCGGATCAACCGGACGGGCACCACCGTGCTGATGGCGACGCACGACCAGAACATCGTGGACCAGATGCGCAAGCGCGTCATCGAGCTGGAGAAGGGCCGCCTCGTCCGTGACCAGGCACGCGGCGTCTACGGCTACCAGCACTGACGAGGAACGGAAAGGCTTAACCCCACGCCATGCGCGCCCAGTTCGTTCTGTCGGAGATCGGTGTCGGTCTCCGCCGCAATCTGACGATGACCTTCGCCGTCGTCGTCTCCGTCGCCCTGTCGCTCGCCCTGTTCGGTGCCTCGCTCCTGCTGAGCGACCAGGTCACCAGCATGAAGGGCTACTGGTACGACAAGGTCAACGTCTCCGTCTTCCTGTGCAACAAGAACGACGCCGAGTCCGACCCCAACTGCGCCAAGGGGGCGGTGACCGAGGACCAGAAGGGGCAGATCAAGGGCGACCTGGAGAAGATGACGGTCGTCGACTCGATCACCTACGAGTCCCAGGACACGGCGTACAAGCACTACAAGGAGCAGTTCGGCGACTCCCCGCTGGCCAGCTCCCTCACGCCGGACCAGATGCAGGAGTCGTACCGGATCAAGCTCAAGGACCCGGAGAAGTACCAGGTCGTCGCGACCGCTTTCGACGGGCGTGACGGGGTGCAGTCCGTGCAGGACCAGAAGGGCATCCTGGACAACCTCTTCGGGCTGCTGAACGGCATGAACTGGGCCGCCCGCGCGGTGATGGCGCTGATGCTGGTCGTTGCCCTCATGCTGATCGTCAACACGGTGCGCGTCTCGGCGTTCAGCCGTCGGCGTGAGACCGGGATCATGCGGCTGGTCGGCGCCTCGGGCTTCTACATCCAGGCGCCGTTCATCGCCGAAGCAGCGGTCGCCGGACTCATCGGCGGCACCCTCGCCTGCGGATTCCTGCTGGTCGGCCGGTACTTCATCATCGACGCCGGACTGGCGCTGTCGGAGAAGCTGAACCTGATCAACTTCATCGGCTGGGACGCGGTGCTGACGAAGCTTCCGCTGATTCTCGCCACCAGTCTGCTGATGCCGGCCCTGGCCGCTTTCTTCGCGCTGCGCAAGTACTTGAAGGTGTGACTCTTGCCAAAAGGGGCGTACGGTCAAGCGGCCGTGCGCCCCTTCGCGTTGTCCTAGACTCACCGGCATGTCAGGTCGTGCCCTGTTCTGCGAGCCCCGTCGGATCCGCCGAGGGGGCGCCCTGACCTTGGTGTTCACCGGCGTCCTCGTGGCCGGCGCGGTCACCGGCAGCCTGCCCGGACCGGTCGACGGGAAGCCCGCCGCGGGCAGCACCCAGGCGGCCGCCCCCGTCGGACGTCACGCCGAGGTCGCCGAGGCGGCAGAGGCGGCCATGGCCGCCGGCACGTCTCCAGTGGAGGCCGCGCAGCGCGCCGTCAGCCGCAGCGGGGACCGGTGGGGAGCTGTCTACTCCCCGGGCGAGTACGAGGAATTCGTGGACGCCCTCGACGGCAGGTACACCGGCGTGGGCCTGTGGGCCCGGGAACGGGGCGGCCGCATAGAGGTGGCCGAGGTGGGCAGCGGCACCCCCGCCGCCGACGCCGGTATCCGTGTGGGCGACCGGCTGCGCAGCGTCGACGGCGCGACGGTCGACGGGCGGCCCGTCACCGAGGTCGTCTCGTTATTGCGCGGTGACGACACCGACGAATCCGCCGGCACCACCGTCCGTCTCGGCCTGGAGCGCGGTACGCGCGCCTGGAGCGAGACCCTGCGCCGGGCCCGGCTCTCCCGCGACACCGTGACCGTCGACGAACTCCCCGGCAAGATCACCGTAGTCAAGGTCGCCGCCTTCACCAAGGGCTCCGGCGACGAGGTCCGGACCGCCGTGCGCCAGGCCCCGGCCGGCGCGGGCATCGTCCTCGACCTGCGCGGCAACTCCGGCGGACTGGTCGCCGAGGCGGTCACCGCGGCCTCCGCCCTCCTCGACGGCGGCCTGGTCGCCACGTACGACGTCGAGGGCGAGCAGCGGGCCCTGCACGCCGAGCCCGGCGGCGACACCGCCAGACCTCTGGTCGTGCTCGTCGACGGCGGGACGATGAGCGCGGCCGAACTGCTCACCGGTGCCCTCCAGGACCGCGGACGGGCGGTCGTCGTGGGCTCCCGCACCTTCGGCAAGGGCTCCGTGCAGATGCCCAGCCGACTGCCCGACGGCTCGGTCGCCGAACTGACCGTGGGCCACTACCGCACCCCGTCCGGCCGGAAAGTCGACGGCCAGGGCATCACCCCCGACCTGGAAGCCGAGAAACGGGCACTCCAGCAGGCGGGCACGATCCTCGCCGGCCTCGGCCGCTAGCGCGACTTCACCCTGCCTCCGGAATCGGCTTTTCGCCAACCCCCTCCTTAGTGCCAAAATGGGCGGCACTATGGCTAAGGAAAAAGGGCGCAAGATGATCGCGCAGAACAAGAAGGCGCGGCACGACTACCTCATCATCGACACCTACGAGGCCGGCCTGGTCCTCACCGGGACCGAGGTGAAGTCGTTGCGCCAGGGCAGGGCGTCGCTGGCGGACGGCTTCGTCCAGCTGGACGGCAACGAGGCGTGGCTGCACAACGTGCACGTCCCCGAGTACAGCCAGGGCACCTGGACCAACCACAGCGCGCGGCGCAAGCGCAAGCTGCTGCTGCACCGCGCGGAGATCGACAAGCTGGAGTCCAAGTCCCAGGAGACGGGGCACACCATCGTGCCGCTCGCCCTGTACTTCAAGGACGGCCGCGCGAAGGTGGAGATCGCGCTGGCGAAGGGCAAGAAGGAGTACGACAAGCGCCAGACGCTCCGCGAGAAGCAGGACCGGCGGGAGACGGATCGGGCGGTCTCGGCGGTCCGCCGCAAGCAGCAGGCGTAGGGCCTGTCCGAGCGGCTCCCGGCCCGTCCCGGAGTCCTCGGAGCCGTCGTGCGGGAATACGCTGGCACCGAACCGCGTTGGTCACGTACGATGGCGACAGCACCTCACAGCGGGTGCGTACCTTGAGAAAAAAACATGGGGATGATCGGTTTCGACAGCGGCTGTCGAAGCAGGGGAAGCGTGTCGAGGAAGCGGCCATGATCTCGTAAACCACAGGCCGAAAAAATAATCGCCAATTCCAAGCGATCCATCTCCCAGGGCGAGCTCGCCCTCGCTGCCTGATCTTCAGGTAGCGAGCAGCGGCTCTCCTACTAGAGGGAGTGTCAGCCCGGGGGTGTTCCCGACCCGGTTCCTGGCATCATTTAGGGAACTAAACCTTGATCCCGGTCACGGGGTGAAGAGGGAAATCCAACAGTGACTGAGCCCGTCGGAGACTTGTCCGCGTGATCTCCGGGGCTGAGAAAAGCACAGCGGACTGCACACGGAGAAGCCCTGATTCCGCACCGTTGGACGCGGGTTCGATTCCCGCCATCTCCACAATTCCCATGTGGGCACAGGCCCCGTCGCATCAGCGGCGGGGCTTTTGTCATGCGCGGCTGACCTTCCCATGGGCCGCACGCGAGGCCTGAGCCCCGGGGAGTGGAGGACGGCGACCGCCCTTAAGAGGAGCAGTCCTTTGTCGTCGCGGTGCGGCTGCGTCAGCCCGTCGGCAGGACCGCCGTCACCGAGAACTCCCGGTCCTTCGGCCCGGCGTGCAGGGTGCCGCCCAGTGCGACGGCCCGGCCCCTGAGCCCGGCCAGGCCCGTACCGCGACGCCCGGCCGGCGGAGTGCGGGGAGACGCCGAGACGGCGGCGACGCCGTCGTTGCGGACGGTCAGCCGGATGTCGTCGACCCCGGCACAGAGTTCGATCTCGCAGATCCGGGCACGGCTGTGCTCCAGCACATTGCCCACCGCCTCGTGCAGCACCGACCGCAGACAGTCCGCCACCGCGCCACCCGGCTCGATGAGCGGTGGCAGGGAGGTGTGCACCGCTATCCCGGAAGCGGTGAGGAGCCGCTGGGCGTGGGCGAACTCGTCGGCCAGGGAGAAGGCCACCTCGGGGCCGCTGATGCGTCGCACGTCCTCATGCGTCCGCCGGGCGAGCTCCACGACCTCCGTGAGCACCGCCCGGGCGGACCCTTCGGGAACGTCCGCCCGCAGAGCGCTCTCCCCCCGCATCGCGATGACCACCAGCGACGTGCCCACCAGATCGTGCAGATCCTGCCGCATCCGTGCCCGGGTGCGCTGCTCGGTGAGCCGGGCCGTCTGTTCCCTGCTGCCGTGCAGACGGGCGGAGAGCAGGGCGAGGTGGGCGACCGCGAAGACCGTGCTCGCCGTGATCGCCGTACTCAGCAGAACGGCCGGTGAACCCCGGTCGGTGTCGATCACTCCCGTGCGGATCAGCAGCGGCCCGCTGGCGCCGACGAGCAGCGCGAGCGGAAGAGAGGTGGTGGGCGGCAGCGTGAGCAGCACGGCGCCGGCCAGGAAGCCGAGCAGGCTCAGCCACCGGTAGTGGAAGAGCACCAGCGGCAGGTAGGTGAGCACGGCCTGCACCAGCAGCAGTACCCACCTCGAGCGATACGGCAGTCGGTAGGGCGGTGGAGCGTACTGCCCGAGCAGGACGGCGGGCATCAGCACCAGCACGATGAGCCCGGTCGCCATCGCGCGTCTGCTGGTCGACGAAGAGGCCATGTCCAGCGCTGTCAGCGCGAGCGATCCGAACACCAGCACGATCAGTGTGCCGAGGGCGACCCGCGCTCCCGGTGGAGCCGTCTCACTCCCCACTTCCCCGCTCCGCATCGTCTCCCCGACCCTGCCCCGATCGTCCCGGTCCTGAGTGGCCTGGAGGCTGGGGGTGGTGATGACCTGGGTCTTTATGATTTTCACATGTTTCCCGCAGAGGGTGAAATCTTCACTTCTTCCCCTGCGGCACTCCTGCTTTGAACACGGTTTGACCATGTTCACAACAGCAGGAGGACACCAGAAGTGTCGGAGCGAATACGGTCCACCGACGAGTGGGAGGGGCCGGCCGTCGTCTTGCAGCGGCGCAGACGGCTGCTGCCCCGGATCGCGGTTTTGACCGCCATGGTGCTCGCGGCGGAGACGGCCGTGGTGGTCGCCACCACCGGCCAGGTGGTGGCCGTCGAACGTGACAAGAGCCGGCAAGCGGTCGGTAAACCGGCGCCCGAGGGTCCCGTCACCGCCGCGGACATCCCCTCGGCGAAGGTCGCGGCCCGGCTGAGCGGGAAGCGGGTCGAGGCACTGTCCGAGCGGACCGAGACCTCCACCACCTGGGTGAACAAGGACGGATCCCTCACCACCGAGCTGGCGGCCGGCCCGCTCCGTTTCGAGCGGGAGGGTGCCCCTATCTGTTTCGTCAAGCCCGGCGGGGCTGGTTCGTAGGGGTTGATCCTGGTTTTCGGGAGCGTCCCGCGAAGCGGGACGTTCCCGGCGGATCGGGTGCCTGGTGGGCAGCCCGGTGGCGGGTGTGTCAAGTTAACGGCTGATCTTGGTTGTTGAGGTTCAGTTGCTGGCCGGGGTGAGCCGGCCCTCGAAGGTGATCTGGAATGCGTTGAGGG
>NZ_JBIAIV010000093.1:0-13126 GCF_042871645.1 Streptomyces sp. NPDC005774 | reverse complement strand
CTCAGATACCCCGCTCCACGGATGCACACCCCGCATAACGGCGCGACGCTCAGTCCGTCACTACCAACTCAATGAACCTTCAAACAACGGCATTGCGTTCTCGCTCGGAGGTGGCGAGCGATCGAAAGCAGTCGGCCCGGTCGCCGAGAACGGCCTGGGCGCGGGCGAGGCGAAGACGGAACAGCGCCCGAGCAGTGGGGCGGTGGGTGTGGGCACCGCGTCACGGCAAGACGCCCGGTGGCGTGGCGCGAGAGGGGGACGGTATACGGGGCGTGCGGGCAGGCCCTGTCACCTCCGACTCGGCGGAACGTAGGATGACCTGGTCATCGCCGCGACGGGAGACAGGAAGCCGGTGCGAATCCGGCACGGTCCCGCCACTGTAACCGGGGAGTACACCCCCTCGACATGCCACTGCGTGAACCGCGCGGGAAGGCAGGGGGAGCGTCGATCCGGGAGTCAGGACACTGGTCCGTCGCGGGCCCGTTCCGAGGAGCGCGGACTCCCCAGGAGGCTCTACGTGTACGACGGCATGCCCCGTCCCCTTTCGTTCCCCCCTGCCCGCAGGCGCCGGTCCCTGCGCGCCGCGGCCGTCGCCCTGGCGGCGGCTCTGCTGGCCGCCGGCTGCGGTTCGTCCGACGGCACCGTCCAGGACCCGAAGACCACGGCGTCGTCGGCCGGGGGCTTCCCCGTCACCATCGACAACTGCGGTGTGAAGACCACGTACGACAAGCCGCCGTCCCGGGTGGTCACCATCCACCAGCACCCGGCGGAACTCATGCTCGCCCTCGGTCTGAAGGACCGTATGGTCGGCACCGCCTTCCCCGACTCCGCCGTCCTGCCTGAACTGGAGAAGGACTACGAGTCCCTCCCTGAACTGGCGAAGAAGGAACCGTCCTTCGAGACCGTCCTGGACGCCGAACCCGACCTCGTCTACGGCGGCTACGGCAGCGCGTTCGCCGAGAACGAGGGCCGTTCCCGCAAGGCTTTCGCCGACGCCGGCATCGACACCCATCTCAACCGCGAGTACTGCGGCAAGAAGCGGGTGACGATGCGGGACACCTACGACGAGATCCGCACCATCGGCCGGATCTTCGGCGTCCCCGACCGGGCCGACAGGCTGGTCACCGACCTCAAGGGTCGCGTCGGCAAGGCCGCCACCACCGTCGAGGGCGCGCCCGAACCGTCCGTCTTCGTGTACGACAGCGGCGACAAGACCGCCTTCACCGCGGGCGGCAGGAGCCTGGGCACCGAACTGATCAGGCTGGCCGGCGGCAAGAACGTCTTCGCCGACCTCGACGACGTCTTCGGCGACGTCTCCTGGGAGCAGGTCGTCGCACGCAAGCCCGAGGTCATCGCCATCTACGACTACGCCGGTGCCGGCAGCGTCGAGCAGAAGAAGCGGTTCCTCCTCTCCCGGCCCGCCCTCGCCGACGTACCCGCCGTCAAGAACAAGAGGTTCGTCGTCCTGCCGCTGACCGCCACCCTGATCGGCATCCGCTCGGCCCACGCGGTCGACGACCTGGCCCGCGCACTGCACCCCGAGAGCTTCCGGTGACCCACACCGCCACCGGCACGTCCGCCGGGCGGCCGGTGCCACGGCAGAGGCCCGCCAGACCGGGGGCGGGCCGTACGACGTGGGCCGTCACGCTGCTCGTGCTCACCGTCCTGCTGATGGTGTCCGCCACGGCGGGCCTGGCGATCGGCTCCGTCCAGGTCCCGCCCGGCCAGGTGTGGGGCATAGTGACGCACGCACTGGGCGCCGACTGGCAGGATCCCGAATGGTCGCGGGCGCGGGAGACCATCGTGGTGGACGTGCGGGCGCCGCGCGTGCTGCTCGGTGCGGTGGCCGGTGCGGGACTGGCGGTGGTGGGCACCGCCCTGCAGGCCCTGGTGCGCAATCCGCTCGCCGAGCCGTACCTGCTGGGCGTCTCCTCGGGAGCGTCCCTCGGTGCGGTCTCGGTGATCGTGTTCGGGGTCACCGTGTTCGGGCCGGTGTCCCTGTCGGTGGCCGCTTTCGTGGGCGCCCTGGGCGCGTTGCTGCTCGTCTACGCCACCGCCCGCACCGGCGGACGCATCACCTCGGCGCGGCTCGTGCTGTCCGGTGTGGCGATCGCGGCGGTGCTCACCGCGGTGCTCGATCTGCTGCTGCTCACCACCGACAGCGGCAACGAGGCCCGTGCGGTGCTCGCCTGGACCCTCGGCGGGCTCGGCGGGGTCGACTGGGGCACGCTGTGGCTGCCGAGCGCGGCCCTGCTGCTCGGCATCGGCGTCCTCATGGTGCAGGCCCGCAACCTGAACCTGCTCCTGGCCGGCGAGGAGGCGGCCACCACGATGGGGCTGGATGTGGCCCGGTTCCGCGCCCGCTTGTTCGTCCTGCTCTCCCTGGTGACCGGCGTACTGGTCGCGGCGACCGGACCGATCGGCTTCGTCGGCCTGATGATGCCCCACATCGTGCGCCTGTTCGTCGGCGGCGACCACCGCCGGGTGCTGCCCACGGCGGCACTCGGCGGGGCGGTCTTCCTCATCTGGGCCGACATCGCCGCGCGGACGATCGCCGCTCCGATGGAGATCCCCGTCGGCGTACTCACGGCCCTGTGCGGCGGGCCGTTCTTCCTGTGGCTGCTGCGCCGGGACGCCCGCCGCAGTACCGGCCGAGGAGCGGCATGACCGCCACCGAACTCTCCGTCGACGGCGTCACGCTCACCGCCGGAGCACGCCACCTGGTGCACGACGTCTCCCTGACCGCCCGCCCGGGCGAGACCATCGGGCTCGTGGGCCCCAACGGCAGCGGCAAGTCCAGCCTCCTGCGCGCCGTCTACCGCGTCCTGCGCCCCGACACCGGCCAAGTGCTCGTCGACGGAGGCGACGCCTGGGCGCTGCCGGTGCGGCAACTGGCCCGCATCGTGGCGGCGGTGGCACAGGAGTCGGCAGCCGACTTCGACCTCGCCGTCCGCGAGGTCGTCGCGATGGGCCGTACCCCGCACAAACGGCTGCTGGCCGGCGACACCCCTGAGGACGCCGAACTCGTCGACTCCGCGCTCGTGGCAGTCGACGCCGTCCATCTGGCCGACCGCCCGTTCGACCGGCTCTCCGGCGGCGAACGCCAGCGGGTGCTCATCGCCCGCGCCCTCGCCCAGCAACCCACCCTGCTCGTCCTCGACGAACCCACCAACCACCTCGACATCCGGCACCAACTGGACGTGCTCGGCACCCTGCGCCGACTGCCCGCCACCGTACTGCTCGCCCTGCACGACCTGAACCTGGCCGCCTACTACTGCGACCGTCTCTACGTCCTGCGCGACGGCGAAGTGACCGCCTGCGGCCCGCCCGCCGACGTCCTCACCCCCCGGCTGCTGGCGGAGGTGTACGGGGTGGCAGCGGAAGTCGCCCCCCACCCGCGCACGGGCGCCCCGCAGGTGACGTTCCTCCCCGAAGAGCCACACATGTGAAGGGCTCCTGCCTGCACGCTGCGGGAGCCCTTGGTGGTGTCGCATGCCGAGTTCGCGACCGTACGCGCAGCCGCCCCGGGCCGTGCGGGCTTCAGCCGGACGCGGTACCGGGCCCGTGGGTCCGCAGTTGCGGGTCCGTCACCCCGCCAGGGCATGCCATCCGCTCGATCTCCCAGCCGGCACGCCTGGCGCCGGCCCGGTACGCGCTTTCGTAGAAGGCGAGTACGCCGGCGCGCGGGTCGTCCTCGGTACGGACCTCGTCGTACCGCAGCACGGCCAGGTGGCTGTCGCCGCGGTCAAGCCAGCGTGCCGCCGCGGGCCGGAGCGGCTCCTCCGCCAGGTGCGCGGGCTCCGGAGCGGTGTAGGAGTAGAACGCGGGCTCGGGGAAGGTGTCGTCCCCGAACCAGAAACCGAAGCTGATCACCTCCCGGGAGTACGCCTCCCGGGTGACCGGGTCGATCTGCTCGGGCTGCTCGATGCGACGATCGGAGAACCGGGTGTGCGCGATGTCGAAGGTGTGCCAGAAGTGGTGCACCGGGCTGACCTTCCCCGAATACCCTGCGGCGAACTCCTCCAGTACGGAAGCCACTTGGCTGAGAACCCGCCAGTAGCGGTTGGCCTGCGCGGGATCGTAGGTCGAGTGCTCGGTGTCCTCGGCGAACGGCCGGCCGGAATCGGGGAGGTCGAAGGGTCTGGGTACGGCGAGCTGCACCCGGACGCCCAGCGAGGCCAGCGAGTCCATGACCGTGTTGTAGAAGGACGCCACGGACTGACCGATGAGTGGGAGGGAGATCTCCCGCCCGTCCAGAGTCGAAACAACCAGTTGATGCGCGACGAAGTCGAAGTCCATCGTGAAGATCGGACGACCGTCGGCCTGTCCCGTCGGACGAGTGGTGGTGCCACGCCCCGTGAGGTGCAACGGGACATTCCACCAGTGATTACGTTGAGCGCCGGCAGCGAGACGGATCTTCCCGACAATCTGCGCGAAGCGATGGAGAGTCTCTTTGGTGTCACGCCACTCGTCGAGCGGGATCGGCGGAAACAGCTCCATTGTCATCCCTTTCCCTCCCGCCCCACGCTCCTGATGGCCGGACGAGGCCTGGATGACCATGATGACCACGCACGACAGGTGCGGCACCTCGTCGAACCCGGAAGGCCTATCGGCGTGCGCTGCGCGAACACAGGTAGCGGACAACCGCCGCCCTGAAGCCCGGCCGGCGACCACCGGGGCTCAGGTGTTTCGGCAGGTCAACGGAGCTTTCCTCGCGGTTTCAGTAGCACCGGCGGCAGCCCGGGGGCGGGCAGCGGGGCCCCGTCGCACCCCTTCACCTCGCCGAACCCTGAGCCTTGATCTGTCAGCATCGGTCGTCCGGGGTCAGCAATCCACGTCTTCTGGTGCGTCGGTTCGTGGGATGAGGTCGTTCTTCAAGGACTGACGTGAGCATCTGCGGTCGAGGTGCCCGCACCCGTACAAGGTCCGTCACCGGTCGGTGGCGGGGAAGCAGGTGGAGGAGACTCGGAAGGCGGCCGTCGGGCGTTTGGCGGAGGTCCACAACGCCAGGAAGACGGCGCCGCACGGTCAGGTCAAGCGGTCCGCTCTCGAAGTCCTCCGGGCTTGACCCGAGGGTCCGCGCCATGTCAGGAACATCCGTTTTTCGGTCGGACGGCAGGTCTCCCGACGTTCATGCCGACATGGCCTGGCCACCGCCGTCGGCATCCTCTGCGCAGGCTGCGGCCAGGCCGTCCAGCGACAGGTCCAGCGCGTGGGCCAGGGCCGCCACGGTGAAGAAGGCCGGGGTCGGGGCCCGGCCGGTCTCGATCTTGCGAAGTGTCTCCGCGGACACCCCGGCCGCCGCTGCCACGGCCACCATGCTGCGGTCACCGCGGGCCTCGCGGAGCAGGGCCCCGAACCGTTCTCCACGTTGCCGCTCTTGCGGGCTCAAAGGAGCTCTCACCATACCCGTGATACTAATACCGGTATAACTATTGGGTAGCGTCGCATCGCAGGAAGTCACGACACATGGTGGAGATCAAGACCGACACGGCACTGGAGACGATGCGTGAAGCCGGACGCGTCGCGGCCGAGGCCCTCGCAGCCGCCCGCCGAGCGGCAGCCGTGGAGGTCCGCCTGCACGAGCCCGACGAAGCCGCCCGCACCGTCCTGGCCAAGGCCGGGGCGCGCTCTCCGTTCCTGGGCCATCAGCCCTCCTTCGCCCCCACCCCCTTCCCAGGGGTAATCTGCGCCTCCGTCAACGACGCCCTCGTGCACGGCATCCCCGACGACTACCGCTTGCGCGACGGCGACCTGGCCAGCATCGACTGCGGAGCCGAACTCGACGGGAGGAATTGACATCACCGGTGCGTCAACCGTGACGATCTCAGTGTTGTTCTTGACACGCCGGGCGATGCAAAGCTGAAGCCCCGCCCGCCCCGGCGATTTGGCATGCAGTGAGAGGCGGTCTCCATGGACGCCTTCAGGACGAGGAGCGGTTTGGTCCAAGGCTTTAGGACCTCTGCCGACGTCGTCGCCGCCCTTGGCATCCCCTACGCCGCCCCGCCGTTCGGCACCAACCGGTTCCGGCAACCTCTCCCGGCGCAGGCATGGACAGGGGTGCGGGACTGTACGGACTTCGGTCCAGTCGCCCCGCGGTCGGCACAACTGTCCGGTGCACCCGTGTGGTCTCCTGACGACGAGGACATCCTCACCGTCAACATCTGGACTCCGGCTCCCAATGGTGGCCGCCTGCCTGTCCTGGTCTGGATCCACGGCGGTGTCTACACCTTCGGATCCTCAGCCCAACCCGACTTCGACGGCATTGTGCCGGCAAGCGCCGGTCTGGTCGTGGTCACCCTCGACTACCGGCTCGGCTCCGAGGGCTTCGGCCACGTCCCGGCCGGCGAATTCCCCGCCCACCCGGACAATCGGGGCCTGCTCGACCAGGTCACGGCTCTGCGCTGGGTGCGTGAGAACATCGCCGCCTTCGGTGGCGATCCCGGCAACGTCACGGTTGCCGGCCAATCCTCCGGAGCCGCTTCCGTCGCCTGCCTGATGTGATGGACCGCGCCCGAGGTCTGTTCCATCGTGCCATCGCTCACAGCGCAGCCGGCCTTTGCCACCCGCTCGAGATCGCTGCGGCAACCACTCGCGAGGTCGCTGCGGCGGCGGGCTGCCCCGCCACGCCCGAAGGCCTCAGCTCCGCGACTCCGCAGGCCCTGGTCATCGCCTCCGACCAGGTGGTCGACGACTACCGGCGTGACCCCGCCTCCGGATCCCGCCATTACGACCCCTCGCTCTACGCTCCGGTCCTTGACGGCGATGTTCTGCCCACCGACCCCCTCACAGGAATGGCCGCCGGTGCGACCCGGGAGGTGGACCTGCTGGTCTGCCACACCACGGAGGAATACTGGCTGCTCGACGCCGCCGGCAGCAGCGCGAAGATCACCACCGATGAACAGCTCGCTCTCTTCACGAAAGACTTCGGCCTCCCCGACGGCCTGCCGGCCGGCTATCGCGCTGCGATGCCCGATGCCCCGGCGCTCGACGTCCACCTCGCCATCTTCGGTGATCTGCTGTTCGGCGAGTACAGCAACCGGCTCGCCGAGCTTCACGCCCAAGCCGGCGGCCGGACATTCCTGTCGCGTTTCGATCGGCGGCGCACCGGTCCGCACGGGATCGTACGGGCCTGGCACTGTCCGGACCTCCCCTTCGCCTTCGGCAACCTGGAAAACGCCTGCCTGGCCTTCCTCATCGGCGGCGCGCCCACCCCCGCAGACCATGGACTGGCACGCCGCGTGGTGCGCGCTTGGGCCGATTTCGCTGCCACCGGAAACCCGGGCTGGCCGTCGGTCGACAACTCCACCGTCCAGGCCAAAATCTGGAATACCGACGACGACGCCAATGACGGCGAACCCGCTGCTGTCCGTGTTCTTCGGGCCGAAACCGACTTCCCACTCCTGTGCCCGTGAACAGGCGAACTTCACCTCGCCGAGTTCGTCGGCCATGTCACCGCCGTCGACCCCGAACCCGGCATGCTCGACTTTTCCAACTGAGGAAGTCCACCAGAACTGCACTCATTTTCGCAGGTCGGTTGCGCCCCAAACCCCTCCCGGTCAGCAAACTGTCAGCCTGGTGATCCTGCAGGCGAAGAACACGTCGGGCTATCAGGAGACGGTGACCGAGAAGCCGCATTCCCGTAACACCTCTGAGGTTCCCGCCGGCAAGGCCCGGCCGACCGTGCACCACGGCGCCGCCACCAGCAGGTTTACCGACCAGGCCACTTCTACGGCCCAAGCCGCGCTCGACGAATCGCTCTGCGCTGTGCGGCCGTGGTGGCACCCCAGATCCCGTCGTCCTCGCCATGATCGATGGCCCATGATCGGCAGGCAAGAAGGACCGAGCAGCGACGGCATATGGTCCGGGCGAGGTAAGCCTCGTCTCCGGGCGACGCGGAGTCGGACAGAGGGAAGAAAATCTCAGGATCCTCGCCTATGCACGAAGCCTGATCGCGCCAGTCCGGCGCCATGTGATCTTCGGGGAATGAGCCAGACACGGCACACCTCTACGCAGTGTTCAACAACACCTTTGGCGCTTTGCAGCACCAAAGACCCGGCAGAGGTTGCGGACCAGCATACAACTCGCGGCAGGTCTTCTCCAGACTTCACGCCTGGAGAAGCACCACCCCGCGCGCACGAACGCGTCATCCGGATCGGATGTGAAGCCTTACCTTGCCTGCCCCTGAGCCGCGGCATCACCTTCCAGCGCACCAAGATCTGGAAGGAGTCCCCCGAACGCGACGCCAGACTCGACCGCATCGATCAGGCATCGAAACGCCCCTGCCTTCAGGTTCGTTGGCCCGTGGGGTGGGGTCGTTCTTCAAGGAGTGTGAGCCTCCGCAGTCGCGGTGGTCGAAGTGCCCTCACGCGTACAAGATT
Organism: Streptomyces sp. NPDC005774; assembly: GCF_042871645.1. NCBI lineage: Bacteria > Bacillati > Actinomycetota > Actinomycetes > Kitasatosporales > Streptomycetaceae > Streptomyces > Streptomyces sp. NPDC005774. The sequence continues at coordinate 4,745 of NZ_JBIAIV010000093.1, read as the reverse complement.
CGTTACCGGTCGGCGGCCGGGAAGCAGGTGGAAAACTTCAGGTTCGCGTCCCAGGAGGCGTCCCTTGGACATTTGACGGAGGTCTACAACGCCAGGAAGACGGCGCCGCGTGATCCACCTCGGACGTTCTCGCACCACCACATCACCCAGAGGGCTGCCGATTAATAACTTTTCTGTTTACTGGTCGGGGGAGGGTGGTGGGGTGCAGCGGCGAGGACGTGTCAGGCTCTGATGGAACCGGGACCCGCCGTATCAACGAAGTCCCAGCCTCCACGGCCCGTCTCTCCCATCGACCCGAACGATCCGGATGACCACCCCACGGACAGGGGAAAGCCAAGTCGACACCCCCGTGGCCCGGGTAGGCACCGGCCCAAAGATGGCAAATGAATCGATTTTACTTCGTATGGGCTAATCGAGAATATTTCATGCGTGCCACTCCCACGGACAGGGCATCCATGGCCCGTCCAGCCGAATAGGTGCCTGATCCACAGGTCAGATCCACTACCTGGAGTTATGCATGGAACCAAAATCCACCACACGGGACTGCGCATTCGACTTTGCCGAGGCCCTTGAATTCGATCCGACGCTCAAGCAGCTCCTGGACGGAGAAACCATCAGCCGTATCCGGCTGCCCTACGGAGAGGGTGAAGCCTGGCTCGTCACCCGCTACGAGGATGTGCGCACGGTGACGACGGACCGTCGTTTCAGCCGCAAGGCGATCATCGGCCGGAACTTCCCGCGCATGACTCCTGAGCCGATCGTCCAGGACGAGGCGATCAATGTCATGGATGCACCGGCCAGCAGCCGGCTGCGCAGTCTGGTCTCCAAGGGCTTTGCTCCCCGTCACATGGAGCACATGGAGAGGCGGGTCCAGCATGTCGTGGACGAGTTGCTGGACCGGATGACGGAACACGGTTCACCTGCCGACCTGATGGAGCATCTGGCGGGCCCCCTGCCGCTGACCACCATCTGCGAGGTCCTCGACATCCCCGAAGCCGATCGCTCGCAACTGCGCGCTCATGCGCGGACCATGATGGACACCGGCCTCGACAACCGGGACAACGCGGTGAAGGCCAAGGCGGAACTCCGCTCCTACTTCGCCACGCTGACGGCCCAGCGACGCAAGGACCCCGGCGACGACCTGATCAGCACGCTGGCCACCGCCCGTGACGGTGACGAAATCCTCAATGACCAGGAACTGGCCGTCATGGCCATGGTTCTGCTCATCACCGGGCAGGACACCACCACCTACGAAATCGGGAACATCGTCTACACGCTGCTCTCCCGGCCAGAAGAACTTGCCATGCTGCGCTCCCGCCCTGAACTGTTTCCGCAGGCCATCGAGGAACTGCTGCGGTTCATCCCCTTTCGAAAAGGCGTGGGCATTCCCCGGGTGGCCCTCGAAGACGTGGAACTGGGCGGCGTGACGATCCGGCAAGGAGACATCGTGCACGTCTCCTACCTGACGGCCAACCGGGACGAACGGAAATTCGACCGGCCTGACAGGCTGGATCTGGAACGCACCACTCCCCCGCACATGACGTTCGGCTGGGGTGGGCACCACTGCCTCGGTGCCCCCCTCGCCTCCGCCGAGATCCGGATGGCCGTCGGGTCACTTCTGAAGCGCTTCCCCGGCCTGAAGCTGGCCAAGCCCGCCGATGAGGTGCGCTGGAACACCACGTCGATCTGGCGGTTTCCGCTCGCCCTGCCGGTCGCCTGGTGACTGCGGCTCGCGCCGGGGCCGACGGCTCCTGCCAGTCGGTGCCCGGCAGGAGCCGTTGCGGTCGCCTTCCCCGGACGCAGGTCGGCACGGGGCGGCCGGTCGGGCCGGGAGCCGGAGGGACGGACTTCAGACCCCGGCTTCGGAACCCGAAACCCAGGTTCCCAGCGACATCTCGGCGGTGATGCCCGGACCGAAGCCGGCCATCAGACCTCGGTGTCCGTCGAGAGCCGATGCCTCGTCGAACATGCGCGACAAGGCGTCGAGGACCACCGCGCTCGCGATGTTGCCGTACTCCGTGAGCGTGGCGCGGCTGAAGCGAAATGCCTCGGACGGCACGTCGAGGAAGTAGCTCAGGTCGTCCAGGATGCGCGGACCGCCGGCGTGGATGACGTAGAAGTCCATCTTGCTCGCGTTCCACTGGTGCTCGTCCGCGAGGGCGCACAGCACCGGAGCGAGTGGCTCCATGGTCCCGGGCACACGCTTGTCGAGCTGGAAGTGGAAACCCGTGGAACGAACCGCATAGGAGATCCAGTCCTCCGTGTCCGGGATGAGATACGAGCCGTTGCGTTCCAGTTGCATCCCCGTGCCGCCGCTCCCCCGAACCACGGCGGCAGCAATGCCGTCACCGAAGAGGCCGTTGGACAGCAGCGATCCCACGTCCAGGTCGGTGGGTTGGTAGCACAGCGAGCAGAACTCGCAGGCGATGATGAGCGCGTTGGCATCGGGGTAAGCCTGGCAGAAGTCGTGGGCCCGGTTGACCGCGGCGCCTCCCGCAGCACACCCGAGCTGGGCGATCGGCAGCTGCCTCGTCTCCTGGCGGAAACCCATCTTGTTGATGAGCCACGACGTCATCGGCGGCATCATGAAGCCGGTGCAGGAGACATAGACGATCAAGTCGATCTGCTGAGGTTCCAGTTCGGCCTGATCGAGCGCCTGGCGTACCACCGCGGGTACACGCGCCTTGGACTGCGCATCGTAGACGGCGCTGCGGGCATCGAACCCAGGGTGTCGCAGCACCTTGTCGATCGGCTGTATCAGATGTCGTTTCTGCACCCCCGTGTTCTCGATCAGGCGGAGGGCCAGGTTGATCTGCGGATGGTCGCCGTGCAACCTCCGGGCCAACTCGAGGGTTTCCTCATTGGTGATGACGTACTCGGGGACCGCGATCGCTGGTTTGCACAAAACCGCCATAGACTTCCTCCTAGTGGAGAATGGTCACACCATGCGGCCCTGGCCAGAGCCGAGAGACAGATCTGCCGAATGGAAACCGCTGCACCATCACAACACGCCATTCCGCATGTAACGACCACACGCGGGATTCATTGATCCGACGTCAATTTCCTGGGAGTGACCGCGGGTAGGCCTGTCACCTGCTTCGTTTTCGTCGCTTAGGCAGAACTTTCCTCCACAGCGCGATTGGCCACCGGATTCACATTACGGCGGCCGTGAGTGAGTCGCATGTCGAACAGAGCGCCGTGAAGGTACACCACGGATCGCACACATAATTGCCTGGTTTTCCTGCCACAACCCGTCGGTTCCCGCAACTTCGGCGCCAATGAGCCTCTTCCAACCTCAGGTTGAGGCGTGGTGAAGGACGACGACGGCCTTGACGATGCCGGTGATCCGGTTGGTGCTGCAGCGGAGCTTCCGCAGGAGTCGTTAGCCCTTGAGGGTCGCCATGGACTGTTCGCCGAGGCAGCGGATCTTCGCGTGAGTGCTGTTGTGCCGTCGTTTCCAGCGCTTGAGCTTGCGCCCACGGAAGGGCATCCGGATGTGACGCCCGGCACCTTGGTACGCCTTGGTACGCCTTGGTACGCCTTGTCCGCCCAGCACTTCAGGCCCGCGTCTTCGAGCGCGTCGATGATGCCGTGGGTGCGGGCGGCGGTCAGATCGTGGGGGGAACCCGGCAGTGCGGGCGAGGCCCACAGCAGCCGGCCGAAGGGATCGGTCAGGACCTGGACGTTCATGCCGTGGCGTTTATGTTTCCCCGAGTAGTACGGGGTGTCGGCGGCGATCCGGTCGATCGGCAGCAGCGTGCCGTCCAGGATTCACGAACGCTTTCGTGCGGATGCTGTTCATGGCCTCGGCCAGTGGCGGGGCGAGGGGCGCGAGGACATCGATGGCCTCGCGTATGTAGCGGTAGACGGTCGCGATACCGATCCGGAACCCTGCGGCGAGCTGAGCGTTGGGGGTGCCCCCGGCCGGAGGCTGGGGGAGTGTCCCCGCACCGCAGATGGGCCAGGGCGAGCAGGGCCTGGCGGCCCGCCGGGAGTCGCCGCCGGCGGGTGCCGATCTCGCGGCGCCGGGCGCGAAGATGCCCGGTCAGGTAGCGCAGGGTGCGGCTGGACAGATCGATCGATTGGGGTCTCCCCTGCTCTGGGGGCACCTCCCAGCGGTAGCCGGGGGAGAAGCTGAGAGCTTGGGGAAGGGTAGACAAGCACGCGAAGCTCCTGGCGGACACGGGTGATCTTGGTCGAGAACCCGTCCACCAGGAGCTTCGCTACGCTGTACAGCCGACCGACTGGACCTCAAGAACATCAGGTTGGAAGAGGCTCAGTTCCAGAACATAGCGAGTCCTGTACGCATTTTCGCTGATCAGCACCGTCCCGGCCCCCTGCTGGTCAGTAACCCGTCAGCATCGGTCGTCGGGGGCCAGCAGTCCATGCCTTCTGGTGCGTTGGTTCGTGGGATGGGGTCGTTCTTCAAGGGCCGTGGGCATCCACGGTCGCGGTGGTCGAGGTGCCCGCACCCGTCCAGGGCCCGGTTCCGGTCGGCGGCGGGGAAACAGGTGGAGGAGTCCGGGTTCGCCACCCAGGAGGCGGCCGCCGCGCGTTTGACGGAGGTCTATAACGCGAGGAAGACCGCGCTGCACGGTCAGGCCGGGAGGGGGAACGGATCGCCAGGTACGGGGCGATGCGGTTCGAGGAGTACGCCCGTGAGTGGAAGGCCGGCAGCGGGATCCGGGCCGATGTCGGCGGCGCTTCTGGACCTCCTGCCGCCAATCCCTCTGCTGCCGCTGCTG
>NZ_JBIAIV010000092.1:0-13371 GCF_042871645.1 Streptomyces sp. NPDC005774 | reverse complement strand
CCGTCCGCTGCCTGCCCCTACCCCTCCGCGATCATGCCCCGCACACGAAGAAGCCCCTGCTCATCGAACAGGGACTCCCTTTGCCGCAACGCACTGAGGAAAGCCGACGGGTTGACGCAAGAAGAAGTCGCCGAAGTCTTCGGTGTCACCCGCGTGGCCTTCCATCGCTGGGAGACCGGCTTGGCGAAACCTCGCCGACGTCACCTCGAGGCTTACGTTCGCCTGCTGAACGGCTGGGCGGCAAAGCATCCAGAGGCAGCACAGGCTTCGGAACCAGAACGACAGGCTGGATAAGGAGACTGATGCCAACCGGCCCGTAAACGCCGAAGCGGCCCCGTCGCCACAACGGGACCGCTTCCTAGCGATCGACTCGACGAACTTCCAGGAACCCGAGTCGTGAGCAGCGAGGTGACCTCGTCTGCCGGGTGATGCCCGTGGACCCTAGAGTCCGCGTGGTCACCTATACCCAGGATATGCGCGGCTTCGCGCGCATCGCCACTATCCCGGGTCGGCAGTACGTCACACTCTCTGATCACGACTCCCCTACTTGGGGAGATGTCCTCCTTTGCACAGCCCACATCACCCGCCCGCCGGCCCTGCTGGCGAGGACTTCGGGTCCACCTACCTGGAACGCGCCTGGGAGCCGCCAGAAGAGGTCATCCTGCGGCGGGAGCTGGTGCGCACACCCACGTTGCAGCCAGAAGATCTCGGCGTCCTGGCAGAACTGCTGCTCCGTGACCCGCGCCTGCCGTCGACCATGGAAGCCATCCGCGCCGACCTCCAGGCCCGTGGCTGGAAGATGGGCAAGGACCGCTACAACGCCATCGCGGCGCGCCTGACGAAGGCCGGCCACCTCGCCCGCGTCTCGGTCTACGACGACACCACGCAGCGCCCTACCTGGGTCACTCGGGTCTACCGGAACCCCGCGAACAACGAGCAGTACGTCGATCTCGGCATCGCGGCATCAGCGCAGGTCAGAGCCGGAATGCGGGAAATCCGCGATCCGGCCGACGCCCTCGGCTCCGCACAGCGGGAAACCCGCGTTTCGCCTGGTCAGAGCCGGATCGCGGAAAACCCGCGATCCGAAAACCCGCGTTTCGCCTGGTCAGAGCCGGAATGCGGGAAACCCGCGATCCGCTCCGCCCCCCCACACCCCCCGGAGGAGGAGGATTCCTCCTCCCCCAACCCCCTCACTGGCCGCTCGGGGTCGCTTCCGTCACAGAGGGAGGGGGCGGAGTTCTCCTCGGAGGAGCTCTCGGCGGCCCGGGAGTTTCTGCAGCAGATGGAGCGCTGGCAGGCGGGCGCGGCCACGGCTCGCCGGGTGGCGCCGAAGCTGCTGGCCACGATGCGAGAGCAGGGCTGGCCGTCCCTGGTCGGCATGGCCGCTCAGGACCGCGCGCTGCTGGAGGCCGATCTTCTGCGGAACACGGGCGGCGCCAAGTCCTGGGTCAAGTGCCTGCCCGGCTGGGTGCAGGACCTGCGCCGCTACGCGCTGGTGCGCCCGCAGACCGCTCCCGCGCCGGGCGGCAGCCCGCGGCCGGCCGCGGCGCGTGCCGTCATCGCGGCCTGCCCCGCGTGCGACGAGTACGGCTGGCTCCTGGACGACGACGACAGCGGCCCGCAGCGCCGCTGCACCCACCCCGGCATCACCCGCAGCGAAGTGGAGGCAGCCAAGTGACCACGCAGACCCTGGACCAGGAGCGGGCCGTTTCCGTGGACGCGGAGCGCCGCGCGCTGGGTGCCTGCCTGATGGCGACCCCCTCGTACGACCCGGTGGCCGACGTGGCGCGGGCCGTGCGCGAGGGCGACTGGTACGAGCCGGCGCACGAGCTGGTGTGGTCGGCGGTGCAGCGGCTGCACGGGGCGAGCCGGCCGACCGGCGTGCCGGTGGTGGAGGCGGAGCTGCGCCGCACCGGCGACCTGGAGCGCGCGGGCGGTGTGGTCGGCCTGTCCCGGCTCGCGAGCGAGGCGTGCTCGGCGGCCGAGGCCGGCCACTACGCCGACCTGGTGCACGGCTACGCCCAGGTGCGCCGCTACCAGAGCACCCTCGTGCGCGGGATGCAGGGCGCCCGCCTGGCGGACCCGCTGTCGGTGCCGGAGACCATTGCCGCCCATCAGGCGGAGCTGGAGTACCTCGCCGCCGACGGCCAGGCGGACGATGACGACTTCGGCCGGTTCGGGGACCACCTGGACGCCCACCTGGACAGCCTGGCGGTGTCCCTTCCGGCGGCCGCCGTCACCGGCTTCAGTGATCTGGACGTCCTGATGAAGCTGATGCCCGGGCAGATGATCGTGGTCGCCGCCCGCCCGGCCATGGGCAAGAGCGCGTTCGCCCTCGGCGTCGCCACCGCCAACGCCCGCACCGGCGCTCCCACCCTCGTGCACAGCCTGGAAATGGGCCGGGCCGAGGTCAGCAACCGCATCCTGTCCGCCCGGGCCCGGGTGGCGTTCCACCACATCCGCGACGGCGTCGACGGCCTGACCCAGGACGACTGGGACCGCCTGGACCGGCACACCCCCGAACTCCGCGACCTGCCGCTGTGGATGGACTACTCCGCCCGCGTCAGCCCCGCCCGGATCCGCTCCCGGATCAAGACCATCGTCCGCGAGACCGGCCGGGCCCCGCTGGTGGTGGTGGACTACCTCCAGCTGATGCAGACCGACCAGCGCAACGCCCGGCAGTCGCCCTACGAGCGGGTCACCGAGATCAGCCGCGAACTGAAGATCCTCGCCTCCGACACCGGGGCCGTGCTCATCGCCCTGGCCCAGCTCAACCGCGGCCCCGAACAGCGCCAGGACAAGAAGCCGGCGGTGAGCGACCTGCGCGACTCCGGCGCCTTGGAGCAGGACGCCGACGCGATCCTCCTGCTGCACCGCGAGGACTACTACGAGCCCGAGTCCGAGCGGGCCGGGGAGACCGACCTGATCGTGGCCAAGCACCGCAACGGACCCACGGCCACGGTCACGGTGGCCCACCAGTTCCACTACAGCCGCCTGCGCGACATGTCCGCCGCCGAAGAACCCGCCCTATAACCGCCCTGGACGCCGCTGTGCAGCCCGTTCCGCCCGGCGCCGGGCAACTGCCCCGGCCCGGGCGTGATCGCTGCGCAGCGGTCCACACAGCCGATCTTGAAAGGAGAGCCCTGCATGGGCATCGTCGGAGACGGCCTCGAGCGGGCCGTACAAGGAGCGTTCACCCGCCCCATACCGAAGTCGGCCGGCGCGCAGATGCGGTACCTGGTCAAGCAGCTCAAGGGCACCCGCGCCGTGGCCAACCTTCTCGGCATCACCCAGCGCACCGTCGAACGGTACGTCAAGGACCAGATCCGCCGGCCCCGCCCGGACCTCGCCCGACGCCTGGAGGACGCCGTGCGCCAGCGCTGGCAGCCCCGCGTCCGCGCCCAGGCCCGCCGCCAGGCCGCCACCAGCACCGGCCTGGTTGTCGACACCCGCGCCCGGTTCGGCTTCACCGCCGCACCCGGCACCAGCGACGACGCCCGGATCCGACACCTCACCCTCGCCCTGCCCCCGCACCACGCGGCCCGCCTCTTCGACGCCCAGGATCGCGGTGCCGGCGAACGGCAGCTGCGCGACCTCGCGGCCGAGGCCCTTGGCGAGGTGTACTTCCGCGACGGCGGCCGCCGCGCGACCGGCCTGGAGGTGCAGTTCACGGACGTCGAGCACGTGGAGTTCGACCTGTAGCGGGGACAAGCGGGACGTCCAGGCCCGTCAGCGAAGTGGCCGGCACCCTCAGTCCGCCCGGAGGCGGGTGGCACGGGTGCCGGCCGACCCAAGACACCGCCCAGGGGGCGCGTGCTCGGATGGCAGCTTATCCCGACACCCCCGGACGGTAGTAAAATCCATACTGTTTTCTTGATGAGTCTCCGGTGGTTCGCCGGATGGTGGGAGGACCAGATGATCCGCGCCGGACGCCAGCACCTGGTGCGCACCCTCGCCGACATCGCCGCGCAGCAGGGCATCGCCGTGCAGACCCTGCTGAACTCCGGACGGCACCTGGCAAAGGGGTTCCCCGCCCCGCTGAACGCGGGCCGGACCCGGCTCTACGACGGCGAGCAGGTCGACGCGCATCTCGCCGGCCTCCCTGTCCCTTTGCTGCCGACAACGGACGACGACGAAGACCTCCTGGACCGTCAGGAAGCCGCTGCGCTGCGCGGGATGCCCCCGCAGATGTGGGACCGCCGCAAGAAGGATCCGGCCGTGAGCAAGCACCTGGTGCTCGCGGGCGGAGTCGAGCACTGGCCTCGCCGCGTCGTACGGGACCACACCCCCACGCCCCGCCGTCCCACCGGCAGCAGCGGCGGGGGCCGGCCCATCGGCGCCGGGGACCAGGTCCCCCGCGACCAGCTTCCCGCGCGCGTCGCGCAGCTCCTGGACCAGGACCCCGCCCTCACCGCGGCCGGTGTCACCGACAGTCTGGGCGTGCACCGCAACACGGCGCAGGCCGCGCTGACTCAGTGCCGCGCGGACCGGATGGCCGACGTCATGGAGCAGCGCAAGGTGACGGCCGCACAGGCCGCCGCCGCACTCGGCTACCCGGCCGGCCAAACCCGCCGCGCGGGCGTACGCGCCGCGGCCATCCTGCGCGGCCGCCAGGCACGCCCGTACCTCGCCGCCGTCGCCCAGGCCCTGCACGCACGCGGCTGGGCCGCCACCGACACCCCGCCGACCGTCCAGCACCCCGAGGACGACGTCTGCGTCGCCGCGCTCACCCTGGACGCCCCCGCGGCGCCGGCCCCCGCCCTGGTGTGGTCCGAGCGGCACGGCTGGCGCACCGCGACCTCCCGCCGCCACCCGCTCGGCCGGGGCGCAGCCTGGCCCCCGCCCGGCCCCGGTGTACGCCACCTCGCCACCGGCGCGACCCCCGCCCCCGCCGACCTCGTGAACGCCCTCGACAGCACCGGCTGACCCCCTTCCGTCGCACGCGCCGACCCGAGCCCCCAGGACGCTCCTGGGGGCCCTCGTCGTGCCTACCGGACACCGGCCCGAAGGACGTCAGAGCACGGCGCAGCACGGGCCACCCAGGAAGGGACGTGCCAGGGCGCAGAACCAACAGCAGGGGGCGGGTGGCTGACGGTGGTTGCCGGTTTCATACTGACGTTTTTGACGGATCGCCGGGTCGTTGCGTTGCCGATCGGTATCACGGCTCGGTGTTCGTGCTGTTCAGTCGGCCCCGCCCGACTGACGTCACGCTAAGTGGCCATCGGGTTTGAACCAGATCCAAATTGACACGCCCCTCGTGGAAGGTCGCCTGGCTGTACGTCTCGTAGGTGCTGCTGGCGTCGTCCGTCCCGGTCAGGGGTCCGCGGGGGCGGGGGAGTCCGGGGCCAGGGCGTGGAGCAGGGTGCGGATCCGGTCCAGTTCGGCCTCGGGGTGCCCGATGCGGGCGAGGATGCCGAGGGCCTGCTGCCAGGCTTCCCGGGCAGTGTGGGGGGTGCCGGTCGCGCGGTGGGCTTCTCCCAGGTGAACGAGGGTCTCCGCCTCGAGGGCCTGGTCCTGGGCGCGGCGGCTGAGTTCCAGCGCCTGTGTGAGGTGGGGCAGGGCGTCTGCCGCCGCGTTTTCCTGTATGGCCAGCCGCCCCAGTTTGCTCAGCGTCTCGGCCTGGCCTGCGGGGTCTCCGAGGCGCTGGAAGAGGGAGAGGGCCTGTTCCAGGTGTGTGCGTGCGTCGGCGGGTGAGCCGTGTTCGGACAGCAGCGCACCAAGGTTGACCATGATGTTCGCCTCCCCGTGGGAGTCGCCGATCTTGCGAAAGAGGGCGAGTGACTCCTCGTAGGCGGTTTGGGCCCGCGTGGCCTGCCCGTGCAGTGCGGCGAGGCGGCCCAGGCTGTTGAGCGTGTTGGCCTGGCCGCGTGTGTCCTCGAGGTCGCGGAAGAGTTCCAGGGCGGCGTGGTAGCAGGCGGCGGCGTCGTCGTACCGTCCGCTCAGGTAGTAGGCGTTTCCCAGGTTGCCTCGTGTCGCGGCCTCGCCGGTCCGGTCGCCGCAGGCCCGGCGCAGCGTCAAGGAGTGTTCGTACAGCGCGGTCCCCTCGGCGCCGTCCCCGGTCACCATGCGGGCCGTGGCCAGGTTGGTGAGCATCTCCGCCTCGGCCCGGACGTCACCGGCGGCACGGGTGGCCGCGAGTGCCAGCTCATGGGTGGCGATCCAGTCGCCGGTGCGGCGGGTGAAGAGCAGGTGCCGCCACAGCGCGTGGGTGAGCCGCACCGTCCGGTCGTGCCAGCCGTGCCGCGCGCACAGGCGGATCGTGCCGACCAGGTTGGTGCACTCGGTCTCCAGCCAGGCCGTGGCCTCATCGGCGGAGACGAACGACGGGGGCCGGGCCGCGCCGACCGCCGCCGTCGGCGACGGCAGTCGGCGGCGGTGAGGGTCCACCAGGTCCATGGCCGCCGCGCACGCTGCCGCGTACCAGTCGGCCAGCTCCCGCCCGGCCGCCTCCCGTTCCTGCGCCGTGCTTTCCTGCCGCAGGCGCGCGCCCGTGAACTCCCGCAGCAGGTCGTGCATCCGCCACCGGTCGGCTCCGGTCTGCTCCACCAGGTACAGGCCGGCGAGCCGGTCCAGCTCCTCGCCGGCCTCCCGCACGGACCGGCCGGCGAGCACCGCCACGGCCGCCGTGCCGAACTCCTGCCCCGGGTGCAGGCCGGCGAGCAGAAACGTCCGGCGGGTTGGGGCGGGCAGGCTGGCGTAGGACAGCTCGAGGGCGGCCCGCACCCCCGCGTGGAGGTCGTCCTCCACTGCCAGCACGGACAGCCGGCCCTCCCGGCGCAGCCGCGCGACGAACTCCTCCAGACCCAGCCGGGGCCGGCTCACCAGATGCGCGGCGGCCAGCCGAAGCGCCAGGGGAAGATAACCGCACAACCGGGCCAGCTCGGCCAGCGCGTCGCCTGCGTCGGCCGCCCGCCGGGCGCCCAGCAGGCGCTCCAGGAGCTCCCGCGCCTGCTGCGGTGTCAGCAGGTCCAAGACGAAGGTATACACCTCGTGCGTGACCAGCAGACCGCGCAGCGCCTGCCTGCTGGTCACCACGACCCGGCACCGGCGTGAGCCCTGCAGCAGCGGCCGGACCTGCTCGGCACCGGCCGCATTGTCCAGCACGACGAGGACGCGCCGGTCGGCCAGCAGCGTCCGCAGCAGCGCCGATTGCTCCTCGGCCGTCCCGGGCAGCTCCTCGGCCGCCACACCGAGCGAACGCAGCAGCCGCTCCAGCGCCTGCCTGGGGGACAGCGGTTCCGTGCCCGGGGAGAAGCCGTGCAGATCGAGGTAGAGCTGGCCGTCCGGGAAGCAGCCGGTGAGCCGGTGCGCGCAGTGCAGGACGAAAGTGGTCTTCCCGATCCCCGCAGCACCGGTGACGACGGGCACCGGGGCGGCGTCCGGATCCCCGTCCCCGTCACCGAGCAGGGCCCCCAGCTCGGTCAGCTGGTCCTCCCGCCCGACGAAGGTACCGGCCGTGGGCGGGAGTTCACGCGGCACGACGGCGGGCCGGGACACCGGCGCAGGCGATAGCCCCGGCCCTGTGGCGGACACCGACCGGGGGACGGGCGCGGTGAGGGCCGTGTCCGCGGTGAGGATCTGCTGGTGCAGGCGCTGCAGTGCTTGGCCGGGGTCGATTCCCAGTTCCTCGGCCAGCTGCCCCCGGACGTGCTGGTAGTGGGCCAGGGCGTCGGCGGCTCGTCCGCTGCGGTACAGGGCGAGCATGAACTGGCCGGCCAATCGCTCATCCAGTGGGTGCTGCCCCACGCGGGCGGTGAGCACGGGTAGCAGCTCGCCATGCAGCCCGCTCCGTAATCGGATGTCGGTGCTATCCAGCTCGGCCGACAGCCGTTCCCGCTCCAGGGCCTGGCGCAGGTCGCAGAACCACGGGGTGTCCACGGTGGCGAACGGCTCCCCCCGCCACAGTTCCAGCGCTCGTCCCATCAGTGCCGCCTGTTCGTCGCCGGTCGTCCGGGCCTGCGCGACTAGGTCCCGGAACCGGTGGAGGTCCACGGCTGTCGCGTCCACCTTCAGGACGTAGCCGCCGGGCTGCCGCGCGATCCGCACCTCCTCCGCGGCGGCCTCCAGCGTCTGGCGCAGACGGGACAGATAGCTGTACAGCGTTTCCCTGGCCCGCTGCGGCGCCCGGCCTGCCCACACCCGGTCGATGAGCTCGTCGACCGAGATCATCCGGTTGGCGTCCACGAGCAAAGCGGCTAGCACACACCGTTGCCGAAGGTGTCCCACATCCACCGGACGGCCATCGACGTGCGCCTCAATTGTGCCGAGTAAGCCAAACTCCACCGCCATCCCGATCACCCCCTCGGCCGGAACCCTAGCCCCGGGACAAACTCCCAGCAGCCGTTTCAAGGTTCATCCAAGAATCGTCCTATACCTGTCGAACACAGTGGTGTCAGTTCCAACCGTCTCCAACAAACAGGGAGAGAACGATGCGACTGCGTCACGCACTTGCAAGTGCAGGACTCGGAGCCGCCGTGGCCATCGGCACGATGGTCGTGCCCGCACAGGCCGCCTCAACGACAACCACAGCGGTGCAGTCCCCTGCGGCAGCGTGCACGGAGTGGTTCGACAATGCCGGCAGCGGAGGCGCTGGGAGATTCCACGTGCAGTGCCCCGGGTACTACGTGACGGTCTGGGTCACCTGCAGCTCCGGCTCGCCCATCAACGGACCGAAGAGGTTGGGGTACCAGAAGGCGGAATGCCGCAACGGGGCGTACATCACCAGCGGTGGCTACGACGCGACTCGGAGCTGAAGCGGGAACGCGCTCAGTAAGAACCAGGTCATTCTCGGACCTGCACAGGCCGACCGGGGAGAGCCCCTGGTCGGCCTGTTTTCTGAGGTTTTCGTGTCGAGGTGCGGGGGTTCACGGCCGGGGTCGACGCCTTCCCGAGCACCCGGCAGCTCGCGAGGAACGCCCGGTGCACCCGGCGGCCGGCGGCGTCGATGCCGCCTGCGAACTGCCGGATCACTTCGCGGCGTTCGGCGACGAGGTGGTCGCCGCACAGCCAGGCCGACCAGACGCGGTCCGGGGGTACGTGGCGGCCGGCCTCCAGCTCGTAGAACTCCGCGTCGATGGAGGACCTTGGCAGTTTGTCCGCCGCGGCCAGGTCGTCATCGCAGACGTCGGTGACGTACAGTTCGGCTGCGGTCTGCGGCAGCTTTTCCGCGAACGCGGCGGCTTCTTCCACCTTCTGGTGGAAGGTCATGACCGTGCGCAGGTTGTACGCCGCTGCGTGCTCCAACAGTGCGGTCTGCAGCAAGGCGAGGCGCCGGCCGCGCCGCGCTTCCTGAACCGCCCCGGCTCGAATGGAGACTCGATTTCATGAAAGGATCGAGTCATGGCACGACCCTCCCGTTACCCGCTTGAGCTGCGCCGCCGCGCGGTGCGCATGGTCGCCGAAGTGCGCGACGACCACCCGAACGAGACGGCCGCCCTGCAGGCGGTCACGGACAAGCTCGGCATCGGCTCCCGCGAGACGCTGCGGAACTGGGTGAAGCAGCACGAGACCGACGTAGGGACGCGTCCGGGGACGACGACGGAGGAGTCCGCCCAGCTCAAGGCGTTGAAGAAGGAGAACGCCGAACTGAAGCGGGCGAACGAGATCCTCAAGGCCGCGGCGAGTTTCTTCGCGGCCGAGCTCGACCGGCCACACACACGCTCGTAGCGTTCATCGACGAGCACCGGGACCGCTTCGGCGGGGTCGAGCCGATCTGCAGGACGCTCACCGAGCACGACTGCAGGATCGCCCCTTCCACCTATTACGCCCACAAGAGACGCCTGGCCGTCCCGTCTGCCCGTACCGTGCGGGACGCGGAGCTCAAGGAGCGGATCCGCCAGGTCCACACCGACAACTACCGTGTCTACGGGGCCCGGAAGATCTGGCGGGAGCTGAACCGGCAGGGTCACGCGGTGGCCCGCTGCACCGTCGAACGGCTGATGCGCGAGCTGGGCATCGCCGGCGCCGTCCGCGGCAAGAAGGTCATCATCACGATTCCGGACCAGCAGGCCGAGCGGGCCCCGGACCGGGTGGACCGCGACTTCGTCGCCGGCGCGCCGAATCGCTGCTGGGTCGCGGATTTCACGCACGTGGCGACCTGGGCCGGGGTGGTCTACGTCGCCTTCGTCGTGGACACCTTCTCCCGCCGGATCGTCGGCTGGTCCGCCGCGACGTCGAAGGAGACCCGGCTCGTCCTGGACGCTCTGGAGATGGCACTGTGGCAGCGCGACCGCGATGAATATCCCTATGCTCGCGGCGAGTTGATACACCACAGCGACGCGGACAGCCAGTACACCAGTTTCCGACTAGCCGAACACCTGGACACGGCCGGCATCGCGGCCTCGATCGGCTCCGTCGGCGATGCGTACGACAACGTGTACCGCTCGAAAAGTCGTCGCCGCAGGTCACGCGGCGTATCCGTACTCGCTGATGAGGCCGCCGCCGAGAGCAATGCTCAGAACCTGTGGATCCACCCGGGAAGGGCGTACCTTCCCGGGTGATTGACGGATAGGTCACCGAGCAAGACCGGTGTTCGCAGCACCGGCCGGGAAGGCATCGTCCGTGCTCAGCGTAGTGAACGACGACGGCACCACACCTGGTCAGGCAGCTCAAGGGCCCCCGCGCCGTGGCCGACCTGCTCGGCGTCTCGCAGCGCACCGTGGAGCGGTACATGAAAGACCAGATCCGCCGCCCCCGCGCCGACCTCGCGCAGCGCCTGGAGGACACGGTCCGCGCCCGGTGGCAGCCCCGCGTCCGCGCCCAGGCCCGCAAGCAGGCAGCCACCACCGGCGGCATCGTCATCGACACCCGCGCCCGGTTCGGCTTCACCGCCGCGCCCGGCACCACCGACGACGCCCGGATCCGACACCTCACCCTCGCCCTGCCCCCGCAGCACGCGGCCCGCCTGTTCGACGCCCAGGACGCCGGCGCCGGTGAGCGGCAGCTGCGCGACCTCGCCGCCGAAGGCCTGGGCGAGGTCTACTTCCGCGACGGAGGCCGCCGCGCCACCGGCCTGGCGGTGGAGCTCACCGACATTGAGCACCTCGCATTCGACCTGTAGCCGGCCAGGGCGGGGCCAGCGCTGGCGTCCGGCTGTGACTGAACGTTCGGCTACCGCGCCGAGATGACCACGTGCTTCGCGATCCGGGATCAGGTCACCGGCGTCGCCGGCCTGCCGGCCGCGGCGTGAGCACGAAAGCCGGGACCCGGCCCCACCACACCCGACACGCGGTCAGGCGCTCAACAACGTGACAGCGCCGGATCCAGGGCCAGAGCATGGTCGTGCGGGTTGAGCTCACCGCCGACAAGACGGTCTTGGATGCGGCAACGTACTGGGGGATGAATGGTGCTGGTGACGGAGTTCCGGACGAAGGATCTGCCGGTGGCCGAGCGGTTCGGCTCCTGGCACGACATGACGGCCAGCGCGTTGATACCCAACGTGATCCGCAGCGACCACGAGGCGGACTTCCGGGCGAGCGCGCGAGTGCTGGACCTGGGCGCGGTACAGGTGTCCGCGCTGACCTACCCGTCACTGGAGACCCGCCGGTCGGCGCGGCTGATCCGGCAATCCGATCCTGATTCCTACCAGCTGATGCTGGTCCTGCGTGGGGGCAACCGGATACTCCAGGCCGGCCGGGACACCACCATCGGCCCCGGGGACGTGATGCTCTACGACACCTCGCGCCCCTGGCACGGCTGGACGGCCGCCGGCGCGGACACGGTGAAGGGGGTGATGGTGCAATTCTCCCGGGCCCTGCTGCCGCTCCCGGCGAACAAGGTCGACCGGCTCACCGCCGTGAGGTTGCCCGGACGCGAGGGGATGGGCGCTGTGCTGTCCGGCTACCTCACGCAGCTGACCGCGGGCGCCGCCACCTACACCGCGGCGGACGGCGCCCGCCTGGCCACCTGCACCCTCGACCTGCTCACCGCCTTCCTCGCCCACCACCTCGACGCCGCTGCGTCAATGCCGCCCCAGACCCACCACCGGGTCCTGCTGATGAAGATCCACGCCTTCATCCAGCAGCACCTGGGCGACCCGGACCTGTCCCCGGGCGCGATCGCCGCGGCCCACCACATCTCCCTGCGTTCCCTGCACCGGCTCTTCCAGGACCAGGACACCGGCGTCGCCGGCTGGATCCGCGCCCGCCGGCTGGAGCGCTGCCGTCGCGACCTGGCCGACCCCGGTCTGCGCTCCCGGCCGGTCCGCGCCATCGCCGCCCACTGGGGCCTTGCCGACCCCGCGCACTTCAGCCGCGCCTTCCGCGCCGCCTATGGACTCAGCCCTCAGGACTACCGTCGGCAGCACCAGCAGTAGCCCGGCCACGCCCCGATGCGTGAACCCCGCCACGCCCTTGCGGCTGGCGGGGTTCACATGGCGTGATGTGACGTGCTTACGGGCAGGTGGCCGCCGTGTCGATCCTGACGCCGGTCACAGTCTGCGACGAGTTGAACGTGACACCCGAGTTGGGCTTGAGGCAGTAGTAGTAGGTCCCGCCGTCCTGGGTGTAGCGGAGATACGCCCGGTCGTCGTTGCGGGTGTTCCACACGTGGTTCGCGCCTCGGCTGTTGGAACCGAGGCTCTGGTACGAGGTGGTGACGTCGCGGTACGAGGCATTGGGCGCCGCCGCGGACCAGTCATTGGCGGTGAGGTAGAAGCAGACGCGAGGATACGCGCATCCGTTGTAGGACGTGGCGGAGGCGGTGGGAGCCGCGACGGTCATGGCGCCGGCGAGGGCAGCGGCCGCGACCCCGACGACGGTGAGCTTTCCGGTTATCTTCATGACCTGGAGCGTGGCAGTAGCCGGCGGGCCCGTCGTTGTCCGCCGGTGCCAACCAGTTGGCACCGCGCGCCAACTGCCGGCCGCCCACCGACTGGGCGAGGGGTAAGGTCGCGGGCCGCAAGCGGCACGTGATCGTGGACTGTCCCTGTCTGCTGCTGACGGTACTGGTCACGACCGCGAGCGGGTGGGCAGCCATGATCAGCATCCTTCCGGGTCTTCGATGTCTCCATCAAACCCGGGGCGGTTCACTCGTAGGAGACACCGGGTACAGGGCGAGCGTGTGCGGGACTCACCCAGACTCGTTGCTCGGCGGGTTCGGCGGAGCCGTTAATGCCGTCCTGCCACAGCAGGATTCCTACCTGGTAGAGCCAGCCGTCCTTCACCTGCCGGCGGGCGTGCAGCCGTCCGCGGACTTCCTGGGCGTCGGGGAGTATGACGCAGATCGGTGGCACGCTGAGGGTGCCCTTTCCCTGGTCCACGATGACCGCTCTTGTCCTTTGGGTGCAGATCTTCTGAGGGTGCCTCGTTGGGGTGATTCGCAGGGGTTCGGGATGTGGTCGGGCGTGCCGGCTTCTACCGTCGCCGGGGTCGA
>NZ_JBIAIV010000091.1:0-13727 GCF_042871645.1 Streptomyces sp. NPDC005774 | reverse complement strand
AGCCATGATCTCCTCCATCTGCCGCAGCGGACTCCTCTCCCCATCACACTGCGGCAAGCGCCTGATCACAACGGACTACCGTTAGCCGCCCCTCGTAGGAGGGAAGTGATCAACGCGCCGGACACCACCGGACACCACTGTGAAGGGAGCACCCCCACGTGACGCTCTCCGCCCCTCCTCCCCCCATACCCAGGGCCTCAGGATCGCTTCCGGTCCTCGGCCACGCGGTCCACCTCATGCGGGACAACCTGGGATTCATCGCCTCGCTCCGCGCCGCCTACGGACCACTCGTCGAGATCACCCTGCAGCCCGGGACACGGACGGTCGTCGTCCAGGACCCGGCCCTGATCCGCACCATGCTCATCGAACTCGGCCCGAGCCTCGACAAGGGCAGATTCTTCGAAAAAATGGGCCAGTTGCTGGGTGACTCCGTGGTCACCGCCGCGGGGCAGACCCATGTCCGCAAACGGCGCCAGCTGCAACCGGCGTTCACCCACAACGAGATCGCCGGGTACGTCGACATCATGCGCGAGGAGGCGTCCGGCGCCGCCGACGGCTGGCGCCCCGGCCAAGCCCTCGACGTCCGCGAGGCAATGGTCAAACTGTCTCTGGACATGCTGGCCAAGACTGTCTTCTCCGGCAGCCTGGACGAACGAACCTTCCGCCGGCTCCGCCGTGATCTGTCGGTCGTGATGAACGGGGTCGGGTCCCGCGTCATGCTGCCCGACTGGGCCGAGCGTCTGCCGCTGCCCGTCAACCGTCGCTTCGACCGGGCGCGCGACGCCGTGCGCGCCACCATCGACACGGCGGTCGGTGAACTGCAGGCCTCAGGACGCGACACCGGGGACATGCTGTCCCTGCTGCTGCGAGCCAGGGACGAGGAGACCGGACAGCCGTTGACCAGCCATCAGATCTCTTCCGAGATACTGACGTTGGCCGTGGCCGGTACGGAGACGACGGCATCGGTGCTTTCCTGGGCGCTGTACGAAATCGCCCGCCATCCCGATGTCGAGGACCGGGTGCTGGGCGAACTCGACGAGGTTCTCGGTGGGAAAGCGGTGACCTTCGAGGATCTGCCCCGGCTGCCCTTCCTCAACCGCGTCATCACCGAGACGCTGCGGCTGCACCACACCGGCTGGCTCGTCACCCGGCGTACGGTCACCGAGACCCGCCTCGGCCGGTGGACCCTGCCTCCGGGCACCGAACTCGCCTACTGCCAGCATGCCCTCCACCGTGATCCCGAGCTGTTTCCCGATCCGTCGGCCTTCGTCCCGGACCGGTGGCTGGACCGCGGTCCGCCGCCGGGCTTCCTCCCGTTCGGCGCGGGCAAGCACAAGTGCATCGGCGACCGTTTCGCCCTCACCGAGCTGGTCACCGCCCTCGCGACGATCCTGCGCAGGGTCCGGCCGGTCCTGTCCCCCGGTCAGGTCGTCGAACCGGTGGCCCGTGCCACCGTCCGCCCTCGCAGGCTGGTCATGACCGTGCAGCCCCGCAACGGCTGACCTCGTGGGGCGCCACCGGGCCGGCAGACCGGCGCAGGACTCGTCCAGGGGGCGTGGCCCGGCAGCCACGCCCCCTCATCGGCACGTGACCGGATGCGGGCTCGCGCAGGTCGCGCGAACCTGGAGGGGTCGCCCGGTTGCGCTGCCCCGGCGGGGCCGCGGGGCCGGGTCGTCCGACACCGAGCCGAGGAGAGACGAAAGCCCATGCCTCACATCACCGTGGGACGCGAGAACTCCACCGACATCGAGCTCTACTACGAGGACCACGGGTCCGGACAGCCCGTGGTCCTCATCCACGGGTTCCCGCTCGACGGCGACTCCTGGGAGAAGCAGTCCGCCGCGCTGCTCGACGCCGGGTACCGCGTGATCACCTACGACCGACGCGGGTTCGGACGGTCGGGCCGGCCGACGACGGGCTACGACTACGACACCTTCGCCGCCGATCTGAACACGGTCCTGGAGACCCTCGACCTCTCGGACGCCGTACTCGTCGGGTTCTCCATGGGCACCGGTGAAGTCGCCCGCTACGTCAGCCGGTTCGGCTCGGGCCGGATCGCCAAGGTGGCCTTCCTGGCCTCGCTGGAGCCCTGTCTGCTGAAGACCGACGACAACCCGACCGGTGCGGCCCCCCGCGAGTTCTTCGAGGGCCTCTCATCGGCGGTGAAGGCGGACCGGTACGCGTACTACACGTCGTTCTTCAAGGACTTCTACAACCTCGACGAGAACCTCGGCAGCCGGATCAGCCCGGAAGCCGTTCGCAACAGCTGGTGCACGGCTTCCTCGGGCGGGTTCTTCGCCGCGGCGGCCGCGCCGATGACGTGGTTCACCGACTTCCGGGGTGACATCCCCGCCATCGACGTACCCGCCCTGATCCTGCACGGCACGGCGGACAACATCCTGCCGATCGAATCGACCGGGCGCCCGTTCCACCAGGCACTGCCGAGCGCCGAGTACGTGGAGATCGAGGGCGCCCCGCACGGCCTGCTGTGGACGCATGCCGAGGAGGTCAACCAGGCCCTGCTGTCCTTCCTCGGCAAGTCGGCCTGACGGCCCGACCGCCCGGCCGCCTCGCCGCCTCGCCGCCTGACGCAAGGTGCCGCTGCGGGGCCGGCGGCCCACGTCGCCGAACCCGTCGCGCCGGACGCGCCCGATGAGTCGGGTACGTCCGGCGCGTGGGACGGATCGCATGTTCCCGGGTCGACGCGGAGGCCGCCGGGGCCGGTCAGCGGAGCACTCGGAGCGCTCCGGGGAGGACTCTGAGCGTCACCGGGAGAACCGCCTCGACCTCGCCGTCCGCCCCGTAGGGGACGTCCCGGTCGGCGAGGATGCGGATCTCCTTGCCCCGCAGGCTCCGTACCTGGGGCCGGTGGACGTGGGCACCGGTCCTGAGGTCGTTCATCAGGCTGAAGAACAGCCGCCGTGGGGCGTCCGCGATCATCACGATCTCCAGGACTCCGTCGTCGACGCGGGCGTCGGGGGCGATGACGCGGCCCGATCCGTAGTAGCCGGAGTTGGCGGCGACCACGGTGTATCCGGTGTGGGTGTGTTCCTCGCCGTCCACCGTGACCCGGTAGCGCGCCGCCCGCCAGCCGGTGACCGCGCGCAGGCCGCCGGCGTAGTAGGAGGCGGAGCCGCGCAGCAGCCGGGACCGGTTGGCGTGACGGTTGGCGAGCGCGTCCACACCGGCGTAGACGCTGCCGAGGACGACGGCGCGGTCGTGGACGGCGGACTCGACCTCGATGGTGTCGACCGGCCGCGGTTCGTTGTGCAGCAGTATCCGGGCCAGGGCCGCGGGATCGGCGGGCAGGCCCAGGGCACGGGCGAAGTCGTTGCCGCGGCCCGCCGGTACGAGACCGAGGGTCGCGCCGGTTCCGCTGAGCGCGCCGCCGACGCCCCCGGCGATGCCGTCTCCGCCGACCGCCAGCACCACCCGGCCCCGTCGGCCCGCCTCACGGGCCAGTTCCCGCGCGTGGGCCAGGCTGCGGCTGTACTCCGTGTGCAGTTCGGCGCCGGCCTCCCGGAGCAGGCGCGCGAGGGCGAGCAGCGCGGCCGCTCCGGTGGATCCGCCCGCGGTGGGATTGACGACGGCGGTGAACTGTCGCATCGGGTGCCTCCGGGCGGGCCGACGGGATGGGGAGGGGACGTGGTCTGACAGGGCGGTCGGGCGGCTGGAGGCCGGGCGGTCGCCCGGTGGGACAGCCGCCGGTGGGCCGTGTGTCAGTCCATGGGCAGGAGGACGCCGGGGCTGAGGATTCCGGCCGGGTCCAGGCGCTGCTTCACGGCGCGCAGGGCGTCGGTGCCCAGCGGGCCGATCTCGCGGACGTACCAGTTCCGGTGGTCGGTGCCGACGGCGTGGTGGTGGGTGATCGTGCCGCCGGCGGCGAGGATCGCCTCGTTGGCTGCGTGCTTGGCGCGCGTCCAGTGCGCCACGGGGTCGCCGTCGCCCTGGGCCGAGACCACGGTGAAGTACAGCGAGGCGCCGTTCTCGTAGATGTGGGAGATGTGGCACATCACCAGGGGCGGGGTGCCGGCCTGGGTGAGTGTGCCGGTGAGGGCGTCGCGGACGGCGGTGTACAGCTCGGGCACGCGGGACCAGAACGTCGCGGTCTCCAGCGTCTCGGCCAGCGCCCCGGCGTCGAGGAGGGAGTCGCGCAGGTACGGGGCCGAGAAGCGGCCGTGCGCCCAGTTCCGGCCGGCCTCCTCGCCCAGCGGGGTCCCGCCGCACGCGCGCAGGACGGCCGCGGCGCCCTGCCTGCGGTACGCGGTGTCCTCCTCCGTTCCCTCGTAGCCGGCGACGGCCGTGCATCCGGCGGGCTGCGCGGTGCCGGAGCCGATCGCCTCGGGCTGGGCGAGGCCGATCAGCGTCTCGGTCTCGTCGGACAGCCGCAGCACGGTGGGGCGCGGCCCGTCCTGGGCGAGGCGGCGCAGCGCGGCGGCCCCCTGCTCGAAGGAGTCGAAGCGCCAGCCCTCGTGGATACGGGTCCGGGGGACGGGCCGGATCCGTACGGTCACCGACGTGATGACACCGAAGGCACCCTCGGACCCCAGGACGAGCTGGCGCAGGTCGGGTCCGGCCGCCGAGCGCGGGGCTCGGCCGGTGTCGAGGGTGCCTTCGGGGGTGGCGAGGGTGAGGGCGAGCACCATCTCGTCGAAGCGGCCGTAGCCGGCGGACGCCTGGCCGCTGGAGCGGGTGGCGGCGAAGCCGCCGATGGTGGCCCACTCGTAGGACTGGGGGAAGTGTCCGAGGGTGAAGCCGTGTTCGGCGAGCAGCGCCTCGGCCTGCGGGGCGCGCAGGCCGGGTTGCAGGGTGGCGGTGCGGGAGACCGGGTCCAGGGCGAGCAGGCGGTCCATGCGTCGCAGGTCCAGGGCGACGAAGGGGCGCGGCCGGCCGGGGGTGAGTCCGCCGACGACGGAGGTGCCACCGCCGAACGGCACCACGGCCAGGCCGTGTTCGGCGCAGGCGCGCAGGACGGCGAGCACCTGGTCGTGGCCCGCGGGGTACAGGACGGCCTCGGGGAGGTCGGTGACGTCGCCGTCCCGGATACGCAGCAGGTCGGGGGTGGACTTGCCGCGGGTGTGCCGGATCCGGGTCTCCGGGTCGGTGCGTACGTGCTCCTCGCCGCCGTTCGCACCACCGCCCGCGCCCTCGTCCGAACCTCCCAGGGCGGCGGCCAGCGCACGGCGCGCCGAAGGCTCCAACCGGGTTTCGGGGACGGTCACTTCGCCGAGGGCGACCGGTGCGTTCGGGCGCGGCTTGACGCCGAGCATGTCGCGCAGGAGTCCGATCACGGTGTCGGGCAGCGGCTTGGCCCTGGCCGGGTCGCCCCAGCCGCTCCACAGCATGTCCATGACTGTCGTCCTCACCGGTCGATGGGAGCGATGCCGTCGCCGACGGCCTCACGTGGCGTTACACTGTGACACATGACGCCTATTCGTCACAACCAAGCGGACAACGACGCCGTGCTCGACGCGGTGCGCGACTGTGTCCTGGCTGTCGGGGTCCGCCGCACCACACTCACCGACGTGGCCCGCCGCGCCGGGGTCTCCCGCATGACGCTGTACCGGCGGTGGCCCGATGTGCGCACGCTGGTCGGCGACCTCATGACGCGGGAGTGGATCGGCGTGGCCACGGGGGCCGTCCCAAAGTCCCGGCCGGGGCTGGCCACTCGGGCGAGGATGGTCGACGGGCTCGTGGCGGGGGTGCGGGCGTTCGGTGGGCATCCGCTCTTCCAGAAGATCGTCGGCGTGGATCCCGAACTGCTGCTGCCCTACGTGCTGGACCGGCGCGGGGCGAGCCAGGAAGCCATGCTGGAACTGCTGGCCGACGCCCTGCGCGAGGGGCACGCCGACGGCTCGGTGCGCGCCGGGCACCCCGAACGGCAGGCACGGGCCGTCCTGCTGGTCGTCCAGTCCTTCACCCTGTCCCTGCGGACCATGACCGACGAGGACGATCCGGACCTCACCCACGAGGCCCTCCTCGCGGAACTGCGCGACATCCTGGAGAGGACCCTCGCCCCATGACCTCCCGCACCGGACCGACCCCCTCCGCGTCGTCCCTGTCCGCCGGCCGCCGCACCCGCGACCTGAGCGCGGCGGTGGGCGGCGCCGTCGTCGACGTCCTCGTCGTCGGGCTCGGTGCCACCGGCGCCGGGGCCGCCCTGGACGCGGCGTCCCGCGGGCTGAGCGTGGTCGCCGTCGACGCCCACGACCTGGCCTTCGGCACCTCCCGTTTCAGCAGCAAGCTGGTCCACGGCGGGCTGCGCTATCTCGCCTCCGGACAGCTCGACGTCGCCCACGAGAGCGCGGTCGAGCGCGGGGTACTGATGGAGCGCACCGCCCCCCATCTGGTGCGCGCGCAGCCGTTCGTACTGCCCCTCACCTCCCTGGTCTCCCCCGGTCGGGCCGCCCTGGCGCGGGCCGGTTTCCGGGCCGGTGACGCCCTGCGGCTGGCGGCCCGTACCGCGCGTGCGACCCTGCCCGCGCCGCGTCGGATCTCGGCGACGGAGACCCGCCATCTGGCTCCCGCCGTACGGGCCGACGGGCTGCGCGGCGGCCTGCTGTCCTGGGACGGCCGGCTCACCGACGACGCCCGGCTGGTGACCGCCCTCGCCCGCACCGCCGCCGCGCACGGGGCGCGGATCCTCACCCGGGTCCGGGCCCTGGACCTGACCGCCTCCGGTGCCCGGGTCCGCGACGAACTCACCGGTGAGGAGGGCGGGATACGCGCCCGCGCGGTGATCAACGCATCCGGCGTCTGGGCGGGGGGCCTCGTCGACGGCATCCGGATCCGCCCCTCGCGCGGAACGCACCTCGTGCTGCGCCCGGACAGCCTCGGCCCGCTTCCGGCCGGTCTGCACATCCCGGTCCCCGGAGAGACCAACCGCTTCGTCCTCGTCCTGCCCCAGGACGACGGCCGGGTCTACGTCGGGCTCACCGACGAACCCGTGGACGGCCCCGTCCCCGATGTCGCCGAGGCACCCGAGACGGACATCGGCTTCCTCCTGGACGTCCTGTGCTCGGTCCTGGACGTCCCGCTGCACCGCGCCGACGTCGTGGGGGCCTTCGCGGGCCTGCGCCCTCTGCTGGACACCTCGGCGGAGGGGTCCGGTACGGCGCCGAGGACCGCCGACGTCTCGAGGCGGCACGCGGTGCTGACCTCGTCCGAAGGCGTCGTCACCGTGGTCGGCGGCAAGCTCACCACATACCGGCGGATGGCCGAGGACGCCGTCGACACCGCCGTGCGCGTCCGCCGGCTGCCGGCCGGCCCGTCGCGCACCGCGTCCCTGCCCCTGGTGGGCGCCGCGTCGCCGCAGGTCCTCGCCGCCCTGCCCACACCCCGCCGCCTCGTGCGGCACTACGGGACGGAAGCACCCGCCGTGCACGCCCTCGGCGTGCGCGACGCCCGGCTGGGCGGTCCCGTCCTGCCCGGCCATCCGGTGACCGGGGCCGAACTGCTGTGGGCGGTGCGCCACGAGGGAGCGCTCGACGAGAGCGACCTGCTCGACCGCCGCACCCGGATCGGCCTCGTCCCCGCGGACCGCGCCGCCGCCCTGGACGCGGTCCGGGCCCTGCTGGACGACGCCTTGCCCCGGCACAGCTGACCCTGCCCGGCCGAAACGGTCCGGTTGCAACAACTCGGTCGCAACGAATCGGTCGGACCGGCGCGGTCGGCCCGCGCCGGTCCGTCACCTGCCGTGCACACCGACCTCGTACAGGGAATAGCCCCACTCCGTCCCCCGGTCCAGGAACACGACGCGGACGTGGCGGGCCTGCCGCGGGGTGAAGCGGACCGTGTCGAGGCCCCCGTCGCCGGCCGTGACGGACCCGACGGCCCGCCAGACGGTGCCGTCGGCGGACAGTTCGACACGGTACGACGTCCCGTACGCGCGCTCCCAGTCGAGGGTGACGCGCCCGACCTCGCGCATGGCGCCGAGGTCGATGCGCAGCCACTGGTCGTCGCTCCAGTCGCTGGCCCAGCGGGTGCCCCGGTCGCCGTCCACCGCACGGCCGGGCGCGTAGCTCGTGAACGGGTTCCACTCGGCCGAACTCGCCGTCGCCGAAGCGCCCTTGGCGAGGTTGTCCGCGGGCCGGTGCCGCTCGGAGGCGCCCCAGGTGCCGAGGTAGGTCTCGGCACCCCGGAAGAGGTCGTCCACCACGTCCTGGCCGCCGACGCGCCGGATGTCCTCGATCCAGTCGGGGACCAGGCCGTGGTGCGCGGCTCCGTCGGTGTTCAGGTCCCAGGTGCGCTCGCCGGTGGTCTGCCGGTCGATGACGGACCCGCCGTCCGCGCTGCGGAAGGGATACGTGACGGGGTCGGGCGCGTCCGCGCCGCGCGGGGCGGGCCAGCCGCCGACGCCGTTCATGTCGGTGCCGTAGCCGTAGCCCGCGCCGTACTCGTCCCGCACCGCCTCGGTGCGCCTCGCCTCCTCGACGAAGTGTTCCGAGCCGTGCATGTACTGGGCGACGAAGCCGCCGAGACCGTAGACCCGCTCGGTCCAGTCGATGTCCATCCAGCTGTGCGAGGAGATGACGCCGGGGTAGGACTCGGCCTCGAGGATGTCGAGCGCCCTGCCCGTGGCCTTGACGCTCATGTGGTCGATCTCGAGCATCATGTTGCGCTTCATCATGCCGCGCACCGCGTACTCACCGAGGTCGGTGAGCCCCCGCACATTGCACTGGGCGTCCTCGTCGTAGGCGGGGACGTCGACGTCCCCGGGCAGTTCCGCCTCGGCACCGGGCGCGGCGGCCAGTCCGATGGGGTTGTCGTGCTGGGGGCCGGTGCACCGTTCCGTCCGCCAGAAGGTGCCGGTCGACAGGAACTGGCCGACGTTGATGGCGGTGCCGAGCGCTCCCTCGTCGAAGCGGACTCCGCACAGCGCGTTGTCGAACTTGTGGCACAGGAACATGCTGCGTACGCCGAGGTCGTACAGTTCGTCCAGCCCGGCGTCGATGTCGGCCCTGTCGCACTGGGCGACGTCCAGGACCTGCTTGCAGCCGAAGGGTTCGGAGGTCTCGACGCCCAGGACGACCGCCAGCTTGCCCTGTTCGACGACCCGCCGGGCCTGGGCGCTGTCGGTGACGATGCGGAACCAGCCCTTGCCCGTGCCGCCGTACATCCGGTCGATGTAGGCCTGCATGTCGTACGTCAGCTTCGCCTGCAGCCGGATCGACGTCATCTCGTCGCAGCCGCGGTCCTTGAAGAAGTACACGGAGCAGATCACACCGTTGGTCACGAGGTCGTTCACCAGGACCCGCTGCCCGCCGCGCCAGGCCCGTTCGACCCAGGCGTAGTAGTTCTGCTGGTGGGTCAGGGAGTCGTGGGCGGGCCAGTCCACGAAGGTGGGCCAGCCGTCCGGATCGTGCCTGCCGTCACCGCCGTTGGTGATGAAGTCGAAGATCGCGAGTGAGCCGTCGGGGTAATGCTCGGGGCAGTCCTTGAGCG
Organism: Streptomyces sp. NPDC005774; assembly: GCF_042871645.1. Classification (NCBI taxonomy): domain Bacteria; kingdom Bacillati; phylum Actinomycetota; class Actinomycetes; order Kitasatosporales; family Streptomycetaceae; genus Streptomyces; species Streptomyces sp. NPDC005774. The sequence continues at coordinate 4,283 of NZ_JBIAIV010000091.1, read as the reverse complement.
CGTCGGCGATCCCCTTCTCGGAGAAGGGCCTGCCACAGATGAGCCGGCCGCCGAAGGCCTCGTTGGACATGAGGTGGTTGTGCGCGTCGACGAATCCGCGGACCTCGCCGCGCACGTCGGTACCCGTGAAGGGTTCGCCGGTGACGCCGATGCCGGAGTCCGGAGCCGGCCGTGCGGTCGGCTCCCACCAGTTGCCGTCGGCCGCCGAACTGGGCGTCGGGCCGAGGGACATGGCGAGCACGAACAGGAGCAGGGAGACGAGGGCGACATGACGGCGTCCGCCGTACCTGCGTCGAGCGATGGTCACGGCCCACGTCCCTCCGTCGACGGAACAGCACGGTCGGCTCTTCGGGCGGTCGGGGCCGGTGTCCGGCCCCGACCGCTCGATTGTCATGACCTGAGCAACCTATGGGCCGAGGATGACTACTGGCGCGTAAGGAGTCAAGAGTCCGGAACGACCTGCCGCGCGGCGCCCAGGAGGGCCCCGGGTCCCACGGGCTGCCGGTCCCCCTCGGGCCGCAAGGCCGTGCACCGCCAGGCCGTGCACCGCGGTCCCGGCGGGAACGGGACCGGCTTCGGCGGCACCCCGGTCCGAGCGCGCCGTGCCCGTCACCGAGGCGACGGGCACGGCGCGTACCGTCGGTCGCAGACGTGCGGCGAACGCCTACATCAGCAGCCGGGCGCCGGCCCAGTCGGCGTGGTCGGAGTCGAGGCCGTCACCTCCGTCGGTGACACGCAGGGTCAGCCGCTCCACTCCGGTGACGTCGACGTCGATCCGCCGGGCCGGGCCGGCGCCGGTGAGCACCCCGGTGGTGGCCAGGGCCCTGCCGTCCGCGAGCACTTCGAAGGCGACGCTCCCCTTGCCGCCGACCTCGTCGTCGACCCCCACCTCTGCGATGAACCGCCGGTAGGCGCTGTCGAGTTCGACGACGACCTCGCTCGCGGCATGAACGCCGAGCCCCTTGTCGTACGCGGTGCCCCGGATGCTCAGGGTGCCGCCGTCGGCCGCGTCGCGCTCGCCGTTGGACCGGTCCCGCTCCACCGGCCCCCAGCCGTTGCTCTCGGCGGCGAACGGCAGGTCACTCACATGGTCGACGCCGGGTGGTGAGACGAACACCCGGACGGTGCGCTCGACTTGGAGGCTGCGGTCACTCCGCCCGTGCGGGGAACGGTACTTCGCGGTCACCACCAGGTCCCGGCCGCCGTACTCCGTGCCCTGCGGCACACTCACGGTCCAGTCGCCCCTCAGGTCACGCCCGGCGGGCAGCCGCCCGGCGTGCGGATCGTCGCCCTTCACCGTCCAGCCCTCGGGGGCCCGCACGGTCAGCGAGACATCCTCGGCCGGGCCGAACTCCTCCACCGCGAACCGGCCGACGACGTCGACCGACGCGCCCGCCTCCACATCGGTCCTGGCCGGCTCCACGGCCAGCGCGGTCAGCGGCAGCCGCGACACCGGCCGGTCGCAGCTGTCGCGGCCGGGCACCGCACGGCAGACGATCCCGGCGAAACCGCCGTGCTCGGCCGTCGGCACGCTCAGGGTGTCGCGGGCGGTGACGGTCCGCCGTTCCCCGACCAGGCCGTCGTCACCGTCCCGGACGACCTCCACCAGCCAGCGCCCGCCGCCGAGGAAGTCCAGCGGAACGCCCTGGGTGCCGGCCGCGCCGGAACTCACGCTGCCGAGGAACCACCGGTCCCCCTGCCGCCGGGCGAACGCCGCCCCTTGACCCGGCTGTCCGGACAGCAGCCGGGTCTCGTCCCACACGGTGGGCACCTGCTCCAGGAACCGCTCGAGTTCGGGTCGGTCCCGGTAGGCCCGGACCGACCCGGCGTAGTTCTGGAAGCCGGACTCGTAGACCACGGACAGGGCGAGTTCGGCGGCATCGGAGACGGTACGGGTACCGAACTGGAAGGCCATCGGGGTGTAGTCCATGGACCCGACGACATTGCGGGTGAACGGCAGGGTGGCGATTCCGGCGGCGGGGACATTGCCCTGTTCGGCGCCGTAGACCGCCTCCAGCGTCATCACATGGGGCCAGGTCCGCTGGATCCCCTTGGGCAGGGTCGCGCCGTGGAAGTTGACGAGCAGTTCGTGCCGGGCGGTGTCCCGCAGGACGTCGTCGTACCAGCGGAAGCGCTCCTGGGAGTCGGAGTCCATGAAGTCGATCTTCAGTCCGGCCGCACCCCATTCCTTCACCCGGGGCAGGAACTCGGCGCGTTCCGCGGCCGTGTCCAGGTCGGTGTAATGCGCCCACAGCAGGACCCGTACGCCCCGCTTCCGGGCGTAGTCGATCAGCTCGGGCATCCAGTCGGTGGTCTTCCAGCCGTCGTCCACCAGGATGTACGGCCAGCCGTGCGCCGCGCTGTAGTCGACGTAGTGCTGCTGGGTGGCGAGGCTGCGCTGCGCCGCGGCGAATCCGTCCAGCCACGACCACGCGACCGGGCCGGGCCTGATCCACGAGGTGTCGGCGATGCGGGAGGCCGGTGCGAGATCGTCGACCAGGGTGGATTCGGTGACGCCGGCCAGGCTGCCGATGACGGCCGTGCGCCAGGGCGTGGCGAGCGGGCCGGCGGAGGTGACGGTGTCGTCGGCCAGTTCCACCGTGTACCGTCCGCTGCCCTGTTCGTGGACCAGGCGGCCGGCCGCGTAGCGTCCGTCGACGTCGGCCTCGGTCAGCAGGGCGTAGGTGTCGCCCACTTGGAAGAGGGACGGGTAACCGTACGTGCCGTCGGCGGCGCCTGCCGCGGTGTCCGGGACGTACAGGCGCTCGTAGTTGGGGGTGTAGGGAGCGAGCCAGGCGCGTGCGGAGGCGGGGAGCTGGAAGGTGGAGGCCTCGCGCTCGACGGTGACGTCGCCGCTTTTGCCGCCGTCGCCATCGCCGTCGCCGTCGCCGTCGCCGTCGCCCGGCAGGATGTAGCGGTACGCGACCCCGTCGTCCGCGGCCCGGACCAGTAGGTCGAGTCGGGCGTCGTCGGTACCGGTGAAGGAGAACCGGGTCTCGGTCATCCGGACGGTGCGGCGCAGTTGCTTGCCGGTGGTCATCGTGTACCGCTCGGCCACCTCGCGTGAAGTGCGGGATTCCAGCCGCAGGTTCGAGGTGAGGTCGGCGGTGTCGGTGACGATGCCGACGGGCGCGGGTTCGAGCACGGTGACGCCGCCCCTGCGGGCGGCCAGGGTCACCGTGCCCTCCACGGCGTCGACGCGCACCTCGGCACTCACGCCGTCACGCGCCGCGCCGGGCTGCCGCACGGTCCAGCTTCCCCCCTCCGGTTCCACGGCACGGGCAGGCGCGGCGAGGACACCGAGGGCCAGGAGGGCGGCGAGCAGGAGGGTGAGGAAGGTGCGGGGGGTGCGGGGGGTGAGAAAGGTGCGGGGGGTGCGGGGGGTGAGGAAGGTGCGGGGGGTGCGGGGGACGGACTGACGCGGTCTGAGCGGGGATCCGAACACCAAAACCTCCGAGAGGTCTGACATCGTTGTCAACCATGGCTCCGTGGGATCCCTTCCCCTCCGGGGGTCGTTCAACCGTCGGGCGGGCGCCGCCTACCGCTCCGGCCGGGGCTCGTAACGCAGCGAGATGGAGCGCAGGACGTCCGCGGAGGACACGTCGGTGCGGCCGGCGTCATGCACTTCGGCGAGCTGCACGAACGCGAAGGTGAGGGCGGAGGTGATGTGCACGATGGCGGGTCCCAGCTTCTCGGTGACGATCTCCGCCACCTCGCGGGGACTCGCGTCGGCCGGCAACTGGATGTGCGGCAGCATCTCTTCGAGAAGGGCGGAGACCGCTCCGCTTCTGGTCACCTCGGCGTCCGGGTTCTCCCGGAGTTGCCGCCGCATCTCGAGAGCCTCGGTGAGGATGCCGACGCCCCGCTGCATGATCTCGCGCTGCTCCATGGGCACAGCCTAGACGGGTTCGACGGTGGCCGAGATGACTCGCGGGCATGCCATGAATTGGCCGGCAAACGGCAGTAGAACCTGCTTCCTCCACTCCATGCCGAGGACCACCACAGGGGCGCCAACACACACAACGGGCAGAGCTCCAACGATATTTCGCACCACCGTCTCATTGCCGGAGCAGGTTTCATTGCGGGTGCTGCAGTGCTGCCGTCGCACAGCACCTCCGTGCGGGCCGTACCGCCTGCCTTGTGACTCCTCCCCCTCGTAAACGAGGGGGCTTCTCGCTATGCCGGGTCGGCGTCGCGACGGACCAGCCCGGCCCGTAGAACGTTGACAGCTCCGACTGTGTCGGCGTGCGCGGTGTGGCCGCAGGCGGCGCAGTGGAACTTGT